>VEQW01000023.1 GCA_018883025.1 Solirubrobacterales bacterium | reverse complement strand
GTCGAGTACGCCACGCCCCTCGGAGTCACCAACCAGGTAGGGGTGGACGCCTGGAGTCCCGAGGCCTTCGTAATCGGTCGAAAGGACGGCGTAGCCGCTCTTCAGCCAGTTGGCGACCAATTCGCCGGACTCCGAGCCGTAGTAGGCGGTATCGCCCAGGCGCCTGGACGGTGCGCACTGGTCCGCGAGACCGGTCGTCCCGTGGGCCCACGAGATGACCGGCCAGCCGCCCTTAGGCGCCTTACCTTTCGGAACCATCACAGTCCCCGACACCGGGATTTTCTTGTTGAAGACGCTCCGGGAGGAGTAGAGAACCACATCGGTGCGCCCCGCTTCAGGCCTGTTCTTCGAGCCCTTCTTGGCCCAGATCAGGGTTCCGTTCTTGGCCGGAATGTCCTTCGCCTTCAGCTTGAAGCCATAGAACCCCTTCTCGCCCTTCATCGCGGCCATCGTCGCCTTCTCGGCCGCCTTCTTCGATCCCTTTGCCTTTAGCTGGGACTGGAAGTAGCTCCCCGCAGTGACTTGGGCGTGGGAAGCCGACGCAAAGGCTGCGAAGCCAAGGACTGCGGCGAGCGAGGCCACCAGGCCCGTCGTGATTGTGCGGAAGTTCAGTGAACGATGCGACACGGGTTCTCCTCTCCTTTAATTACCCGCCTCGGCGACCGCCAATCGGGCTTTCGCGAGTATAAACCGGCAGGGGACCTGAGGTTGCACTGTTCGGGTCGGATTCTGCGTTTCCCCTCGATACCCGGAAGCCCCGGTCCGATCGCTCGCGGTACCCCTTCTGCCCGATAATGTTCGTTATGTAAACCACAGTTCTCCCTGGAATAGCGCCGATTTGCGCATATCGGCACCGGATGGCCCCCCGGGCCCGTGAAACGGCTCTCAGATCGTGCGCTGGGGCCTCCAAGCCCGGTCCGAATGGAGCGCTATCGAGGCTCAGGCGAGCTGGGCCTGCCCGGGAACGACGGCGTCGGCCAATCGAAGACGCGGTTTGGCGACCATCTCCAGTCCACCCTTCGGCCGAAGGGTGATCGCGGCATCCTCGGTTACCGACGCCCAGGGTGGCAGGTCGAATTCGTACCGCTGGGAGATCATCGCGAGCAGGAGGGTTGCTTCGACCAGCGCAAAGGTCGAGCCGACGCAGATCCTTCGACCGGCGCCGAAGGGGAGGTAGGCGCTGCGGGGGAGGTCCCCCCTGTTCTCCGGCAGGAACCGACGGGGGTCGAAGCCCTCGGGGTTCTCCCAAACCTCGGGGTCCCTGTGGATGCTCCGGATCAGGACCATCGTGCTCGCGCCTGCCGGAATCCTGTAGCCGCCAACCCGGTCCTCCTCGACCGCCTTGCGACCGACCATCCATGCGGGCGGTGAGAGCCGCATCGATTCCTCGACCACGGCCCTCGTCCACGGAAGGCGATCGGCATCTTCGAATGAGGGGGCTCGGCCACCGAGGACCTCGTCGACCTCCCCCACCATCGTCTCGCGAGCCTCGGGGTTGAGCGAAAGCCACCTGAAGGCCCAGGAGAGCGCGTTGGAAGTCGTTTCGTGTCCGGCGAGCATGAAGGTCATCAGCTCGTCGGCGATCCGGTCGCGCTCCATCGGCTCGCCCGTCTCGGGGTCGGTCGTGGTCAGCATCAGGCCGAACAGGTCCTCACCGGGATCGCCGCTCATCTCCCGCTCGACGAGGAGTTCGTCGATGACTCCGCGCAGTTGTTCCACCGCCCTCCTGAACCGGATGGATTCGGGGTTGAGTGCGATGGCGCGCCTCATGTTGAAGCCGGGCAGCGAGGCGATTACGAATGTCGGCAGCCGCCTCACCATTCGCGTCCCCAGGGTGAGGACGTCATTCATCGCCGGAGCTACCCGCCTGGCCGTCTCCCCGGTCAGGTCCGCTCCGAAGAGGGTCCTCCCGACGACATCGAGGGTCAACTCCATCATCGCCCGATTGATGTCGAGCCCCTCCCCCTCACCGAGGTCGGAGAGTGGTCCGGTGTCGAGAGAGTCCCGTGTCGCATCGGTCATCTGCCCGACGAACTCGCCGATGTGCCGCTTGGCGAACAGGGGCTGCACGAGGCGCCTCTGGGTCTGCCACCTCTCCCCCTCGCTGGTCAACAGGCCCTCCCCCAGGACGATTCTCAGGAGCTCGTACTCGATGCCCTTCACGTAGTTGTCCTGGTTCGTGACCAGGACATGACGTGCAGCCTCGTGGTTGGCCAGAACGACCAGGGTCCGACCACGGCTGAAGGTCGCGCTCACCGGTCCATACTCGGCCGCCATCGAGATCAGCGGCCGCATGAAGTCGTTGGTCGTCTTCGCCACGAAAAGCGCGTTGTCGAGCCCCCTCGGGCCCGGTGGCAGGTCGCGCCCGGAAAGGACATCGGGGAGAAGTGGGGCAAGGAGCCCCTTGACCTGATCAGCTACCGGCATGGAGCGACCCTAACAATCGAGACCCCCCCTCCCCCGGGCGGCCTGGAGCCCCGTGTGGGAAAGTAGGGCCGGATGACGGCAGGCGGGAAGAGCTCGACCCCTGACCCCGGCGCGGGTGGTTATCTGAAGCATGGGATCGCGGTGGTGCTGCTGGACACCATCGTCCTCTTCGCCCTGGCCTGGCTCCTGCCCGGCTTCGCGATAGACGGCATCTGGGCAGGGGTTGCGACCGCGGTCCTGATCGGCCTGCTGAACGCGATCGTCTGGCCATTGGTCGTGCGCCTGACCCTTCCCGTTGCGGTCGTCAGCCTCGGTCTCGGGGCCCTCCTCCTCAACGCCGCGATTGTCGGACTCGTCTTGACCGAACTCCCCTGGCTCCGATTCGACGGTTTCTTCGAGGCGGCGCTAGTAGCCCTCCTGCTCTCGCTCGGGACGACGATCCTCGCACCGATGCTCGCCTTCGAACAGGACTCACGCTGGTACCTGCGCACCGTAAGACGGCAGGTCGAGAAGGGCGGCCTGGTCAACGACCTACCGGGAACCGGTTACCTGTTCATCGAGATCGACGGTCTCGCCCACGACGTACTTCGAAGGGCTTTGGCATCGGGGAACGCCCCGAACCTCAGCCGCCTCGTTCGGGGTGGCTCCCACCGGCTCCGTGGCTGGGAAACCGACTGGTCCTCACAGACAGGGGCCTGTCAGGCCGGGATCCTCCACGGGAGTAACTCCGACATGCCGGCCTTCCGGTGGTGGGAGAAGGACTCCGACCGTGCGATCGTCACGAATCATCCAAAGGACGCCGCCGAGATCGAGCGGCGCCACTCGAACGGCGAGGGCCTTCTAGCCAACGACGGAGCGAGCCGAGCCAACATCCTCTCCGGCGACGCCCCCCACTGCCAGCTCACCATGAGCACGATCCTCGATCGTCGAGACAAATTGGGGAGGGACTACGCTGCTTACTTCTCCCGTCCGTTCGCCGTCGTCGGGACCGGTTTTTCGGCCCTGGTCGAACTGGTCTCCGAACGGATCTCGGCGATCAGGGCCCGGCGGTCCGGGGTCGAACCGGCGATCCATCGGGGCTTCACCTACTCGGTGATGAGGGCCTGGTCGACCGTGATCCAGCTCGACCTCCAGGTCTCGGCAGTGATCTCCGACCTGATGGCCGGGCGGCCCGCCATCTACACGACCTTCCTCGCCTATGACGAGGTGGCCCACCACTCCGGCATCGAGCGACCGGAAACCCTGACCGCCCTGCGAAAGGTGGATCGGGCCATCGGACGGCTGCTGAAAGTGCTCCCGGAGGCGCCGCGGCCCTACCGGGTGATCGTCCTCTCGGACCACGGTCAATCCCAGGGCGAGACCTTCCTCGATCGCTACGGGGAGAGTCTCGAGGACCTGGTGTCCGGACTTGCTGGAGGCGCCGCGATCGCCGAACTCGATGGGGACGATGAGGCACGGGCCTATCTCAGGGCGTCGGTTGCGGAGGCATCCACGGAGGAAAGCGCCACGGGAAAGACGATCAAGGTTGCGACGGGTGGGCGCCTGGCCGAGGAGGAGATGAACGGGGGTGACCCCGAGACCGGCGATCTTGTGGAGGATGGGAGCCTCCCCGAGTTGGTCGTGATGGCTTCCGGAAATCTCGGGTTGGTCAGCTTCCCCCGGGAACCGGGCAGGATCACCCTCGAAGGGCTCGAAGAGAAATATCCGGGGCTGGTCGATGGTCTCGCCGCTCACCCGGGGATAGGTTTCCTGCTGGTCGATACGGCGGCTTCGGGAGGGGTGGTGATCGGCGAAGCCGGCCGACTCCATCTCGAGACCGGAAGGGTCGAGGGAGTCGATCCGCTCATTCCTTTCGGCGAGAATGCCCGTCGGCACGTCGAGCGGACCCACCGGTTCTCGACCTGTCCGGACATCGTCCTCAACAGCACCTACTGGGAGGATCTCGACGAGGTCGCAGCCTTCGAGGAGCTGGTCGGCTCCCACGGCGGGCTCGGGGGAACCCAGTCCCACCCCTTCGTGCTCCACCCGGCCGAACTAGAGTGGCCGGTCGACCCCGTACTCGGGGCCGAAACGATCTATCGGATCTTCACGAGGTGGATGGGGACCGACGGGGTTCCGGCACCGGACCGCGTGCGGGCTCAGGGATAGGCAGCCTCTTCGCCGGGGAGGAGAACCCTCACCTCGGTCGCCGGCGCGGCGTCTTCTGCGAACCGTTCGAACTCCCGAACCGGAACGTGGCGTTCGCGCCAGAGGCGCGAGCCCAACCCGAACGGGGCGAAGGTGCCCCAGTGGATCGGAATCGCCACATCGGGCCTGAACAGCGACAGTGCCTCCGCCGCTCGCCGGGGGTCGAGGTGCCCCTCGCCGATCGTGGTACCCCAACCCCATACCGGCAAAAGGGCCAGGTTTGCCCCCCGGGCCACTTCGTCGAGCCCTTCGAAGAGATCGGTGTCGCCGGCGAAGTAGGCGTTGCTCTCGCCCTCGACCATGAATCCCACGGCCTCCCCCTCCCGATGAAGGGGCGTCCTTGCACCGCGGTGCTCCGCCGGGGTTGCTCTGACCGTCACCCGTTCGAGATCGACGGACTCGCCCGGTGGAAGGTCGACGACCCTCTCGAAGCCTTCCCGCCGAAGCAGACCCCTGGTACCTGGACCACCGATCACCAGCGTCTCCGGGGCGAGGGCGCGAAGGCTCGGGCGATCGAGATGGTCGAAGTGGTGATGGGAGAGCAGGACTGCATCGACTCCTTCGGGCCTCTCGACGCCCCGTATCCCCTTGTGTCGACGAAGATGGAGGACACGGTCGCGAAAAACGGGGTCGGTCAGTAGCTTCGTATCGGACTGCTCTAGAAGGACCGTCGAGTGGCCGAGCCAGGTCGCCCGACCGCCACCTCTCTCATCCACTTCTTGCCGAACGGACAGCCTGGGACTTTCCATACGAGTAGAGGTCGACCAGGAAGAAGAAGATCACCATGAGGATCCCGAACGGGGTGACGTCCTCGGACAGGCCCGCCACCACCGACCAGGCAAGCGTCGTCCACGGAAGGATGAAGAAACCCAGCACGGGGAGGAACCAGTCCCCATCGAAGGCGTTCCGGAGCAGATCGGTGAACAGCGCCAGGACGATCAAGGCCAGGCGCGGCGAGATCAGCGCGAGAAGCGCTACGAAGCAGCCCATCGATCCAGCCTAACGGAGGCGGTACCCCGTCCGCAGGCCTTGGCTCAGTCGCCCATCCCGATCTTCGCCTGTTCCCACTTGACCGTTACGGCATAGATCACGGTCACGTTGAGGGCAATCAGGATGATCGAAAGGAAGGGCTGCTGCGCCAGGACTGCGATGTCCACAACGGCGTTGAGGAAGCAGAGGATCACGGTCACGACCCGCGCCCACTCCCGACCCTGGATCAGTGCGTAGCCGGTGAAGACCTTCAACGTGCCGAGGACGATCCAGAAGATCCCGAGGCCCTGGGTGCTCAGCACGAGGACCTTTCCATCGAACGGCCCCTTGACGAAATAGTCGTCTTCGAACAGCGCGGCCAGGCCCGCTATGACGCTGAAGACACCTATCAGCATCAGCATTACGCCCGCAAAGGCGACCCAGGTTGCCCAGGCCGCCGAACCGCCGCCGTTCTCAGATCCCACTTCTACCTCCGAGTCGTTGGATGATTTCCACGACCAGAGGCTAGCCGTAACGTCGGCGCCGCTCAATCATGCGCGCACCTGAAGCCGGCATGACAGGTCCCGGATTCGACTGTCTGGGGTATCCGGGAGGCCGGTCGATACCGACTGCAGTAGTTCTCGGCACAGAGGAACGATCCACCTTTCATCACCTTGCGGGGGATGCCACTGCCAGGCTCCCGACTGGCCTCCAGCTTCCCCGGATCCCCCCCTGAGCCACAGCAGTCAGCGGCAATCGCCCCGCCCGGGATGAACCAGGTCGAAGTCAACTCCCAGACGTTTCCCGTCACCCCGTATAGCCCGTACCGATTCGGCTCGAAAGTCCGGACCGGCACGGTGTCGGGGCGATCGGACTGCCCTGCTCCACCGAGCCATTCCCAGGGGAACATCCCGATCCAGCGGTTCATCGCCTCCTTGCCATCGGGGGAGAGTTCGTCACCCCAGGGGAACTCTGCACCCTCCAGACCGCCGCGGGCCGCCCGCTCCCACTCCGCCTCAGTCGGGAGTCGCAGCCCCGCCCAGCCGGCATACGCAGAGGCGTCTTCCCAGGAGACGTGGGTTACCGGATGTTCATCCTTGCCCACGAGATCGCTTCCAGGCCCCCAGGGGGCACGCCAGGAGGCTCCCGGGCACCATCTCCACCAGACCGAGGGATCTTCGAGCGGCACTGGCTCTGCCGGTCGCTCGAACAGCAGTGACCCCGGAACCAACATCGCTGGATCTGCGCCCGGATACATCGCGGGGTCGGGCGCTCGCTCGGCGACGGTTTCGTAGCCGGTCTCCTCGACGAAGGTCCTGAACTGGGAGACGGTCACCGGGGTCTCCGACAGCCAGAAGCCCGCAACCTCCGCCTCCGACGCCGGTGCTTCTTCGGGGTAGTGCTCATCACTACCCATCCGGAACTCCCCCCCGGGGATCCAACGGGCTCCCTGCAGGGCCTCGGGCTCGGGGGTCTGCTCCGTCGACCTCAAGCTCCGCTCCCCTCCGGTGCGCGGGCGTCGAGGAACCCGACGATCTCTCGCGAGAGCCTCCCGCCTTGCCAGGCAAGCGGGGAGTCCCCTGGCTCCTCGACTATCAGTTCGGCATCAGGCAGCGCCCCGGTCCACCCGTCCGCCACGGAAAGCGGATGGCCCGGATCCCATTCATCGTGGCTTCCGACGACCAGACACGGCATCGACAGTTCTTCGAGTTGGGAGAGGTCCTCGAAGGGTTTGGAACGCGGCACCTCCCGCAGGGCCTGGGCAACGGCTTCGGGTCGCGCGTGGCAGAGCGTCCGCTCGAGAGCGATCCGGCGGACCGTCTCTCGTTCGTCCTCCGAGCCCTCGAACTCGTCAGCCACCAGGTCGGCGAATGCCTCGGGGCCTTCCTCCTCAAGAACGATCGCCCGCTCGTCCCACCGATCCTCCGGTTGGCCCTTGCCGGAAGGATCGAATACTGGACCGATCAGGATCAGGGCCGAGACTCGTTCCGGGTTGGCGAGGGACCAGGCCAAAGCCGTATGGCAGCCCATCGAGTGCCCTCCCACGACTACCTCTCCCCCTCCGACCCGATCGGTGATCACCGCATCGAGGTCACCGACCTGTTCGGGATATCCGTAGCCACCCCCGTCGTCCGGGGCATCGGAGAGGCCATGGCCGCGGGCATCCCAGAGGTGAAGGGCGCGACCGGAGCGCTGTATGGCCCGTGAGCCGTGGACCACGTAGTCGCGGGTCGCGCTCAGCCCGTGGCAGAGGATGACAGGAGCGCCCTTTCCTTCCGAGGTGCCTCGGATGAGTAGCCCATCGTTCCCGACCTCGAAGTCCTCTCTGCCGCCTTCTTCGGCCATCATCCCGTAATGAGCCGAGCCGATTCGATGACGACCGTCTCGGTCGGCTGCTCATCCGGCCCACCCAGGCGGCCGATCTCCTCGACGGTCCCGAAGCCCCGGGAAACCTTTCCCACCACTGCGTAGTCAGGCGGAAGGCCGATCGGCTCGGATGCGGTGACCACGAAGAACTGACTGCCCGCAGAACCAGCGGGCTCGGCGGCAGACTTCGCCATCGCCACCGTCCCGGGCCCGTAGATGGTGTCCGGGGCGGGGCGCTCGACCACCGTGTAGCCGGGCCCGCCCGTGCCGTTGCCCTGCGGATCGCCCCCCTGGATCACGAAGTCCGGAACTATCCGGTGGAACCCGAGCCCGTCGTAGAAACCATTCTCGACCAGGTAGGCAAAGTTGTCGGCGGCAATCGGGGATTCCGAGGTGTCGAGCGCGACCGTAAAGGCTCCCTTGTTGGTGACGAACCTTGCCGAGGCGCTGACCCCCTCTGACACCGTTTCCCCCGGTACGGGTTTCGCGACCTTTCCGGCCTTGACGATCACCTGTGGTTCCTGCTCGTCCCCCCCGGGAAGGATGAGGACGACGACCAGCGCGATTAGGGCGGCAATCCCGACGATTGCAACCAATCCCTTGGTCCGATTCCGATCCGGGGGCATCTCCCAACGGTAATCGATGGAAGAGACCGATTCCTCTCGGTGGATCGACTGTAATGATCGGCCGGTGGATCGAGACCCGAACCTCCCCCCGCTCCGGATCAGGCTGGCAGGTCATGCCGTCACCCGGTTGGTAGCGGCGTTCCCGTGGAGCTGGGCCCTCCTTCGTCCGGGGGTGGAAGCCTTCTTCGATTCGGCCGCCACCTCCTGGGACTCGCGGACGGCGGCAGGAAGCTACGAATACCTGGAGCCCCTGGCAGTGGCCCTGGGAAAGGTGGAGGTCCGTCCCGAAAGGGTTCTCGACATCGGTTGCGGGACGGGCGAGGCCACCCTGTTCCTGGCACGTGAGTTCCCGATGGCCGGGATTCGAGGGGTCGATCTCTCGGAGGAGATGGTCAGGCGGGCTACCCGGAAGGTCGGTCTAGACCCCTCGGCCCGGGTGAGCTTCCGTGTCGGGGATGGCTCTGACCTCCCCTGGCCGGAGAACAGTTTCGACCTGGTGGTCCAGGTGAACGTCCCCCTCTTTCTGCGGGAGGTCGCCCGAGTCCTGAGAGAAGGGGGTGAGTTCGTCTCCGTCTCGACCCTGGGGGCCGATACTCCCTTCGACACTCCGGAGCGGTGGTACAAGAGAGCGTTGTCCCGTGCCGGGATGCTTCCTGCGGCCTCTGGCAGGGTCGGCACCGGAACCTGGAGGATTGCGAGGCTTTCCGGTGATGAGCGATCCAGTTGAGTCACCCCTTCTCCTGATCGTCAACCCTTCCGCGGGCGGAGGGAGGGCGCGCCGCATCCTCGACCGGGCGACCACCATCCTCGACCGGGTTCGCAAACCGTTTCGGGTCGAGTTCTCGACCTCGGGTGAGCATGCGGGTGAACTTGCCAGCCTCGGGATCGATCTCGGCGAGACACCGGTCGCGGTCGGTGGCGACGGCCAGGTTGCCCGGGTCGCGCATCCACTGGTCGGGACGGATCGGGTGATGGGAATACTGCCGACGGGCCGGGGCAACGACCTCGCTCGGGGCCTCGGAATCCCGACACGACCCGATGATGCCGTCCAGACCCTCCTGGGCGGGCTACCCAGACGAATCGACGTCGGGCATTCGGACGGACGCAGATTCCTCGGGATCGCCTCGGTGGGGTTCGACTCCCGGGCCAACGAGATCGCCAACCGGACTACCTGGATTCCCGGCACCTTCGTCTACGCCTGGGCCGCCCTCCGGGCCCTGGTCGGCTGGAAGGCGGTGCGGTTCACGCTTACGGTGGACGGGAATTCAGAGCGGATCCAGGCCCATACGGTCGCGGTTGCGAACAACGCCTTCTACGGTGGAGGAATGAAGATGGCGCCTGGGGCATCCGTCTCTGACGGCCTGCTGGATCTCATAGTCGTGGGTGACGTATCGAGACTACGTTTTCTGGCGAACTTTCCGAAGGTCTTCCTGGGGCGCCACATCGATGGCGTCGAGGTCACCTGCAGACGGGTCCGGGAGGTCCGCATTGACGCCGGAGCGTCGCTGACCGTCTTCGCCGACGGTGATCCGTTGACCGAGCTCCCGGCCACGATTCGGGTCCTTCCGGGGGCTCTCTCGATCCTCTGCCCCCCCGGGGAGAGCGATGCCTGAGCTGAGGGCCTCCCTCGCACGGGCTATCGGGGGTCTTAGTCGGATCTCCGGGAAGGGTGGTGGGACGACCCTCCCCGGCCGCGCGATGCTCGTACTGGACCCATCCGCCCTCGAGCGGCTCGGGGGCCAGCTCACCGACGGCTCGGTTCTGGTCAGTGCCACAAACGGGAAGACGACCACGGCCGCGATGCTTTCGAGGATGGTCGAGCAGTCCGGCCAGCAGGTCCTTGCCAATCGGGCAGGATCGAACATGCCCTGGGGCATCGTCACCACCCTGCTCGACGATCGGGAAGCGTTGGGCCTGTTCGAAGTCGACGAGGCCTGGCTTCCAGAAGTCGCGGGTTCCCTCCGCCCTCGACTGATCGTCCTCGGAAACCTCTTCAGGGACCAGCTGGACCGCTACGGGGAGACTGAGTCGATCGCCTCCAGCTGGGCCCGGCTGGTCGAGGGCCTGGGCCGGGAGACCGTTCTAGCCGCCAACGCCGATGATCCTCTGATCGCCTCGGTCGCCGCCGATTCACCGGGACGCGTCCTCTTCTTCGGAATCGAGGACAAAGGGATCGCACTCGATGCGCCCCCACACGCAGCCGATGCTCGACGTTGCCGAAGGTGCGGGGGCCGGCTCGTGTTCGACCGGTCTTACCTCGGGCACCTCGGCGAGTACCACTGTCCGGCCTGTGGTCTGTCGAGGCCGGACCCGGATCTCGTCGCTACCGAGGTCGAACTCCACGGAGCCGAGGGCGTTTCGGCCACCCTCACCTTGGGGACGGCGGAATTCCGATTGGAGCTTCCGCTTCCGGGTGTCTACAACCTCTACAACGCACTTGCTGCGATCACCGGGGCCACCGCGCTCGGGATTGACGCAGAGGAGGCCCTGCTTGCCCTGGAGTCCCTCCCTCCCGTTTTCGGCCGGGCCGAGCCGGTTCGCCTCCCGGAGGGCGAGGCCCGGATCTTCCTCGTGAAGAATCCCGTCGGAGCGAATGAGGTACTCCGCTCTCTCGACCAGGAAGAGGGCCCTCTTGACCTCTGGCTTGCCCTCAACGACCGCATCGCCGATGGTCGCGATGTCTCCTGGATCTGGGATGCCGACTTCGAGACGTTGGCGGGCGAAACCCGATCCGTCGTCTGCTCGGGCTCCCGTGCCGCGGAGATGGCGGTCAGGCTGAAGTACGCTGGGGTGAATCCCGAGTCGATCCAGGTCGACCATGAGATCGGGCAGTCGATGGTGACCGCAATTGGCGAAGCGACCGGAACCCTCTACGCCCTCCCGACCTATACGGCCCTTCTCGAACTGAAGGACTACCTGGCCGATCACCGCGACCTGGATCCGTTCTGGGAGGGCCCGGGCCAATGACCGAGAGAGTGCGACTCCTGACCCTCTACCCGGACGAACTCAACATCTATGCCGACCGTGGAAACCTGCTCTTCCTGAGGAAACGGTGTGAGTGGCGGGGGATCGAATTCGAGGCGAAGGAAGCCGGCCCCGGTGAGTCCTTTTCCCCTGAAGAGGCCGACCTGATCTACATCGGCGGTGGCCAGGACCGCGATCAGGAGGCCGTTGGAGCCGATCTACTCGAGACGAAGGAGGAGGCCGTTACGGCCTTCGTCGAAATGGGCAAGCCGCTGCTCGCGGTATGCGGGGGGTTCCAGCTTCTCGGGAGAAGATGGTCATCCGGGGACGGCGAAGAGCGCGAGGGTCTCGGTGTCTTCGATGTCTCGACCGAACGCGGAACCGGGAAGAGGTTGATCGGCGCGGTCGCAGTTGAGGCGAATCTCCTGGGCGAGCGTCTCCTCGTCGCAGGCTTCGAGAACCACGCCGGGCGGACGAGGCTCGGTGTCGGAGCCACCCCCTTTGGAACGGTGATTGCCGGGTATGGCAACAACGGTGAAGACGGAACGGAAGGCGTCCTGCGCATGAACTCGATCGGGACCTACCTCCATGGCCCCCTGCTCCCGAAGAACCCCCGGCTCGCTGACCTTCTCCTGGCTCTCGCCCTCTCGCCGAACGACCCGAATCCTCCAGGACTCGCCCCTCTGGAGGATTCCCTCGAGATGGCGGCCCACCAGGAGGCGCTGGACGCGGCGCTCAGGAACCGGAAGAACCGAAACCGTCGCTCCCGCGTTCGGACGGGCTGAGCTCCTCTGCCTCTACCGGCTCGAACTCGACGTATGGGATGACCATCAGCTGGGCGATCCTGTCTCCCTCCTCAACCCGGAAGATCTCCGCCGGGTCGGTATTGAGCAGGAGGACCCCGACTTCCCCCCGGTAGCCGGAATCGATCAGGCCGGGCGAGTTGACGAGGGCAATGCCGTGGCGGTTTGCGAGCCCCGAGCGGGGAAGGACCAGTCCCGCGTGGCCGGGCGGGATTTCGACCGCGACTCCGGTCCCGACCTTCCACCTCTCCCCCGGTCCGATGTGCGCATCCTCGGCGGCATGGAGGTCTACGCCGGCATCTCCCGGGTTGGCTGCTGCTGGCAGCCGTCCCGACGGGCTGAGCCTCTTGAACTTGATCTGCATCGCAACCCGAACCGTACCTTCAGACGGCCAGATCCGCGAAGCGGTGCACTTGGCCCGCCGGCAGACGCGCGCTCACCCTCACTCCCCCCGGCTCGTCGATTCGCGACAGCCCCAGCGCAATCTCGTGGAGCTCGCTCAATCTCGAGCCTTCCGAGTAGGGAACGAGGAGGTCGACCGGTTCCATGCCTGACTCGACGACCTCCCTGATCGCATCCTTGAGCCTCGGGATCCCCTCGCCCGTACGGGCGGACACCTGAACCGCAGTTGGCCAGGCAAACCTCAGCTCTTCACGTTGCGACGGAGAGAGGAGATCGATCTTGTTCAGGACGGTCACCCGGGGCTTGTCGTCGGCTCGGATATCCCGAAGCACCGTCTCCGAGGCTTCCAGCTCCAACTGCATCCGTTCCTCGCCTCCGGACGAATCGACGACGATCAGGAGGACGTCGGAGAGAACCGTCTCCTCCAATGTCGCCCTGAAGGCATCGACCAACTGGTGGGGCAGCTTCTCGATGAATCCCACCGTGTCGGTCAGGAGGAAGCGGCCGCCGTCGTATTCGAAGGAGCGGGTGAGTGGATCGAGGGTGTGGAACGGCCTGTCGCCGACCTGGACGGGACACTCGCAGAGCGCTCCCAGAAGGCTGGACTTGCCCGCGTTGGTATAGCCGGCGAGCGCTACCTGCGGCAGCTCGCTTTGCTCCCGGCGCTTCCTCATGACTCGCCTCGTCCTCTCCACACCATCGATCTTTCGCCTGAGGGAGGCGATCCGGTCCCGGGCCAGTCTCCGGTCGGTCTCGATCTGGGACTCCCCGGGCCCCCTCGTGCCGATTCCGGCTCCCAGACGTTCGAGGTGGGTCCAGAGGCCCCTCATTCGGGCCAGGTTGTATTCGAGTTGGGCTAGCTCGACCTGGAGTTTCCCTTCGGACGAGTTCGCATGTGAGGCGAAGATGTCGAGAATGATTGCGGTTCGGTCGATCACCGGCAGACCGAGCAGCTTCTCGAGGCTTCGTTCCTGCCTGGGGGCCAGTTCGTCGTCACAGGCGATCAGGTTCGCTCCGCTCCGAGCGACCTGCTCTGCCAGTACTTGGAGCTTGCCCCGACCGAAGTACCTGTCGGGATCGGGTTCGGAGCGCTGCTGCACGACCTCACCGACCGGAGCCACTCCGGCCGCCAGCAGGAGATCCGACAGTTCGTCGAGTCCGTGGGACCCGCCCCGGTCGATTGCGATCATCATCGCCCGCTGCCGGGCTCGGGGGAGTCCATTTCGCTCCGCCGAGGATTCCATCGACGACCTCATCTGCGCGGGAGGGGACACCGGAGTTCTCCCCTCCGAGTGATCTGTTTCAGAGGGATTCAGAGTCCAAAACTGAGCTGCAACGCTGCTCGGTCCGCTCCGCCGCGCCGCTGCTCGCCGGACGCGGTAAAGGCGATGTTCAGAACAGAGCCGGCTGGAACGGACCCCAAACCAGGGAAGGCGCCCGCTGCAACGCCTTGGTTGAGACAGCTCCTGAGGTTAGTCGTGTAGGTGCGTGTGTCGGCCGGATTGGGCGGTCCGTCATTCGAGGGATCGGCTGGACCGAAGAAGCTCGCCCCCTCGGGGCCATCCGGGAAGATCGCGTTCCCCTCAGCATCGCAGGTGAACTCCCGCTGGTAAGGAACTTGGATCAGGCCTCCGCCCGGTCCACCTGGAAGCCTCAGTGATCCGACCGAGGCGGTGTAGTGGAGCCGACCCATGTCGATGAAGCCCTCTTCCCCTGTGCCTGGGATCGCTCTCCGCTGGGGTCGCCAGTAGACCATCGAGACATCTCCGGACGGGCTCAGCGGGATGGCCGTCCCGTCGTTCGTTCCCGGACCATTCGGATCTCCGTAGAGGATGTTGGTGGAGACCCCACCGGTCTGGACCGTGCGAACCGCAGGAACCGTTACGGGGTAGGCGGGTAGTGCGACCGAAGTCACTTCGATGCCTCCCGGCCGCTGAAAGTTGACGTTGTAGAGATCTCCCGGGGACAGCTGGGCGGACGTTGCCTTCGGAGCCAGCCCCATCGCCCAGGCGAAGCCCCTGATCAACTCGAGTCCGTTGGGGGCACCAAAGGGGCGGTAATCCCGCCACGGTGTGCCCCTCGGAAGATCGGCAGAGGACTCTGAGAGTCCACCCACCAGGGCCGTACCGCTCTCGGCGTTGCAATAGGGAAGCGCCCCGCAGTCGACCCACGCTCCGGTTGCTTGGCCCTGATCCGGCGGGAGCGAGAAAAAGAAGGTGACGGAGAATCCGTAGTCAGACAGCATGTTTGCGTCTATCTGGGCGTCGGTCACACCGGTGGCGTTGACATTCACTCCACTATCCGAAGGTCGCAGAACCATCGCTGCGAAGATTCCGTCTGCCGTCGGGACCTGCGAGGCATCCTGGTTGTCGAGAATCCCATTGCCGTTGTCGTCGACGTCGATGTTGCTCGGGAGACCGTCACGGTCCGGATCAGTCCCCCCCGGAATGGTTCCCTCCGCGCGGAGAGCTCTTGAATCGAGGAGTCTCGATGAGGTCGGAGTCGCCTGGAGTCCCAGACGGCCTGCCCCGATCGGAACCCCCTTCTTTGCCTTGGCAAAAGCCTTGGTCGAGAGCAGGCCCTGCGGGAGCTTCCGCTTCAGGCTTGCGTGCCCCTTCGAGAGCTTCACCGCGCCGAGTGTGAGCGATTTCCTCTGCGCGGCACCCTTCCCAAGAACGAGGTAGGCCTTGCCCCCGGTCGATGAGAGGACGACTGGGCCCCTGTACTTGCCGGTCCTGTCGGTCAGGTGGAGCGAGGTTCCTGAAACCCGGGACCTGGGAACCCGCAGGTTCACGGTGCCGCCCTTGACCCCGGCCTTGACGGTGCTCCCGGTTGCCCCCACGGCGAGTACGGAGCCACCGGTGAGGCCCGGAACCTTCAGTTTCAGCGAGGTCTTCTTAGCGGCGCCCGCCGGGCCAGCCACCAAGAGCGCACCGACCCCGAAAAGAACCACGGCTCCCTGTAGCCGCCTACTCCGCATGCTGGGAGAGTAGCACCCCTAAATCCTGCTCCCTGCCGCTTCAGGGTGAGCCCGCTGCGGCCCTGCCCTCAGGCGAGGTGTTCGCGCATCCGCTCGAGCGCTTCCTCGAGTCGCTCGTCCGGCGTGGTCAGGGAGATCCGGAACCAACCCTCTCCACTTTCGCCGTACATGGACCCGGGCGAGATGACGACCGAGGCCTCGTCGAGGACCTTTTCGGCGAAGGAGACCGAGGTTTCACCATCCGGTACGGGCGCCCAGACGTAGATCGTTCCCCGCGGTCGTTCGACCTCGACCCCGATTGCCCCAAGGGTCTCGACGACCAGGTCCCTTCGTCGGGTGTAGATCGAGTTCATCTCCTCGACCATTCCCCGGCACTCACGAAGTGCGGTAACTCCGGCCAGTTGGATCGCTTCGAACAGGCCGGAGTCGACGTTCGTCTTCAACCTCCAGTAAGTGCTGATCGCCTCGGGGTTCCCGACGACCGCGCCAACCCTCCAGCCGGTCATGTTGTAGCCCTTCGACAGGGAGAAGACCTCGATCCCAACCTCCATCGCCCCCGGCGTCGCAAGGAAACTCGGGGCCACGTAACCGTCGAAGGTCGTTTCCGAATAGGCGTTGTCGTGGACGACGAGGATCTCATTCTCCCTCGCAAAATCGACGACCTTGGGGAAGAGGCCCTCTGGCACCACCGCACCGGTCGGGTTGTTCGGATAGTTGAGGAAGAGGATTCGGGCTGCCCGGGCATCTTCGTCGGAAACGGACTCGAGGTCAGGAGCAAAACCGCGGTCGGGATCCAGCGGCAACGGAACGGGTCGGGCCCCGGCAAGGATCGGCCCTCCCGTGTAGACCGGGTACCCGGGGTCACTCGCGAGAGCCACATCCCCCGGGTCGAGGAAGGCGAAGCAGAGGTTGTAGATCGCCTCTTTCGCCCCGAGCGCCGGGATCACCCCCTCCTCGACATCGAGCTCGACCCCGAAACGTGATGAGTAGAAGTCGGTGACCGCCTCCCGATATTCCTTTCGCCCTCGATTGGTCGGATACTTCTGGTCATCGTTGTCCCCTACCACCTGCCTCATGGTCTCGACGACCGGTTCGAAAGTCGGCATGTCGGGGTCACCGATACCGAGGCTGATCACGTCGATGCCCTTCTCGCGCATCTGGGAGACCTTCCGCTCGAGCTCGGCGAACATGTAGGGCGGCATCGCCTCGAGCCGCTTAGACGGATCCGTGAGTGCCAATGCCTGCCTTCCTCTCGGGTTTCATTGGGTGACTTCGGCAAGACGCCGAAGGAACTCCGGCGAAGTCTGACCGCTGAACACAGGTTCTGCCGGGCCGATCAGGGATACTTCAAGGTCCGGGGTGAGCTCGACGTCGAGTACCCCTCCGTCGAGCTCGACCTCGACGCTCGAGGGCCCTCCCTCGAGATGGGCCGCAAGCGCCGCACCGATCGCCCCCGTGCCGGAGGAGAGCGTCTCCCCGACGCCCCGTTCGAAGATCCTCGCCCTCACGCGCGCACCGGAACGCCGGTAGAAGGAGACGTTCGTCCGGTTGGGGAATAGCGGACTGTTCTCGATCTCCGGGCCCAGCTCGGCAAGGTCGAGGGCTTCCAGGTCGTCCTCGCTCTCGATCGCACACTGGGGATTGCCGATCGACACGTGGCGGAAGTCCCACTCCTTGCCACCTGCCTGGACGATCCCCCGACCATCCTCACCTCCTGCGGGATAGTCCGACGAGGTGATCGAAGCGGTTCCCATCGCAACCGAGCACCTCCCGTCATCGAGGATCGTCGGGGTGATCGGGCCTGCCTTGGTGGCGACCGTGAAGGTGTCGCTCGTGGCCCACCCCCGTCGCCGGAGATAGAGGATCGCCTGACGAACCCCGTTGCCGGAGAGCTCGGCTTCGGAGCCGTCGGGATTGAAGATCCTCAGAGAGGCGACGATTCCCGGCTCCTCTGTTCTCTCGATCAATACGAGGCCGTCTCCCCCAAGCCCGATGTGGGGGTCGCAGATCAGCTTTGCCCTTCCCGGGGCGATATCCACCGGAAGCTCTTCGGCCTCGAGGATCAGGTAGTCGTTTCCCAGCGCCTGCCATTTCTCGAAGACCATCGTCAGAACCGTATCCCCGCGATTGCCCTCATGCCGGGCGCCCGGCGAATTCCGGGACTGCAGCGAGCAGCAGCCTCGCCACCTCCCGGTCGTCAAGACCGGTCCGGTCGAGGGTAATCAGGATCTCGTCCCTCCTCATCCAGGTCTCCTGCCGTCGTGCGAGAGCCAAATGGCGCTTGACGACCGACGCGAGATCTCCTGCCGCAAACTCAGTGATTCCAAGCGCCTTTGCTGCCGTCCGTGAAGCCGACCCCTCGAGCACCTTCCGGGCTTCATCGACCGCCCCGGAGGCTGCCATGACTTCGACCCTCTGCTCGATGCGGCTACGAAGCTCCTCCGGATCGCAGGTGAGTCCGAACAGGAGTGCCGGCCTCCTCATCGTTCTGCTCCACAGGCCACCGCCCACCTTGGAAGGGGGAGCGGGTGCTTCCCCGGCCCGAAGGAGCCCCAGGTAGCGGCTGACTCGCTTTCGGTCTCTCGGATGTACCCATTCCGAATATGGCTCGGGAAGCTGGGAGTGGAGCGCCTCCGGTCCGACTTCCCCAAGCTCCGCCTCGACCGCCGCTTGGATGTCCGCGGGTACCTGCGGGCGCAGGTCGAGCTCGGTCAGGGCAGCCCTCATGTAGAGGCCACTGCCGCCGACGAGGATCGGCCACCTTCCCTCTGCAAGGGCCGAGTCGATCTCGGCATGTGCCTTCCGTGCGAACTCCCCAACGCTGTATTCCTCCTCGAGCGGCACGAACCCGACGAGCCGGTGTTCGAGCCGCCGTTCGTCCTCCTCGGT
>VEQW01000022.1 GCA_018883025.1 Solirubrobacterales bacterium | reverse complement strand
GAACCACATGGTCGTCTGCCCCGATGCCGTGGTCGAACCGACGGTGAATGGCCTGATCGGGTCGGGCTTCGGCGCGGCCGGACAGCGATGCATGGCCGGCTCGGTGATCGTCACCGTGGGTGACGCCCACGAGCGGATAATCCCACCGCTGGTCGAGGCCGCCTCGGCGCTCAAGGTCGGCAACGGCCTCGAGGAGGGGGTGGACGTCGGACCGGTCATTTCCGCCGAGGCCTGCGACCGAATCACCGAGTGGATCGGAAGGGCGATCGATGAGGGGGCGGTGGCGGTCCTCGACGGTCGCGCGCCATCCGGTACCGGTGATGGCGCCTTCGTCGGCCCGACCATCCTCGATCGGGTCGAGCCCGAGATGCCGATCGTCTCCGAAGAGGTCTTCGGGCCGGTCCTGGCGGTAGTTCGTGCCGAGACGCTCGACGATGCGATCGAGATCGTCAACGCGAGCCCCTTCGGGAACGGGGTCTCGATCTTCACCGAGTCCGGAGCGGCCGTGCGGAAGTTTCGGCATGACGTCGAGGCCGGGATGGTCGGGGTCAACATCGGTGTCGCGGCCCCGGTCGCCTTCTTCCCCTTCTCCGGTTGGAAGGCCTCGTTCCTCGGCGACATCCATGCCCACGGCCCTGACGCGGTCGATTTCTTCACCCGGAAGAAGACGGTCACCTCCCGCTACTTCTCGGGTGGTGCAACTTCCGGCTCCTACTTCGTCGAGCGCTAGGCGGCCCGGGCAAGGACCCGCCCGGCCGTGGCCGGCCTTCCGATTGCCCGGACGAAGCCCGGTGGGGCGAGGTCGAGGTAGCGGGCGAAGGCCCTCGAGGCGAGACGCTCGTCGGTCAACGAACCGAGGGCCGAGGGGAGAAGCCTCGGGGGAATTCGCGGAAGGGTTCGCTGGGCGGCGAGCAGGCCGTCGTACCGGAGGGCGTGGGAGCGCGAGAAACGGCCGTAATCGGCAAGCGCCCTCTCGCGCGTGGAACGCCCGGAGAGTACGTCGGCGAGCAGCGCGCCCAGGGCCAGACCGAAGTAGAAGGCCGGCCGGATCCCCTCTGCGGTGAGCGGGTAGCAGTGGCCGGCGGAGTCGCCCGCGAAGAAGACGCCGTCGGCGGTCGCTTCCCTCAGCCGGTGGGGAATCCAGTTGCCCTGCCAGGCCTCGGCTTCGACGCCCAGGTCCCCGGCCAGGGCCTCGGTCGGCTTCCTCACGTGGTACTCGGGGTCGAAGGAGCCCACCCCGACCCGGACCTCATCGCCGGCCGGAAACGACCAGCCGTAGCCGGCCGGGACGTACTCCCGCTCGATCCAGACCTCGAGGTCTTTCGAAGTTCCCCGTGGGTGCACCTCCAGGGCCCTCGAGAGGGGCGCCCCGGGCGGTGTTACGGCCATGCCCGGATCGAGGATCCGGCGCCAGCCCAGGGCATCGACCACCAACGGGGCGCTCAGCCCGCCCCGGTCGGTCTCGACCGTGATCAGGCCATCCTCTTCGCCCGGAGTGCGACCGTCCACCTTGGCCGTTTCGAACCGGACCCCGGAGCGTTCCCACATCAGTCGGCAGAGCGCCGGATAGTCGAAGGTCGAGAACTCCCAGGGAAGGGGCATCGAGACGGTCCGGTGGGGCGTGTGGACGACCAGTTCCCCGAAGCGCTGGGCCTCTGCCTCCAGGAGGTCGAGTGCCTCCAGCCAGCAGGTGGGGATCGCACAGGCCGAGGTCTGGCGCTCACCCACTTCGTAGCGGTCGATCATCAGGATCTCGCCGCCCGAGTCGGCGACCTGGCGTGCGACTGCCAGCCCGGCGAAACTGGCGCCACAGATGACCAGGTCGTACCGCCCTCCGAGGTCGGTCTTCCGGGAACCCCTGGTCGTCTCGCGAACGGGCATCTGGCCCGAAACGGTGCCACATCGTCCCTGCCGGCGCGGCAAAGTCCCTTCTCTGCCATTATCAGCGGTCGTGTCCAGTGGCGAAACAACGGTCCTGAGCCCCCCCGAGGGCTCCCCTGTCGCGGGTTCGGACGGCCTCCTGGTCGAGGTCGACGGGAGGATCGTCCCCGATTACGCCGCGACCATGGTCACCTTCGACGACGGCGACGTGGTCACCGGAAAGGTCGTCCAGATCGATCGGGACGAGGTCCTGCTCGACATCGGTTACAAGTCCGAAGGGGTGATCCCGGCGAACGAGCTCTCGATTCGCAAGTCGGTCGATCCCTCGGACGAGGTCCAGCTGGGCGAAGAGCTCGAGGCTCTGGTGGTGACCAAGGAGGACTCCGAGGGGCGCCTGATCCTCTCCAAGAAGCGCGCCCGGTTCGAGAAGGCCTGGCGGAAGATCGAGGCCGCTGCCGAGTCCGGCGAGCCGGTCGAGGGCAAGGTGATCGAGGTGGTCAAGGGCGGACTGATCATCGACCTCGGGATCCGTGGCTTCCTGCCGGCTTCGCTGGTCGACATCAGGCGCGTCCAGGACCTGGAGGAGTTCACCGGCGAGACCCTCGAGTGCAAAGTGATCGAGATAAACAGGAACCGGAACAACGTAGTCCTGTCCCGGAGGGCAGTGCTCGAGGAGGAGCGCAAGGAAGCCCGCAACGAGATCCTCGATCGGCTCGAGAAGGGCCAAGTGGTCGAGGGCAGGATTTCCAACATCGTCGACTTCGGGGCCTTCGTCGACCTCAACGGGATCGACGGCCTGATCCATATCTCCGAACTCTCCTGGAGCCATGTGACCAACCCGTCCGAGGTCGTCTCGATCGGTGACGTAGTCAAGGTCAAGGTGCTCGACATCGACAACGAGCGGCAGCGGATCTCCCTCGGTCTCAAGCAGACGCAGGACGACCCGTGGGAGAGGTTCATCTCCACCTACGGGCCGGGCAACGTGCTGGACGGGAAGGTCACCAAGCTGGTCGACTTCGGGGCCTTCGTTGAGGTGTTGGATGGGGTGGAGGGCCTGGTCCACATCTCCGAGCTGGCCGACAGGCACGTCGAGAACCCACGTGAGGTGGTCGATGTCGGCCAGACGATCAACGTCAAGATCCTCGAGATCGACGAAGAACGTCGGCGGGTCTCGCTCAGCATCAAGCGGATCGACGAGCAGAACATGCCCCTGAAGGACCTGGGTGCGGAGATCGAAGCTGCCTCAGGTGAGGAAGGCTCGATCGAGGCGGAAGCCCCGGTCGGCGATGCCTCGGAGGAGGCCGAGGTCGCGGCCGAGGAAGAGGCTGCCGAGGTCACTGAGGACGTCGAGCAGGCCGACGAGGTCGTCGAGGCCGAGGATGAGGTCATCGCCGACGAGGAGGCAGCGGTCGAGGAAGTCGACCCCGCCCCCGAGGGGGACGAAGCGGCCGAGCCGGAGGAACCCACCGAAGCCTCCGGAGACGAAGACTGAACGAACGTCCGGTCCTGGTGATCGGCCTGACCGGGGGCGTCGCCGCCGGCAAGTCCGAGGCGCTCGCTGCATTTGGCAGGCTCGGGGCGGCAACGGTGTCGGCAGATGAGCTGGTCCACGACCTGCTCGACCGGGAGCCGCTCAGGACCGAGATCGAAGGGCGGTGGGGGCCGGATACGGTCGTCGACGGCCGTGTGGATCGCCACGCCGTTGGCAGCATGGTGTTCGAGGACCCGGAGGAGCTCTCCTGGCTCGAGTCCAAGGTCCACCCCCTTGTCAGGGAGGAGATCGCCTCCTGGGTTTCCCGGGCGGGGTCCGGAGTCGCCGTGGTCGAGGTTCCGCTCCTCTTCGAGGGCGAATTCCATGGCCGGTTCGACGCCACGGTCGCGATAGTCGCCGATGAGGACGTACGGCGGGGCCGGGCCGAGGCGCGCGGTCAGGCCGGACTGGAGGGGAGGGAGGCTCGCCAGTTGTCCCAGGAGGAGAAGGCCGGGATGGCCGACCATGTTGTGGCGAACGACGGAACGGTGGAAGAACTCGAATCGGCCCTCCGGGACCTGCTCAGCGAGCTCGGTGCCGAGCTGCCGCCGCCGTCCGGTTAGCCTTTGGGACAGCTCCCATGGCATCGCGGACGAGAGAGAGGCGCTCCGGGGGAAGACGGGACGGCCCCGGCCGCACGCTCAAGACCCTTGTGGTCATCGCTGGATTTGCCGGTGTCGGCTTCCTGGTCGTCACCCTCCTCGGCGACGTCTTCCAGAAGGGGGTTCAGGAAGTGACCCTCCCCCTCAAGCACGAGGACATCATCCGGCAGCAGTCGGTGGAGAAGGAGGTCGATGCCGCCCTGATCGCCGCCGTGATCTTCAGGGAATCGCGCTTCCGTGACCAGACCTCCGAGGCCGGTGCCCGCGGGCTGATGCAGATCACCCCGGGCACGGCCCACGAGATCGAGCGGCTGAGCGGCGGGACCGAGTTCGAACTCGAAGATCTGGCCGATCCGGACATCAACATCAGGTACGGGACCTTCTACCTCGCCTGGCTGCTCGACATCTACGACGACGATGTCGTGGCTGCCCTTGCCGCTTACAACGCGGGCCCGGGAAATGCCGAGGCCTGGGGTGGCTCGACCATGACCATCGACGACATCGAGTTCCCCGAGACCGAGGAGTACGTCAAGGGCGTCCTGGAGAAGCAGCGGGAGTACCGCCACACCTACGAGCGGGAACTGGGCTATTGAGGTCACTCAAGACCGCCGCTCTCCTGGTCGGCGTCGCCCTGGTCCTCTCGGACTCGTCGATAGTCGTACTCGCCCTGCCCGAGATATTCAGACAGTTCGAGACAACGGTCGAAGGGGTCTCCTGGGTCCTGATCAGCTTCAACCTCGCCCTCGCCCTGGTGGCCGTTCCCGGGGCGATCGCCGCGCGTCGGCTCGGCCCCGGCAGGACAGCGGCAATCGGGCTCGCCATCTTCGCCGGGGGCAGCCTCGCCTGTGGGCTCGCTACGGGACTCGGTCCCCTCCTCACCGGGCGGGTCGTCCAGGCCATCGGTGGCGCACTGGCGGTTACCGCCGCGCTCGAGTTGTTGATCGCTTCCCGGGGGACCGAGCGGCAGGGAATCGCATTCTGGGTCGGCGCTGGGGCGATCGGCGCGGCACTCGGTCCGGGGATCGGGGGCTTCCTGACCGAACTCGTCTCCTGGCAGTCGATCTTCCTCGTCCAGGTTCCGGTCGCCCTCCTCGCAGCAGCCCTGCTCGGACCGGTCGCCCTCGAGGAGACCCGGGAATGGTCCGTTCCCGAGCCGGCCGGAGGCCCGGGGGCGAAGCCGCACCTGCCGGCGAACCTCGCCCTCGCCCTCGTCTCGGCTGCGATCGCGGCGGCCCTTTTCCTCATCGTCCTCCTGCTGATCGAGGGCTGGTTGCTGACCCCGATCGAAGCGGCGTTCGCGGTCACCGTGCTTCCCCTTGCTGCTCTGGTCGGTTCCCGAATCGGGCGCCGCATCCCCTCGGTTCGGATCCGTGCGGCATCGGGGGCCATCTTCCTTGCCGGCGGGCTGGCAGCGCTTGGGCTCCTGCCGGGTGCCGAGGTCGCCTACGTGATCCTTCCCCAGGTCCTGAGCGGCCTGGGCCTCGCGCTGGTCCTCTCCTCGCTGACCGAGCAGGCTCTGGAGGGCCGGGGGGAGAGCTCGATCCACGGTGGCTGGACGATCGCCTCCCGCCACGCCGGGGTGGTGATCGGCCTGCTGATCCTCACCCCCGTCTTTACCGCCCAGCTGGAGGAGCAGCGGACGGCTGCCCTCGATGCCGGGACGGCGATCCTGCTCGAGTCCGGCATCGATCCATCGACCAAACTCGAGCTCGGTGCCGAGCTGGCCGGGACGATCGGGGACCAGCCGGACCAGATCCCGGACCTGAGCGAGGTCTTTCGTCCCCTGCCGGAGGATCCGGTCCAGCGTGACCAGATCGAGGATGTGCTCACGGGGATTCAGGACCAGCTCGAGCGGGCGGCTACGCATGCCTTTTCGCTTCCGTTCCTCCTATCGGCGCTATTCGCCCTGGCTGCACTCCTGCCGATAACCCTGTCCAGGAGGTACGACCTGTGACCCCGGACGAGACCACGGAGGGCCTCGGCCTGCCCGAAGACGTTCCCGAGACCGAGCTCTACCGCGATGCAGAGACCGACACCGGGAGCGCCCCCGGCGGGGCCTGGAGTCCACCACCGGGGTCCTGGTTCGTCGGAGGGGCGGTCCTCGCATCGGTGGTCCTGGTCGTTTCCTACATCCTCGCCGGTGGCCTCGACTACAGGCCCGACGCGGCACCGGACCCCTGTGAGCCACGGCAGTGGAAGCAGACCGAAACGGTCGAGGGGCTCGCTGAACAGTTCGCCCTCTCGGCACTCGACGGAGCCGCCTGTGACCTCGGGGTCAGTCGAGGGGAGCTGACCCGCGCCCTCGCGACCCCGGAGAGCCTCGACCAGTTCACCCGGGACAACGGCTTCTCCGACGCCGAGGTCGAGGATGCGATCCGGGCCGGCGCCGGCCGGGCGATCGACGACGCCGAAGGGGCCGGAGTGATCGATCCGCTGGTCGCGCTCGGCCTCCGGGTTGCGGTCCGCTCCCTGCCGTTGAGCGGCTTGATCGACCTGATCCAGGGGGGTGGGGCCGTGCTCGGCGAGTCGGGCGACGTACAGGGGCTACTCGAGGACGTCCTGCGCGGAGTCGAACGGGGCCAGACTCCGGACGGCGGCTTTGACCTGGGCCAGGCCCTGGATGGCTTCTTCGGGGGGTCAGGTGGGCAGGGACAGTCGGATCTGCCGGAGGGTCTGGAGGGACTCCTCCCCGAGGACACCGACTCTTTACAGGAGGGACTGCAGCAGCTCCTGGGCCCTTCCTGACCTTTCCCGCTCAGGCCTCGGCGTCGACCGCCGGCGAGCGCCTGACCAGGGGCGGTCGGTCGCAGGACCACCAGACCAGGTACATCAGGAGCGGCTGGAGCAGGAGCCGGACCCAGAGCAGCCAGTCCGGGAAGTTCCTCTCGGCCACCCAGGGGATCTGATCCGGGGTTATCGCCATCTGGATGTTCGCCGGGAAGACCGCGATCAGCAGGGCGATCGTCCACCAGCAGCCGAAACGCTTCCAGCGATCGACCAGCAGGGCGATCCCGCCGACCACTTCGGCCACCCCGCTCCAGAAGACTGCCGGTCCGTGAAGGGGGATCCAGGAGGGCATCATCTCGAGGTAGGTGTCCGGCGAGAGGAAGTGGTTCGCGCCGGCGAGCACGAAGAAAACCCCGAGTAGGTATCGAACGATCCTCACCGGCCCGAACATACAAGGATGTTGGCTGGCAGGGTGACCGCCGTCGCTAGGCTGGTCGGAGTGTCCGAGTTCAGGCTCAATCCCGCATATTCGCCGATGGCCGACCAGCCTGCCGCGATCGCCTCTCTCGCCGAGGGACTCGCCACCGGCGAGCAGATGCAGACCCTGCTCGGCGCCACCGGTACCGGCAAGACGTTCACCATGGCCGGGGTGATCGCCGAGGTCCAGCGACCGGCCCTGGTCATCGCCCACAACAAGACCCTTGCCGCCCAGCTCTGCAACGAATTCAGGGAGTTCTTCCCCGAGAACGCCGTCGAGTACTTCGTCTCCTATTACGACTATTACCAGCCCGAGGCCTACGTTCCGGCCCAGGACCTCTACATCGAGAAGGACTCCTCGATCAACGACGAGATCGACCGGCTCCGGCATGCCGCGACCGCCGCCGTCCTTGCCCGGCGTGACGTGATCATCGTCGCCTCCGTCTCCTGCATCTACGGGATCGGTTCGCCGGCCCTCTACCGGGACCAGATGCAGATGTTCAAGGTGGGGGAGACGATCGACCGCGATGAGGTCCTTCGCAAGCTGGTCCGGCTTCAGTACGAGCGGAATGACACCTCGATCGACCGGGGCAGGTTCAGGATCAAGGGGGAGGTGATCGAGATCATGCCCTCCTATGCCGAGTCTGCCTACCGGGTCAGTCTGTTCGGCGATGAGATCGAGGCGATCCAGCACTTCGACCCGCTGACGGGGGAGGTGCTCGACGTGCTCGAGCACGTTTCGATCTGGCCCGCCACCCATTACGTGACCGAGGAGGACGCGGTCGAGAAGGGCCTGGAGGAGATCAGGGCCGAGCTCGAGAAGCGGGTCGGTGAGCTCCAGTCCGAGGGCAAGGACCTCGAGGCCCACAGGCTGAGGCAACGCACCCTCTACGACCTCGAGATGATCAAGGAGACCGGCTTCACCTCTGGGATCGAGAACTACTCGCGGATCTTCGACGGTCGTCCGCCCGGCAGCCCCCCGCACACCCTGATCGACTACTTCCCGGAGGATTTCGTCTGCTTCATCGACGAGTCCCACCAGACGATCCCCCAGCTCGGCGGCATGTACATGGGCGATCGCTCCCGCAAGCAGACCCTGGTCGACTACGGGTTCCGCCTGCCGTCGGCGGTCGACAACCGGCCGCTCAAGTTCGAGGAGTTCATGGAGCGGACCAACCAGCTGGTCCTCGTCTCCGCCACCCCCGGGGAGTTCGAGAGGACGGAGTCGTCCCGGATCGTCGAGCAGATCGTCCGGCCGACCGGAATCGTCGACCCGGAGATCGAGGTCCGGCCGACCGTCAATCAGATCGACGACCTGATGGAGGAGGTCCGGGCCAGGTCGGAGCGGGGTGAACGGGTCCTGGTCACGACCCTGACCAAGAAGATGGCCGAAGACCTGACCGCCTACCTGCTCGAGCACGGCGTCCGGGTCCGGTACCTCCACTCCGACATCGACACTCTCGAGCGCATCCGGATCATCCGGGAGCTGAGGCTAGGTGAGTTCGACGTATTGGTCGGGGTGAACCTCCTGAGGGAGGGCCTCGACCTGCCCGAGGTCTCCCTGGTCGCGATCCTCGACGCCGACAAGGAGGGCTTCCTGCGCGGCGAGACCAGCCTGATCCAGACGATCGGACGGGCCGCCCGGAACGCCGGTGGAGCCGTCCTGATGTACGCCGATTCCGAGACCGCCTCGATGAAGGCGGCGATCGCCGAGACCGCCCGGCGCAGGGCGATCCAGGTCGCTTTCAACGAGGAGCACGGAATCACCCCGACCACGATCAGCTAGGCCGTCGCCGAGGATGGCAACCTGCTGGCGATCGAGGATCGGGCTCCGGCCAAGCGCCGTCGCAAGGCCGAGAAGGACTTCGAGGGCCCGGAGGAGCTCGAGCGTACGATCATCGCCCTTGAGGAGGAGATGCACGAGGCGGCCGAGGACCTCAGGTTCGAGGAGGCGGCCCGACTGAGGGACGAACTCCGGGAACTGAGGCGCGACCTGGAGGGGATGCGCACCGGGGCCTGAGCGGGGCCGTCCGCTTCAGCGCGGCCAGGCCCGCCAGGGAGGGGTGCCCGCCGGCAAGTCGGACCAGTCCGGCGTCGGCTCGCTCGCCCGGGTCGCGTACTCGGCCGCCCAGCCGGTCGCCCTGAGGCGTCCGTTCCGAAGTTCGCGCACCGACGGCAAACGACGGTTGAACCGGTTCTGATCCTCGACGAGTCCTGGGTTACAGGTCGGATTCGAGGGGCGGCAGCCATCGTCGCCGATTCCGAGCGGCATGTCCGCAGGGCCGTTCCAGACCACGTTGCCGGTGAAGCGGAGGTCGGAATCGCCGGCCGCATCGGCCGGAACGTTGGTCCCCGGCTGTGGTCCGATCGGACCGAAGACCTGAAGCTGCTGCCACTCGGATCGGTAAGGGGCCGGATTGAGGATCACGTTCCCGATGAAGAAGGCATGCCGGTTCGGTATCCGGACCGCGTTGGTCCCGTCGTCGACCGCCGTGGTCCCCCACCCCCCGGAGTCGAGGTATTCCTGACAACGCTCACGGCCCTCATCGCCGGGCTGTCCGTCGCAGGAGCGGAGTCCGTAGACGGCCTCGAGCACGTGGGAGCGCTCACCGACCCGTCTCGCCACGTTGCCGGCCACCAGAACGTTGAACCCTCCCTGGATTCCGAAGGCAGCACCCTCCGTCTGGGTGACGGTGTTTCCCCGAATGACCACCCCGATCGCCTCGTACTGGAGCCACGGCCTGACCATGAACTGGAATCCCGTGCCCTGGCCCGCGCTGAAGCCACCGGTCCCGCACCGGGTGAACAGGTTGCCGGTGACGACCACGTCGACCGAACCACCCTTTGCGTACCCACACCAGTCGCCCGAGTCCCGGACCACGTTGTTCCGGATCCGTGCCCGCTGGATTGCGACCAGGTCGATCCCGTTGTCCCCGCCACCAACGATCGTGCTCCCGAGGATCTGGATGTTGTCGCTCTGGTTGACCTTGACCACCTCCTGGGCTCCGCGCCCCAGGGCGATCACCTTCCTCAGGGTGAAGTGGCTGCATCGCTCGCAGTGGACCACGTCACCTCCGTCACTGAACTGGATTCCCCGGAACTCGAGGTGGGAAACCCCGAACAGGTTGACCGCCGGCAGCCGGGCCCTCCCGCGGCCGTCGACCGACCGGATCGTGATCGGGGCCCCTCCCCGACCGGAGTGGTCCTCCCAGTAGATCGGCGAGAGTCCCCTGTAGTTCCCGGCCTTCAGCTCGATCCTGGTCGGCTCGGATACGACTGCCGGAAGGCGCTGCCAGGCCTCGGTCACGCTCCGCAGCGGGTTGCCGCGGGTTCCCCGGGCTTCGTCACTACCCCGAACGGGATCGACCCAGACTGCAGCGGCTCTCGCGTCACCGGTCGCCACGAGGATGGCCAGTACGAATAGGAGGAAGAGGCCGAGTACCGGTTTGGTGCGCGATGGGCTTTGCCCTGCCATATTCATGGAACAGTGAGGATAGGGCGGAGTCGCTTTCCGGACCCCGGGAAGTCCGCTCGCCTATCCTCTCGGCATGGAGCGAAGCGACGTGGTCAGGACCGATTTTCCCGAGGCCTCCCCCGGGTTCGAGAGGTCTTCGGTCGAGGCCCACCTGGAGGCCGTAGCCGCACAGCTAGCGGCACTCGAGGCCCGGGCCAGGGCGCTCGAGGTCGAACTCGGGGCGGTCAGGTCGGGGGCGGGCGGCGAGCCTGCAGATCGCCTCGAACAGGAGTCGGGTCCCCCGGAAGGCGCCCGGGTGCCGGGTCCTCCCCAACCGACAGGAGATCCCGTTGCCGCCCGGCTGGTGGCGACCGAGATGCTGCTCGACGGGGCGGGACGGGAGGCCGTGATCGCCAGGGTCGAATCCGAGTACGGGATGCCGGATGCGGCGGCCCTGGTCGACGAGGTGATCGCTCGGACCGGGTGAATCCCCGGACCGCACCCCGATTGCCCGCTCAGATGGACCGTAGAATGGTTCGGTGAGCCGCTCCGAGAAGATCGTCATCAAGGGGGCCCGGGAGCACAACCTCAAGGGCATCGACCTCGAACTGCCTCGCGATGCCCTGATCGTCGTCACCGGACTCTCGGGATCGGGCAAGTCGAGCCTCGCCTTCGACACCATCTATGCCGAGGGCCAGCGGCGCTACGTCGAGTCGCTCTCGGCCTACGCCCGGCAGTTCCTTGGCCTGATGGAGAAACCGGATGTCGATTCGATCGAAGGGCTCTCGCCGGCGATCTCGATCGACCAGAAGACCACCTCCCGCAACCCCCGGTCGACGGTCGGAACCGTGACCGAGATCTACGACTACCTCCGCCTGCTCTGGGCCAGGATCGGCAGGCCACACTGTCCGGAGTGTGGGGAGGAGATCACCGGTCAGACCCAGGAACAGATCACGGACCGGGTGATGACCCTCGCCGAGGGGACCAAGTTCATGGTGATGGCTCCCGTGGTCCGCGGGCGAAAGGGCGAGTACGGCAAGCTGCTCGAGGGATTCCGGGCCGACGGATACACCCGGGTCGAGGTGGACGGCGAGATGCTGATGCTCGAGGACGAGATCACCCTCGACAAGAAGTACAAGCACGACATCTCGCTGGTGATCGATCGTCTGGTGATGAAGCCGGATGTCCGCAGGAGGCTTTCGGAGTCGGTCGAGGCGGCGGCCTCGATCGCCGATGGCCTGGTCCAGGTAAAGGTGGTCGATGGTGAGGAGATGATCTTCTCCGAAAGCTTCGCCTGCCTGAAGTGCGGCACCTCGATGCCGGAGCTGGAGCCCAGGATCTTCTCCTTCAACGCACCGCACGGTGCCTGTCCTGCCTGTACCGGTCTCGGTTTCCGAAAGGTGATCGATCCCGAACTCGTCGTACCGGACCCGACCCTCTCGCTCGCCGAGGGCGCCCTCCAGCCTTGGAACAAGGGCTTTTCGGGTTACTGGCGCCGACTGATCCGGTCGGTCGCAAAGGGGCGGGGGATCGACATCGACACGCCGTGGCAGGAACTCAGCCGCAAGGATCAGGAGGTCTTCCTCTACGGGACGGGTTCCGAGAAACACACGATCAACACGAAGCCGAGGGCCGGCCGTCGGCGTAGCTACTCGGTCAAGTTCGAGGGAATCGTCAACAACCTGGAGCGCCGCTACTCCGAGTCCGACTCCGAGAAGACCCGTGAGCGGATCGAGGGCTACATGGCCGAGCAGCCCTGTCCGGAGTGCGAAGGGGCGAGGCTCAGGCCCGAGACCCTCGCGGTGACCGTCGGGGGCCTCTCGATCCGTGACTTCACCGAACTCTCGGCCGCCGATGCCGAGGTCTGGATCGAGAGTCTCGAGCTGGACGAGACCGAGACGGCGATCGCCCGGCTGATCGTCAAGGAGATCGCCGAGCGGCTCTCCTTCCTCAACAACGTCGGGATCGGCTACCTGACCCTGGCCCGCTCGGCACGCTCCCTGTCCGGCGGGGAGGCCCAGCGGATCAGGCTGGCCACCCAGATCGGCTCCAGCCTGGTCGGAGTGATGTACGTGCTGGACGAACCTTCGATCGGACTTCACCAGCGGGACAACGAGAAGCTGATCGCGACCCTCGAGCGGCTCCGCGATCTCGGCAACACGGTGATCGTCGTCGAGCATGACGAGGGGACGATGCGGGCGGCCGACCACGTGGTCGATCTGGGTCCCGGTGCCGGTGAGCACGGGGGCCACGTCGTCGCAGCCGGGACCCCTGCCGGGATCTCCAGGGTCAGCGGGTCGCTCACCGGCAGGTTCCTGGCAGGGAAGGAGGAGATCGAGGTGCCCGAGACGCGGCGGGAGCCCGAGGGGGAGCTGGTGGTACGGGGTGCCCGCCAGCACAACCTCGACGGGATCGATGTCGCCTTCCCGCTCGGCGTGATGACCTGTGTGACCGGGGTCTCCGGTTCCGGCAAGTCGACCCTGGTCAACGAAACGCTCTACCCGGCGCTCTCCAACCGTCTCCACGGATCCCGCCTGAGGCCCGGTGCCCACGACGGGATCGACGGGATCGACCAGGTCGACAAGGTGATCAATATCGATCAGTCGCCTATCGGTCGGACCCCGCGTTCCAACCCGGCCACCTACACCGGGGTGTTCGACCACATCCGTCAGCTCTTCGCCCAGACGCAGGAGTCGAGGGCCCGCGGCTACAAGCCGGGCCGGTTCTCCTTCAACGTCAAGGGGGGGAGGTGCGAGGTCTGCCGGGGTGATGGCCAGATAAAGATCGAGATGCACTTCCTGCCGGACGTCTACGTTCCCTGCGAGCAGTGTCACGGCCAGCGCTACAACCGGGAGACGCTCGAGGTCCGGTTCAAGGGGAAGAGCATCTCCGACGTGCTCGACATGTCGGTCGAGGAGGCCTGTGAGTTCTTCGAACCGATTCCGAAGATCGCCCGTCGACTGAAGACCCTGGACGACGTCGGCCTGGGCTACGTCCGGCTCGGCCAGCCGGCGACCACGCTTTCCGGGGGCGAGGCACAGCGGATCAAACTGGCTGCGGAGCTCTCACGGGTTGCGACCGGCAACACCCTCTACATCCTCGACGAGCCGACCACCGGGCTCCACTTCGCCGACGTCCGCCGGCTCCTCGAGGTTCTGGGCAGGCTGGTCGACGCCGGCAACACCGTGATCGTCATCGAGCACAACCTGGACGTGATCAGGGCCGCCGACTGGCTGGTCGACCTCGGCCCCGAAGGCGGGGACGGCGGCGGCCAGGTGGTCGCGACCGGAACGCCGGAGGAGGTAGCGGGGAGCGAGGGATCCCACACCGGTGCATTCCTCGAGGAAGCGCGCGAGCGGCTACTGGTAGCCGCTTGAAGTACTTCAGGCCCGGCGCAGGGAAAGGTCGTTGCAGGCTTCGCAGACCTCGGCCGGGATCAGTCCGAGCCGCATCAGCAGGTTGAACATGTGGCAGCCGACGCAGATGCCGAAGACCGACTCGAGGACGGCGAAGGCAGCCAGCATCGCGAGGACGATCGGGGCGGCGATCCCGAGGCCGAAGATGAAGGCGAGTACGGAACCGAGCGTCGTCAGGACGGCGCCGATCGTCTGGGCGAATCGCTTGGGCGGACCGGGTACCTCTCGTGGCGGACCGAGCCGCGGGGCGATCACTCTGGTTGCCAGCTGACCGAGCGGGCTCAGGCTCGGCCCGGTCGCGACCCTCAGCCAGAAGCCGACGGCAAGTACCGGGAGCAGGAAGTACCAGCCGGTCGCCAGCGCGACTATCGCAATCGTCGCAACGAAGCCGGCGACCACCCGGGCAGCCTTCTCGTTGACCGGGTTGGGGAAGCCGATCACCGAATCGGTCGACCCGGACTCCGGGGAAACGCCTGAATCCCGATAGGACATGGGGCAAATATAGCAGGGCCCCCGAACCTGCCTGGCGGCACTACCGAACCAGCATCGCGGCGCCGAGGACCCCGCCGTCATCCCCCAGGCCGGCTACGGCCATCACCGGGGGGCGGTCGGGCTCGAGCAGGTAGGGGCCAGTGCCTTCGAAGATCTTCGGTACCAGCGAGTCACCGAACCGAACCCCCAGGCCCCCGCCGACCACCACGGCCTCGACGTCGATCAGGTTGACCGCGGAGGCGATCCCCGCCGAGAGGGCCGTGACCGCCCGGTCGAGCAGCTCGCAGGCGAGATCGTCCTCCTTCTTCCAGGCGCGGTGCCAGATCGAGCTCGTAAGCGACTCCTTGCCGCGCTTCTCCATCAGCTTGAACAGGATCGTCTTCCGGCCCTTCGCGACCTCGCGCCTCGCCCTGGCCTCCATCGCCTTTCGCCCGGCGTAGGCCTCGACCGTCCCACGGAGGCCGTTCAGGCCCTTGGCGCCTCCCCTCTTGACCAGGGTGTGGCCGATCTCCCCGGCCCGGCCCCGACCGAGCCACGGTTTACCGCCGAGGATCAGCCCGCCACCGACCCCCGTTCCCCAGAAGACCCCGAGCAGGCTGTCGAATCCCCTGCCGGCGCCCTGCGCGTACTCGGCCATCGTCCCGACCTGGACGTCATTGCCGATCACCACTCGGGTGCCGAGCAGCTTCGATAATTCGGGTCCGAGCGGGAAGCTTCCCGACCAGTCGGGCAGGTTGCCCGCCCCGGAGAGCGTCCCGGTGGCCCGGTCGGCCATTCCCGGCGCCCCGACTCCGACTCCCCCGAGCGCCGCGGTCGCGATCCCGGCTGCAGTAGCCGCCTCCGACATCGACTCGGCGATCGCTGCGACTACGTCTGCCGGACCACCCTGCTTCGGGGTGGGTCGCCTCGCTGAACCGAGGACCTCGTTTCCCTCCCCGATCACGGCCGTGGCGATCTTCGTACCCCCGAGATCGACTCCCCCGACCGGGGCGGAATCCCGGCCCTTTCCGAAAATGCCCATCGAACCTTCCCTTCCCTCGAGGCTACGGACGCCTGACCGGACGGAGGTTAGCCTGCTCTGGCAGAGTCAGGGGATGATCGATCAGCGGGGATGGCGGAACTGGTGGCGGAAGCGACGCTGGTACGAGCGAAACCGGGGCTGGGGAGCCCGTCGGTCGATCGACCGGGAGATGGCCCGGCGGGGGGCTTACGTTCGCCATCCGATCGAGGGCGAGGTCCTCGAGGCCCTGCGCGACGGCAGGCTCGAGGTGGGGCAGGGAACCCTTTTCGAGCCCGGCTGCTGGTTGACGATCGCCCCCGAAGGCCGGATTCGGATCGGCGAAGGCTGCTTCCTCAACCGCGAGACGATGATCGCCGCCCAGGAGGAGGTGACGATCGGCGACCACGTGATGCTTGCGAATGGCTGTTTCGTCGGGGATGCGAGCCACCGCTACGACGACCCGGAGCTACCGGTCACCTGGCAGGGGTTCGTTCCCGAGGGTCCGGTCACGATCGGATCGAACTGCTGGATCGGGGTACACGCGGTGGTGACCGGCGGGGTGACGATCGGGGAGCGGTGCGTGGTCGGGGCCAACTCGGTCGTGACTCACGACCTGCCCTCGGGGGTGGTGGCCGCCGGGGTACCGGCGCGGGTGATCAGGGAGATCGAGTTCCGCCCGGGCTCGGCTCAGCCGAGCGGTTCCCAGTCCCAGGAGTAGCTCGAGTCTAGGTCGCCCTCCTCGAGCCGCCGCCTGAACTCATCCAGCTCCCCCGGGTCGACGCTGTAGACGTGGTCCGGCCCCGGGAAGGATCGGTCCCGGACCTCCCGGGCGTACTCCCGAACGCTCTCGAGCATTGCCCCGCGGGCGTCTCCGTACTGCTTGACGAAGCGGGCCATCGGCCCCTCGTTCAATCCGACCAGGTCATGCATCACCAGCACCTGTCCCGAGGTCGCATTACCCGCCCCGATCCCGATGGTGGGGACCGACAGCCGGGCCGTGATCAGCTCGGCGACGGCCTGGGGCACGGCTTCGAAGACGATCGCAAAGCATCCCGCCAGCTGGAGCGACTCGGCGTCGCGCGCGACCCGGACCGCGCCGTCCGCATCCCTGCCCTGGGCCTTCATTCCGCCGATCGAGCCGGCCGTCTGGGGAGTCAGCCCAACGTGGCCCATGACCGGGATCCCGGCCGCAACCATCGCCCGGGCCCGCTCGGCAGACTGCCCTCCGCCCTCCAGCTTGACGGCGTCGCAGCCGGCGTCCTTGACCATTCGCTGCGCGTTCTCGATCGCCAGCTCGTTTGAGGCCTCGTATGACCCGTAGGGCAGGTCCCCGATAAGCAGCGGGCGTTCGAGCCCCCGCCTGACGGCCCGGGTGAGGACGAGCATCTCATCCATCCCGACCGGGACGGTGCTGTCGTACCCGAGGACGCAGTTCGCTGCCGAGTCGCCGACCAGGACGACGTCGACCCCGGCCTCGTCGGCGATCCTCGCGGTCGGGTAGTCGTAGGCGGTGACCATCACGATCGGGTCTCCGGCTGCCTTCATCGCCGTGAGGTCCTGGATCGTCACCCTCGGCCTCGACTCACCCGTACCGACCTCATGGCCTTGTTCTTTGCGGGATCCACCGCTCATCGCCCAGCCCCCTTTCCCTCACCGGCCTGGACCGGCAAGTTGTCGATCAGCCTCACACCATCCACTTCTACCGCCACCGCGAGCATCCACTCCTCCTCGCCCGTATCTTCGACCTCGTTCAGGTCGGAAAGCGTTCGCGCCTCCAGGTACTCCGGTTCCAGCCCCTCCGCCCGAAAAACGGCCCGCCCCGCTTCGATTCCCGCGGCCGGGCCTTCGCTCAACGCGACCTCCCTGGCTCGCTCCAAAGCCCGCGGGACGACCACAGCCGTCTGGCGCCCGGCTTCCGAGAGGCGGGCGTTCCGTGAGCTCATCGCCAGACCGTCGGGTTCCCTTACCGTCGGGACCACCGCTACTCGGGTTCGGAAGGCGAGGTCCCTGACCATCCGGCCGATTACCGCGGCCTGCTGTGCATCCTTCTGGCCGAAGTAGGCGACGTCGGGATCGACCAGGTTGAGCAGCAGGGCAACGACCGTGGTCACCCCACGGAAATGTCCCGCACCGCGTGAGTCCTCGCTGCCACAGAGCACGTCGGTCAGACCCCGAACCTCGACCGAGGTGGCGAACCCTTCCGGGTAGAGGTCGTCTGCTTCGGGAGAGAAGACGAGGTCGACGCCTTGCTCGGCGGCGATTCCAAGGTCGCGTTCCTCGTCCCTTGGGTAGCCCTCGAGGTCGGAAGCCTGGTTGAACTGCTTCGGGTTGACGAAGATGCTGAGGGCGACGAAGTCGCACTGCGCACGGGCCGCTGCGAGAAGGCTCGCATGACCGTCGTGGAGGAACCCCATGGTCGGGACGAAGCCAACCGTCCGCTCGGTGCCCCGGAGTTCCTCCCGGATCCCTTCCAGCTCGGCGATCGAGCGAACGACCTGGACCGTCCCCGAACCCGTCGTCATCGGATCGCCCCCCTGCTGGAGAGCTTCTCGGTGTAACGGGCCATCACCTCATAGAGCTCGAGCAGATCCGGGGCCCGCTCGGCGATCGCCGCCCGGTGACGCTCGACCGTTTCGGTATCACCTCGGGCCACCGGGCCGGTGAGGGCTTCCGGTCCGCGCTCCACCCAGTTCTCGAGGCTTCTACGGACCAGGGGTGCCAGGATCTCCCGTGGCTCCTCGACCCCTGACCGTGCCATCAGCTCGGCGGCCTCCTGCTCCAGGGTGACCAGGAAGTTCGAGGCGATGCTTGCGGCAGCGTGGTAGAGGGCCCGAGCCTCCTCCTCCACTTCGAAGGGGACCATCCCCAGTCGCTCGGTGAGCTCCCGGGCGACTGCGATCGCCCCTTGGCCGGTACCGGCAATCGCAGCCGGGGCGCCGACCAGGTCGGTCGCCGGATCGGGAACCGTCTGGAGCGGGTGGAGGGAGAAGGCTCCACCGGGGCAGTCGACGGCAACGAGGGCCTCGAGTCTCGTCGCTCCGCTCGTATGACCGATCACTGCTGGAACGGAGCCGGAGTCAGCGATCCTCGAGACCACCGCAGCGATCTCGTCGTCGGGAACGCAGAGCAGGACGATCGTGCCCTGCAGCAAGCCGGGGTCGAAGTCCCGCCCTGCCATCTCGGTCTCGACCCCTCCGGCAT
>VEQW01000097.1 GCA_018883025.1 Solirubrobacterales bacterium | reverse complement strand
ATCGTGCCCTGTGCTGCCCGGGAACCCGTCCTTCCTCCGCCTCTACCCCTTAGGACGAAGGCCAGGAGCACGGCGGCAACCGCCCCGGTGAGCGGTCCGGCCAGATAGACCCAGATCGCGCTCAGGTCCCCGCCGACCAGGCCAGGCCCGAAGGTCCGGGCGAAGTTCATCGAGGCGCCGGATAGCGGTGCTGCCCAGAGGCCGGCAAGGGCGATGTAGCTGCCCACCCCGATGGCCCCGACGATGCCGATGTTCTGGGCGCCCGAGGCCGTCCCGAGGATCACCGAGACCAGCCCGAAGGTGAGGATCGCCTCGGTACCGAAGGCGGCCAGGTCGCTCGTATCCGCCCCGGGGAAGGTCCCTCCGTCGGCGGCGGTCAGGCCGACCAGTGCCTCGAGCAGGAAGGCCGCGACGATCGCTCCGGCCAGCTGGACGACGACGTAACCGGGCACCCGGTTCCAGGGGAAGTCGCCCCTCAGGGCAAAGGCGATGCTTACCCCCGGGTTGAGGTGGGCTCCCGAGGTCTTGCCCATGAACATGATGATCGCCATCACCATCATCCCCGGGGCAACCACGGCGGCTGCCTCGCTGACCGTGTCCGGGTAGGCCTTCGCCACCATCGCAGCGCCGGCTGCGACCAGGACCAGGAAGAAGGTCCCGACGAACTCTGCGATCAGCCTCCGCCACTCCTGCTTCGGGTCACGGAAGTTGTTCGCGATCTGCTCGAGGTCGGTCGAGAGCGAATAGAGGAGGGCCGCGTCGGTGACCCTCTGCTCCTGCGATTCTTTGGACTGGTCCACCGGGCGCATTCTCCCCAATTCCGACGGCGGTTTTCGGGTGCGCGTGGTCGAGCCCCGCTCGGCCGGCCCCGACTCGAATAACCTCGCTGATGCGGGGATGATGGCGGTGACCGAGAGGAAGAAGACCGAGATCTGTGTGGTCGGGGCGGGGTTGGCCGGGCTCTGGATCGCGCGGAAGCTCGAGTCCCAGGGGGCCGACTATCTGCTGCTCGACAAGGGCCGGACCCCGGGTGGCCGGATGGCGACCCGCCGGTTCGAGGGCGGCCTGTTCGACCACGGACTGCCGGTGCTCGAGGATGGACCGCTGACCGACCGGCTGGCTGCCCTCGGGACCACGGCCGGGCTGCTGAACCACGTCGACCTGCCGTCTGGGGCGGGTTGGTACTCGAGGCAGGGCCTCTCGGCCCTCGGAAAGCAGTTGGCCGATGGGCTCGCGATCGAGATGAGCTGCCGGGTGGGCGAGGCCCGCCGGGAAGGGGACTCCGTCATCCTGCCCGTCGAACCGGAGGGCGATCGGGAGGATGGGCCGTTCGAGGTCGAGGTGAGCGGCTCGCTGATCGTCACTGCGCCGCTCCCCCAGGCCCAGGAGGTAGCCGGCCAGCTGTTCGGCGACCCTCTCACCTCTCTCCCCAACCCTTACTCGGCCTGCCTGGTCGGGCTTGCCGTGCTGGACTCCGAGATCGGCCTGCCGGGTGGTCCGCTGGTCAGGAGCCTCGAGGACTCACCCCCGGCCGGGTTCGATTCCTTCGTACTCGAGTTCCTCAAGTTCCCCGACAACAAACCTGGGGTGAGCCTTCGGGCCGACCCGGAGGAGAGCGCCCGGCTCTTCGACTCGCCTGAGGAGGACCAGCTCGAGTTCCTCATGGGTGGGTTCAAGGAACTAGGCCTCGAGCCTGACCCGGCGAAGGTCCAGGTCAAGAAATGGCGCTACTCGAAGCCCGTGAGCCCGATCGGGGAGAGCCACCTGAAGACGGTGGTCGGTGGGGTCGAGCTCTTCGTTGCCGGGGACTCCTTCTCGGCCGGATCGGGGACCCCGGTCGAGTGTGCGCTCACCTCGGCCGAATCGGTCCTCAGGTCCTCCTGACGGTCTAACCACGATCCTCCCCCAAGCCCCAAACCCCGACTATCCTTTGGCCGGATGAGCGAGTGGGCAGACGACTTCTTCCGGGTCTGGCAGAAGGCCTGGAACACCGGCACCGAGGCCGTGCTCGAGCACGTCACAGACGACATCGAGTACTGGGACGTGACCCTCGCTGAGCCGATCCGGGGCAAGGCCCGCTACGCCGATTACTGCGACGGCTTCTTCAACGCCTTTTCGGAGCTCAACTTCACGATGCGCGAGCCGGTGATCCACGAGGGCGACCGGGTCACCGAGCCATGGGCCTTCACCGGGCTCAACACCGGGCCTCTCTGGATCGGGTTGCCGGCGACCGGCCTTCCAGTCCAGACCGAGGGCACCGACATCTTCGAGTTCAGGGACGGGAAGGTCTGCCGGGAGCACTCCTACTACGACGTCCTGAGCTCGCTCCGCCAGCTCGGCCTCTGGCCCGATATCGGCAGCCGCCAGGAGCAGGTCGCCCTCGGGGCCGGTGGCCTCTTCCTCCAGGGCAGGAGGGCTCTTGGCGACCTCGCCGGACGGGTGACTGGATGACCACCGGCACGGTGATCGATCGCGAGCGGCTCGCCTCGCTGACCGCGGCTGAACTGGAGCGCTTCATCGAGGCCAACCCGACCTCGAAGGAGCTCTACGAGCGGGCCCGGAAGAACCTGGTCGGCGGCGTTCCCATGCCCTGGATGATGCGGTGGGCCGGGGGTTTTCCGGTCTTTGCCGCGGAGGCATCGGGTGCCCGGATCACCGATGTCGACGGCCACACCTACGTCGACCTATGTCTGGGGGATACGGGTTCGATGCCTGGCCACTCGCCCGAGCCGGTGGCCCGGGCGGTTGCCGAGCAGGCAGCGAAGGGAATCACGATGATGCTGCCGACCGAGGATGCCGCCTGGGTCGGCGAGGAGCTCCACCGTCGGTTCGGCCTGGAGCGGTGGTTCTTCACCCTCACCGCGACCGATGCCAACCGGGCAGCGCTCCGGATCTGTCGTCAGATAACCGAGCGCCCGAAGGTCCTCGTCTACTCCTACAGCTACCACGGCTCCGTCGACGAGACGTTTGCCGTGGCCGGGCCGAACGGCACCACCGTCTCCCGGGAGGGCAACGTCGGACCGCCGGTCGACCCGTCGGTCACCACGGTCGCGATCGAGTTCAACGACATCGATGCCCTCGAGCAGGCGCTCGCCACCGGGGAGATCGCCTGCGTCCTGGCCGAGCCGGCGATGACCAACATGGGGATCGTCCTCCCCGAGCCGGGTTATATGGAGGCCCTCCGTGAACTCACCCGGAAGCACGGGACCCTCCTGATCATCGACGAGACCCACACCTTCTCTGCCGGACCGGGGGGCTGCACGAAGGCCTGGGGGCTCGAGCCCGACCTGTTCACGATCGGCAAGGCGATCGGCTCCGGAGTCCCGGCCGGTGCCCTCGGGATGACCGTCGAGGTGACCGAGCGGATGCTCGCCGATGCCGAGGCCGACTACGAGGACACCGGCGGGGTCGGCGGCACCCTGGCCGGCAACGCGCTCTCGATGGCCGCGATCCGGGCGACCCTCTCCGACGTCCTGACCGAGGAGGCCTTCGAGCTGACGATCCCCCTCGCGACCAGGTTCAGCGACGGGTTGCACGGGATCTTCGAGAAGTACGAGCTCCCCTGGAACGTGACCCAGCTCGGCTCCCGGGCCGAGTACCGGTTCGAGCCGGATCCGGCGCTGAACGGCACCCAGGCCCACGATGCCTCCGACCCCGAACTCGAGCGCTTCCTCCACCTCCACGCGCTGAACCGCGGGGTGATGATCACTCCCTTCCACAACATGGCCCTGATGTCGCCCTCGACCACCGAGGCCGACGTCGATCGCCACACCGAGGTATTCGAGGAGGCCGTCCGGGACCTGCTTGACCTCTCGTCCGGCCAGGCTGAGGCTTGAACCCTCCCGGCGTCGTCCTGGTCACCGGTGCCTCGAGCGGGATCGGCGAGGCGGTCGCGAGGCGTTTCGGTCGTCAACCCGGCGCGGAGCTCGTCCTGGTCGCCCGGCGAGGCGAGCGGCTCGAGAGACTCGCCTCCCAGCTCCCCTGCCCAGCGACCTGGCTCGCCCTCGACCTGACCGACGAGGATGCTCCCTCGCGGGTCCGGGTACACCTGGAGGAGCACCACGACGGCCGGCTCGATTGCCTGGTCAACAACGCCGGGGCAGCCTGGCGGGCCACCTTCGAGGAGGGAGGCTGGGAGAACGTCCACAAGACGATGGAGCTCGACTTCGACGCTCAGGTCCGACTTACGGGTGAGCTCCTGCCGATGCTCCGTCGTTCGGCCCCGAGTTCCGTGGTGATGGTCTCGAGCACGGCAAGCAGGATCTCCCGGCCTGGCTCCGGTGCGTATTCGGCGGCCAAGTTCGCGCTGACGGGCTGGACCGATGCGCTCTTCCAGGAGGAGGCCCCACACGGGGTCCACGTCGGCCTGGTCATGCCGGGCTTCATCGAGACCGAAGGCTTCCCGGCTGCCGAGCTGACGGGGAAG
>VEQW01000021.1 GCA_018883025.1 Solirubrobacterales bacterium | reverse complement strand
GGCGGAGTCGCTCCAGGGGGCGATTTCCGGGGTTGCCGAAGCCGCAACCGTGACGGCCGAGGCCCTCGCCGCGAGGATCGAAGCCGCCGAGCGGGTTGCGGTTGGAAGCGACTCGGAAGAGGCGGACGAGATAGCGGCGGAGCTGAGGAAGTGTTCCGACGAAGAGGTCGAGATCCAGGCCGATCTGCGCAAGGTCGCCGAGGAGGTGACCGAAGCCGAGGTCGAGGCTGCCCAGCTCGAGAACCGGAGGGCAGAGCGGGTCGCCGAGATCGAGCGAATCGAATCGCGGCTCGGTGAGCCCCTCGAGGAGGCTGGGGAGCCGATCGACGACGAGGAGCGCGAGACGATCGAGCGCAGGCTCGAGGCGCTGGCCCGCAGGCGTGAGCGGATCGGTCCGGTCAATCCCCTTGCCCAGCGTGAATACGAGGAGGCCCAGGAGCACCACGCAGGGCTGGTCGAGCAGCGAGAGGATTCCGAGCGGGCGCTTCGCGAACTCGAGGACATCATCCGGGACATCGATATGGAGATGTCCCGCTCCTTCGAGCAGACCTTCGATGCCGCGGCTGCGAACTTCGAGAAGGTGATCGCCCACCTCTTTCCGGGCGGCTCGGGAAAGCTGAAGAAGGTCGAGCTCGAGGGACCGGTCGATCCCGACGCGGAAGCTGCCGATCCCGAGGGCGAACCGGACGGAGACGACCTACCGGCACCCGGCGAGCCCAAGTTCGGGGTCGAGCTCGAGGTGACCCCGAAAGGCAAGAAGACCCGCCAGATGCGGCTGCTCTCCGGTGGCGAGAAGGCACTCACCGCGCTCGGGTTCGTCTTCGCCGTCTTCCTCGCCCGCCCATGCCCCTTCTACATCCTCGACGAGGTCGAGGCCGCCCTCGATGACGCCAATATCGCCAGGTTCCTCGAACTGGTCGGGGAGTTCTCCACCCGAACCCAGTTCATCATCGTCACCCACCAGAAACTGACTATGGACGCGGCCGACGTCCTCTACGGCGCGAGCATGGGCGGCGACGGAATCACCAAGGTCGTCTCCCGCCGTCTTCCCCCGGCCCGGGACGAGGAGTCCGGGGTCGAGGAGCGGCTCGACCGCGCGGCCTGAGGGACCGGGATGGCCACGACCTGGGCCGACGTCTTCGAGACGGGGAGGCCGCCCAGCACCCGTTCCGAGGGCGAGGGGACCGAGGCGGAACCGGCTCGCAAGGGTGCCTTCGCCCGACTGAGGGAGTCCCTTTCCCGTAGTCGTCGAGCCCTCGCATCGGAGATCGGCGCGAGCCTGTTCGAGAAGATCGACGCGTCGACCTGGGAGCGCCTGGAGGAGGCTCTGGTGATGGCAGACGTAGGGGTGACCGTCACCGCCTCGGTGGTCACCGATCTCGAACGCGAGGTCGAGTCGGGTGAAGTGGCAGCGACACCCGATGCCGTCAGGGAGCGTCTCGTCGAGCTTCTCGCGGCCGTCGCCTCGATACCCAGCGGTCCGATCGCCCTCGATGGCGACCCGTCGGTGATCCTCCTGACCGGCGTCAACGGCAGCGGCAAGACGACTTCGGCCGGCAAACTTGCCTGGCGCTTGAGGGATGAGTTCGGCCTTTCCGTCCTGCTCGGGGCGGCCGATACCTACCGGGCGGCTGCCGGGGAGCAGCTCGAAGCCTGGGCCGATCGGGCCGGAGCGGGACTGGTCGCATCCCAGCAGGGTGCCGATCCCGGGTCGGTGGCGTTCGATGCGATTGCGGCTGGCAGGGCCAGGGGCGCCGACGTGGTGATCATCGACACGGCAGGTCGGCTCCAGACCGAGAAGAGCCTTATGGACGAGCTGGCAAAGGTGAGGCGGGTGGTCGAGCGCGAGGCGCCCGGAGCCCCCCACGGAGCATTGATCTCGATCGACGCGACCACCGGCCAGAACGGGCTCCGTCAGGCAACGGCATTCTCGGAAGCGGTCCCGCTCGATGGGGTGGTCTTGACCAAGCTGGACGGTTCGGCCAAGGGGGGGATAGCGCTCGCGATCACCTCCGAACTCGGCATTCCCGTCCGGATGGTCGGGGTGGGCGAGGGAATCGAGGACCTCACTCCGTTCGATCCCGGGGAATTCGCCCGGGCACTTCTCGATCCGGGCGAGTAGGCCGGCCGACTGCGGGCACTTCACCGGGCGGTCGGTACGCTGGGCGGGATGTTCGACCAGCTCTCGGAACGCCTTCGCACCGCGCTCGACCCACTCGGTAAGAAGGGCCGGATCACCGACGAAGACGTCGATCGGGCGATGCGTGAGGTACGCCTCGCGCTGCTCGAGGCGGACGTCAATTTCAAGGTGGTCAAGGAATTCACCGAGGGAGTCAGGCAGCGCTGTCTCGAGACCGAGGTGACTTCGAGCGTCGATCCGGGCCAGCAGGTCGTCAAGGTCGTGAACGACGAGCTGGCCGACCTGATGGGCGGGACCGGTCGCGAACTGGCGATGGCGGACGAGGGTCCTACCGTCATCCTTCTGGCGGGTCTCCAGGGATCGGGCAAGACGACCACCGCGGCCAAGCTCGCATCGATGCTGGTCGGGGAGGACCTCGAGGTGGGAGTTGCCGCCTGTGACCTGCAGCGCCCGGCGGCGATCGAGCAGTTGGCGAACGTCGGGAGCCGGGCAGGCGCGACCGTGATCACCAGGCCGGGAGCGTCTGATCCGGTTGCCGTGGCAGCCGAGGCACGCCAGGAGGCCCTCGACTCTGGACTCGACGTACTGATCGTGGACACCGCTGGAAGGCTCGATGTCGACGAGGAGCTGATGGAGGAGCTGACGGCGATCCGCAAGGCCGTCCGTCCCCATGACGTGCTGCTCGTGGTCGACGCGATGACCGGCCAGGCTGCGGTGGAGGTAGCCCAGGCCTTCTCCGACTCGGTTGGGGTGGATGGGGTGGTCCTGACCAAGCTCGACGGCGATGCCCGGGGCGGTGCGGCGCTCTCGGTCCGGGCCGTCACCGGGAGTCCGATCCTCTTCGCTTCGACCGGGGAGGGCCTCGAAGCCTTCGATCGCTTTCACCCCGACCGGATGGCCGGGCGGATCCTCGGCATGGGGGACATCCTCAGCCTGGTCGAGAAGGCTGAACGGGAGGTCGACCGTGACCAGGCCGAGGAGCTCCAGAGGAAGATGGCTTCCGACGGCCTCACCCTCGAGGATTTCCTCACTCAGATGAGGCAGGTCCGGAAGATGGGACCGCTCGGCTCCCTGCTCGGGATGATGCCGGGACTCGGCCAGATGAAGCAGCTCAAGGAGGCCGACCTCGACGAGCGGGAGCTCGACCGGGTCGAGGCGATCATCCTCTCGATGACCCCTGAGGAGAGGCTCAACCCGGAGCTCGTAAAGGGTTCGCGTCGCCGCCGGATCGCGACTGGATCGGGGACCTCGATCCAGCAGGTCAACAACCTGGTCAAGCAGTTCGGTCAGATGAGGCGGCTGATGAAGCAGGTCGCTTCGGGTGGGATGCCCGACCCCGAAGCTCTCGCAAAGGCGGTCGGCAAGCCGGCCCGCCCCCGCGTGCGGCGGCGCTGAGACCCTGTAAGGTGCCGATCCGATGGTCCGGATAAGACTCAAGCGCGTCGGGTCGAAGAAGAACCCGATCTGGCGGATAGTCGTCGCCGATCGCCGTTCCCCCAGGGACGGACGGAATATCGAGACGATCGGCCAGTACAACGCCCAGACCGATCCGTCGACGATCGAGGTCGACGAGGATCGCGCCCGGTACTGGCTCGAGAAGGGCGCACGGCCGACCCGGCGGGTCGCCGGGCTCTTCCGGATCAAGGGAATCGACGCCCAGGGGAGCTGAGGGACCGGTGCAGGAGATGCTCCTGTTCATGGTGCGCTCGCTGGTGGACGACCGGGAGGCCGTCGAGGTCGACGAGATCGAGGAGGACGACGACCTGGTCTACGAGGTCACGGTGGCCGAGGACGACCTCGGACGGGTGATCGGTCGGGGTGGCCGGGTAGCCAAGGCGTTGAGGACGGTCGCGAGGGCGGCCGCCCAAGACGACCGGCGCGTCCTGGTCGACATCCTCGACTAGGAGGGAGGGCCGCCCGGTGCGGTTCGACATCTTCACGCTCTTTCCCGATGCCTTCGAGTGGCTCCTCGGCCAGCGAAGCTTTCGGAAATCCGGCGAGGAGGGGGCCGAGTTCACCCTCCGGGACTACCGCACCTGGACCCCCCTGAAGGGCGGCCGGGTCGACGACTCCCCCTACGGAGGAGGCTCCGGAATGGTGATCCGGGTCGATGTCGTCGATGCGGCCCTTCGGGCGGTCTACGGTGAGGGTTCACGGCCCCGAACCATCCTGCTCAGCCCGGTGGGTCGTCAGCTCGACGAGGACCTCGTCACGGAGCTCGCGGCCGAACCGGCCCTTGCCCTCCTCTGCGGCAGGTACGAGGGCTTCGACCAGCGGGTGCACGACCACCTGGCCGATGACGAGGTCTCGATCGGACCCTACGTCCTCGCCGGGGGTGAACTGCCGGCGATGGTCCTTGCCGATGCCGTGGTTCGACGGCTTCCGGGAGCGCTCGGGGACCCCGGGAGCTCGGTCGAGGAATCCTTTTCCGAAGCGCTGGGCGGGCAGCCGGAGTACCCCCACTACACCCGTCCCCCCGAGTACGAGGGCTGGGCGGTTCCCGAGGTCCTGCTCTCCGGCGACCACGCATCGGTCGAGAGGTGGCGCAGGGAGCAGAGTGCGGTTCGCGCTGCCGGTGCCGCCCACGAGCGGACCGGCGACTCGGTAGCATCCCCGGGCCGCTCCCCAGGGGACGACGACCCAGGGGCCGGCTGAGACTTCGCCCCTCCTACAGGGACCAGAGATGAGTACGACCATCGACGACATCGAGCGCAGCCAGTTGCGCAGCGGCCTCCCGGACTTCTCGCCCGGGGACCGGGTCCGTGTCCACTTCCTCGTGATCGAGGGCAACCGCAGTCGACCCCAGGTCTTCGAGGGCGTGGTGATCAAGCGGCAGGGCTCGGGCGTCCGGGAGACCTTCACGGTGAGGAAGCAGTCCTTCGGAGTCGGGGTCGAGAGGACCTTCCCCCTCCACTCACCGAAGATCGAAAAGCTCGAAGTCGCATCCCGCGGCCGTGTTCGCAGGGCGAAGCTCTACTACCTGAGGGGACGCACCGGGAAGGCGGCGAGGGTCTCCGAAAGGCGCTGGGGGATCGATGAGGAAGTCCTTGGAACCGAGGAGGTCGGGGCGGTTGATGCCTCCGGAGAGGGGCTTGCCCCTGAGGAGATTCCCGAGGAGGCTCCGGTCGAGGGGGTCGAAGGGGAGGCTCCCGAGGGCGAAGCCGGCGAGGAGGGGGCCGAGGTCGAGCCCGCTACCGAGCCGTCGAATGAGGAAGCGAGTGGAGCGGCTCCCGAGGGCGACGGACAGCCCGACGGCGCAGATGACGCCGGAGCCGAGGGCGCCGAGGACGATCAGGCCGAGGAGGCGCCGGCCGGCGACGACGCCGATCAGGACGAGTCCGACCAAGAGGAAGCCAGGGAAGAGGACTGAGCCCGCTCATCCCCAAGCCGAAGACGGCCCGGGGAAGTTTCTTCGAGCTGATCATCATCGTCGCGGTCGCCGTCGGTCTTGCCCTGCTCGTCCAGGCCTTCGTGGTCAAGCCGTACCAGATCCCCTCCGGCTCGATGCTCCCCACCCTTCAGATCGGACAGAGGGTCCTGGTCAACCGCTTCATCCTCAACTTCACCGACCCCGAGCCGGGCAACGTCGTCGTCTTCCACCCTCCCGAAGCGGTCGTGGGAGGTGGCCCCGAGTGTGGCGCCGTTCGCCCCGAGGACCAGAGCTGCCCCAGGCCGGCGATCAGGAAATCCTCCGAGACATTCATCAAGCGGATCGTCGCCGGACCCGGTGACACGGTTTCGATCCGCAACGGCCTACCCGTGGTGAACGGAAAGGTCGAGCGTCCCGATGGCTACGAGATCACCCCGTGCGGACCGGCCGGCCTTGGCTGCGACCTGCCGAGGCCGATCCGCATCCCGCCCGGCCACTACTTCCTGATGGGCGACAACCGCGGGCAGAGTGATGACTCGCGCTTCTGGGGTCCCCTGCCGGAAGAGTGGCTGATCGGCAAGGCGTTCGGCACCTATTGGCCCCCGAACCGGATCGGCGGCCTCTAACCGGCCGGCAATCGATGGGGTGACGTGGTCCAGGCGGGGTACCCTGCCGACCATGGCACCGCGAGGCAAACCGGAGGAGCACGACCTCTTCCGCCACGACCTCGAGCTCGAAAGTCCCCTGGTGGTCGGGGCCGACGAGGCCGGGAGGGGATGCCTCGCCGGACCGATCGTCGCAGCGTCGGTCAGCTTCGGGCGCTCCACGCTGGAGGACCGTGGTGGGGGTGCGCTCGAGGGCCTGTTCGACTCCAAGCGCCTGACCGAGAAGCGGCGCGAGGCGCTCTACCCGGCGATCCTCGGTACGGCCCGTACTGTCCGGGTGGTGGTCAGGTCGGCGCGGTTCATCGATAGCGAGGGGATCCAGCGGGCGAACCTCGAGGCACTCGAGGGGTCGCTGGCCCCGACCGGCGCAGCGGCCGATGCGGTCCGGTTGGTCGATGGGTTTGCCCTGAGTGAGGGGGCACCACCGCACAGGCGCCTGGTCAAGGGAGACACCCTGAGTGCATCGGTCGCCGCGGCTTCGGTCGTTGCCAAGGTGACCCGCGATGCGTTGATGCGCCGGGCTGCCGAACTCCACCCGGGGTACGGCTTCGAGGGGCACAAGGGATACGGCAGTGCGGCCCACCGGAAAGCGATCGAGGAGAAGGGTCCCTGCCCCATCCATCGGCTTTCGTTTCGCCTCATCGCCAGCCCCGACGACGAAGCCAGACGGAGCCCACAGGCCGCGCGACGTGCGGCCTGAAGGCATCTTCGAGGTGCTCGAGGCTCACTTCTGACCGTCCGAATTCGACGCCGACCACGTCGAACCTGACCTCCTCCCAACTGGCGCCCAGGCCCCTGCCCGGACCGGCCAGCCAGGCCGAGGCGAGCCGGGAAAGGCGGTCGCGCTTGTTCGGGCCGACCGCAAGCACGGGTCGTTCCGGCCCGGAACCGTGCGGGGAGCGGAGGGCCTTGACCTCGACGAAGACGATCGTCCGCCGGTCGAGGCCCACGATGTCCAGCTCGCCGAGTCCGATCCGCCAGTTACGGTCGAGAATCCGCCAGCCACTCCGGGTCAGGTGGCGGGCGACCCGTCGCTCGGCCTCGTCACCGACCGATCGCCGTTGATCCTCGCCGGTCCGTTTCGTCGGTCGATCGTTCACCATCGGCTTAGCTCCGGTGAGCCCTTTTTCGCCCCCGCAACTCGGCCACGCTTACCGTCGCAGGCGTGCTCGCGAAGACGGTTTCCTTCACCGTGGATGGAACGGCGGTCAGACCGGTCGAGGTCGAAGTCGACGTCTGTCGGGGCCTCCCGAGCTTCGGATTGGTGGGTCTGCCCGACACTGCGGTCAGGGAAGCGAGGGAACGGGTCCGCTCGGCGATGGAGAATTCCGGCTTCGACTTTCCCCTCCGGCGGATCACCGCCAGCCTCGCGCCGGCCGATCTCCGAAAGAACGGGCCCGGGTTCGACCTGGCGCTGGCCGGCGCCCTCTCGATCGCGGCCGGGGAGGTTCCACCGGACAGGCTCGAGGGATGGGGTCTGGTCGGCGAGTTGGCCCTGGATGGTTCGGTCCGGCCGGTCCGTGGGGCACTTGCGATGGCCGAAGGAGCAAGGGAGGCCGGCCTCCGGGGGATCCTCGTCGCCACCGCCAACGGACCCGAGGCCGCCCTCGCCGAGGGGATTTTGGTCCGGACGATCGACGGACTGTCCGAGCTGAGGGCCACGACCGAAGAAGGGCCGCCCGGCAAGGCAGCCGTTCCGATGGAGCTCGGTATCCACCCGGACCGGGAAGGCCCCGATCTTGCCGACCTGAGGGGTCAGCCGGGCCTCCGTCGGGCCCTCGAGGTCAGTGCGGCCGGGGCTCACGGCCTGTTGATGATCGGACCGCCCGGAGCCGGCAAGTCGCTTGCCGCGAGAAGGCTCCCCTCGATCCTCCCCGGACTGGCCCGGGAGGAGGCCCTCGAGGTCGCGCGGATCGGGGGGATTTGTGGAACCCTCGCCCCCGACGTCACGCGGCCCTTCAGGGCGCCCCACCACACGGTGACCCGCGCCGGGCTGATCGGTGGCGGCCTGCCCCCGCGGCCCGGAGAGATAACCCTGGCCCACCGGGGCGTCCTCTTCCTCGACGAACTGCCGGAATTCCGCCGCGAGGTGCTCGAGGCGCTCCGGGAGCCGCTCGAGGCCGGTCGGGTCGAGATCTCCAGGGCAAACGGCCACTACTCGATGCCGGCCCGGTTCGTCCTGGTCGCGGCCGCCAACCCATGCCCTTGCGGGAGGGGAGACAGCGATCCGGGTTGCAACTGCTCGAGGGCGGCGATCGACCGCTACTCCCACGCTCTCAGTGGTGCCTTGGCCGACCGGATCGACATGACCGTCTCGGTTGCACAACCGGGCTTTGAGTCGATGAGGGGTCCGGCGGGGGAAGGATCGGGCGAGGTCCGGGAGCGGGTCGAGTCTGCCCGAAGGCGGATGGAGGGGAGGCTGGGCCCCGGGCGGGCCAACGGCGATGCCACTCGGGAGGAGACGTCGGGGTTCTCCGTCACCAAGGGGGCGCTGTCCCTGCTCGGCGAGGCGACCCGGACCAGGCGTCTTTCGGGACGGGGGCACGATCGGGTTCTCCGTCTCGGAAGGACGCTCGCCGACCTCGGCGGCAGGAAGTCCATCGCCGAGGAGGACGTTGCCGTTGCCCTGCAGCTCCGGAGCCGTGAGGGGGCCGGATGAATCCGGGGTTCGATGAGGTTCGGGCCTGCATCGAGTGCCTGCGGAGGAGCTGGCTCCTCGCCGACCTCGGACCGTTCATCGAGGTGGCCTGCGACGATCGCCCGGGAAAGAGGACCCCCGAACTGCTCGCCCTCGATGATCGGGATCTCGTTCAGGCAATGGCCCCTTCCCGAGCCAGGGAGATGCTCGCCTCGAACCGTGGGCTAGGGGCAGATCTCCTCCATGGCGAGCTGCTGGCGGCCCGCTCCTGGGCAGTCTGCCGCCACGACTCATCCTTTCCGGGGGTGCTCCTGGGGAGCGAAGATGCTCCCCGCTGCCTGATCGGTCGGGGCGACCCGAGGCTTCTCGCCGGGTGGGATTCAGGTGCATCGGTAACCGTGGTCGGTTCCCGGAGGCCGACCCGGGAGGGCCTGGCACAGGCCCGGAGCCTCGGTCGGGACCTCGTCCGGGCAGGAGTAGTGGTGGTGAGTGGCATGGCGATGGGCATCGACGGGGCGGTCCACCGTGGTGCCCTGGAGGCAGGGGGTCCCGGAAGGACGATCGCAGTCCTTGGCTGCGGGGCCGATCGGGCCTATCCGGGCCGCCATCGCGGTCTGCACTCCGAGATCACCACCCGAGGCGCGGTCATCTCCGAGATGCCTCCGGGGAGCAGGCCGTGGCGCTGGAGCTTCCCGGCGAGGAATCGGATCATGGCGGCACTTTCATCGGTCACGGTCGTAGTCGAGGCAAGGTCCGGGTCGGGATCCCTGATCACGGCCGACCTCGCCACTTCCTCGGGGCGCGACGTGGGTGCCGTTCCCGGGCCAGTCTCCAGCCCGCTTGCGGAGGGGACGAACTCGCTCATTCGAGACGGAGCCGCCCTGATCCGGGACGCCGGTGACGTGGTCGAGGCTCTCGGTATCCCGGGTAACGCCCTCCGAGGGGTAGATGCCTTCGATCGGGACCCGGAGTCGCGTGCGGTACTCGAGGCAGTGGCGGAGGGGTCCTCCTCGGTCGATCCGATCGCCGGTCGAACCGGCTTTCCCGCGGAGCTCGTGCTTTCGATCCTGACTCGGCTGGAGATCGAGGGCCTGGTCGAGGTCTCGAGCACCGGGGAGGTCGTCGCGGTACCGGCCGTCAGTTGATCCATCCGGAGCGGTCGAGCGGCGCCTTCGATCCGGGGCTAGGCTCTTCAACCGATGGCTGAGCGAGACGGCAGGGATGGGTTTTCCAACGGAGGTTCGACCCCGGTCGCCCTCGCGATCGCTGGCTCCGATTCGGGTGGTGGGGCCGGGATCCAGGCCGACCTGAAGGCATTCGCGTCCTGCGGGGTCTTCGGCACGACTGCGGTAACCGCGGTGACTGCCCAGAACACCGTCGGGGTCGAGGGGGTCGAACCCGTTTCCCCCGCGATGATCGAGGCCCAGGTCGAGGCCGTCGTCTCCGACATCGGGGTCGATGCGGTCAAGGTCGGGATGCTCGGCACCGCTCCGACCGCAAGCGCGGTAGCCCACGCACTCGACCTGACCGGCGACGCACCGGTGGTGGTCGATCCGGTGATGGTCGCCGAGAGCGGAGCCGCCCTGCTCGATCCCGCTGCGACCGAGGTACTGGTCACCGAGGTCCTGCCGAAGGCGACCGTGGCCACCCCGAACATCCCCGAGGCCCGGGAGTTGACCGGTCTCGACGAGGGCTCAGGACAGGAGGAGCTGGCCCGGGCCGTTCTGGAACTCGGACCCGCGGCGGTCGTGGTGACCGGCGGTCACAGCGAGGAGGGGGTGGATCTCCTTCTCACCCGGGATTCCCTGGTCCGGATCGAGGGAGAGATCCACCCGGCGGGCGCTAGCCACGGCTCCGGCTGCACTCACTCGTCCGCCTTGGCGGCCGGACTGGCCAGGGGGCTGGACTTGGAGCGGTCGGCTCGCCTTGCCCGTCAGGTCGCCTCGAAGGCGGTCCTGAATGGGCTCCGGGACGTGGGGGCGGGGGCCGGGCCGGTTGATGCCCTGGGGATCCGGACCCGCTCGGTCGATGCCTGACGAAAGCTGCCCGGCGTCAATAGGATGGCCCGCGATGCAGGGGAGCAGGGAGTCATGAGCCAGGAGCTGCCGCGTCCGCGGTCGGCGGCGGTTTTCGATGGGCCCGACAGGGCAGCTGCCCGTGCCTACATGAAGGGGATCGGACTGACCGACGAGGATCTCTCCAAGCCGACCATCGGCATCGCCAATACCTGGACCGACGCGATGCCGTGCAACTACGGCCTCCGCGATCTGGCCGAGTACGTCAAGGAAGGTGTGCGTGCAGCCGGGGGCACCCCGATGGAGTTCAACACCGTCGCGATATCCGACGGGATCACGATGGGGACCAAGGGGATGAAGTCGTCGCTGGTCAGTCGGGAGGTGGTCGCCGACTCGATCGAGCTGATGGCCCGGGGCTACCAGTTCGACGCGATCGTGGCGCTCGCCGCCTGCGACAAGACGATTCCCGGGGCGGTGATGGGGGTAACCCGGATCGACATTCCCTCGATCGTCCTCTACGGCGGCTCCATCAAGCCCGGCCACTACGAAGGGCATGATGTGACCATCCTCGACGTCTTCGAGGCGATCGGGGCACACTCGGCGGGCAAGATCACCGATGAGGAGCTGACCGCCCTCGAGGATGTGGCAAGTCCCGGTTTCGGGGCATGCGGTGGCCAGTTCACGGCGAACACGATGGCCTGCGCGTTCGAGGCCCTGGGAATCTCCCCCGCCTTCTCGGCGATGGTTCCCGCGGAGGACGTCCAGAAGAACGAGGTCGCGAAGGGCATCGGCGAAATGGTCCTCGGAGTCCTGGCCGACGACATCAGACCCTCCAGGGTGATCACCCGCAAGTCGCTGGAGAACGCGATCGCCACGGTCTGTGCAACGGGTGGCTCCACCAACGCCGTCCTGCACCTGCTCGCGATCGCGAGGGAGGCCGGTATCGACCTCGACATCGACGTCTTCGAGGAGGTCTCCCGTAGGACCCCGCTGCTGGCCGACATGAAGCCCGGTGGTCGGTTCGTCGCAACCGACCTGCACCGGGCGGGCGGCGTCCCACTGGTCCTGAAGCGCCTGTCGGAGGGCAGCCTGCTCAATGACGACGAGATCACGGTTACCGGGAAGACGATCGGCGAGGAAGCCGCCGGTGCCGAGGAAACGCCTGGCCAGGAGGTCGTGCGGACGGTTGCCGACCCACTCAAGGCGCAGGGCGGCTTGGCGATCCTTCGTGGGAACATCTGTCCGGACGGGGCGGTTGTGAAGGTGGCCGGTACCGAGCGGACCTCCCACACCGGACCGGCCCGGGTCTTCGAGAGCGAGGAAGACTGTTTCGCCGCGGTGAAGGAAGGCGCGATCGAGAGGGGTGACGTCGTGGTGATCCGTAACGAGGGACCGGCCGGTGGGCCCGGGATGAGGGAGATGCTCCAGGTGACCGCCGCCCTGGTCGGTGAAGGACTGGGGGAACATGTCGCCCTGCTGACCGATGGCAGGTTCTCGGGGGCGACGAGGGGTTTGATGATCGGGCACGTCGCACCCGAGGCGGTCAAGGGTGGACCGATATCCGCGATCCAGGACGGCGACACGGTCATCGTCGATCTCGATGAGCGGCGGCTTGACGTCGAGCTTCCGCCCGAAGTCATTGCCGAGCGAATCGCGGCCTATGAACCGCCGCCGGCCCCGTATGATCGTGGAGTGATGGCCAAGTACGCCGATTCCGTAAGTTCCGCCTCGCTCGGGGCGATCACTTGATCCCGAGGCGCCTGCTGGCCGTCCTCCTCGGCCTCTTCGTCCTCGCGGCGATCCAGCCTGCGGTGGCCGGCGCCGGTGATAGGCCAGCGAAGCCGACCGTGTGGCTCTGCAAGCCCGGGATCGCCGACAACCCATGCCTCGACGGAAGTCTCGGCGGGACCAGCACGTCACCGACGGGAACGACCCCGTTTTCTTTCCAGCCTGCGCGCGACCCGGCCTTCGATTGCTTCTACGTCTATCCGACCCAGTCCGCCCAGACCACAGCGAACGCAAACCTCGCCAGGGACGAGGAGCTCAAGCTTGTTGCGATCAACCAGGCAAGCCAGTTCTCGAGGATCTGCGACGTCTACTCACCCGTCTACCGCCAGTACACCTTCGCCAAGCCGATCACCAACAAGGTCCGGGACCTCGCCTACTCGGGGGTCATCGCGGGCTTCCGGGAGTACCTCGCCAGGTACAACAAGGGCCGTAGCTTCGTCTTGATCGGCCATTCACAGGGGGCGTCGCACCTCTCGAGGCTTCTCGACGAAGTTGTGGACAGGGAAGTCGGCGTAAGGGACAGGATGATCTCGGCGATCGTGCCGGGGTCGAACAACGTCTACGTACCCAAGGGCAAGTCGGTCGGGGGCAACCTGGCGAAGATCCCGGCCTGTCGGATCGGCGACCAGATCGGGTGCGTGATGGCCTGGTCGATCTATCTCGAGCGTGCAACCCTTGGCCTTCCCGCAGACGCGACCTTCGGCCGCCTCGGGACCGGTTACTGGGTCTACCCCGAGAAGAGGCCCGACCCAGCTCGCTACGAGGTCCTTTGCACCAATCCGGCCGAGCTGGCTGGCGACGCTGGGATCATGAAGCCGCTGGCGAACTTCCCGGCCTTCTATGGAGTCTCGGGTGTTTCGGATCCCTGGAGTGCCTACCCCGGCTTCTACAGGGGTGACTGCCGAACCGGTACCGATGCCTCCTGGCTGGACATGAGCGAGTTGCCGGGACTGGATTCCGGGCTCGGCAGCATCCTCAACCTGATCGGTACCGAGGATGGCGGGCTGCACACCGGGGACGTAAACCTCTTCCTCGACAACCTGATTCCGCTCGTCTCCGCCCAGGCAGCCCACCATGCTCGCTGGCGGAAGCTCGACCTCCGGCTCGAAGGCCTCGAGAGGCAGTTGGCCGGTGCCCGGAAGGCGAGCGCCAGGGCCGGCGGGGCGAATCCGGCCCTGAAGCGCCAGGTGGCCTCGCTCGAGAAGAAGGTCAAGCAGGCGAAGGCGGCCGCGAAAGCGGCCTACCGGCCGTCGGGGGGCTCGAGCACCGGCTGAACCGGTGATTCGACGCCGATCACTTCCCGGGCGAACTCCTCGATCTCCCAGTCGAATCGGGCCGGTCGTTCGATCTGGACCATGTGACCGGTGTCGTTGAGGACGACGAGCTCGGATTCCGGGAGCCGCTTCCTGTACGAGTAGGCGGCCCGAAGCGGCACCAGGAGGTCCCGAGCGCCCCAGAGGAGGAGGACCGGGAGATCTATTGCCCCTAGCCGGTTTCGCCCGTCGAAGCCGGACAAGGCATAAGCGGCCTGGAGGGTCCCCGGTGCCCGAGCCCCGTAGGTGACCAGTTCCCAGAGGATCTCCGGGTCGATCTCGTTCGGGTGGGCGATGAAGCTTCCGAGGGACGCTGCCCTCAAGCGTGGCCGGGAGAGACCCCGTCCGGTCCGCTCCGGTGCCGGCAACCGGTTCAGCGCGATGATCGCCCGAGCGACCCTCTTCCGACTCTTCGACGTTCGGGTGAACGCGGTACCCGCGGCCGCGACCAGTGATGCTCCCGAAAAACGCCCCGGGGCGGCCAAAAGGGCCTCGGTCACGACGACGCCCCCCATCGAGTGACCGACCAGGATCGTCTCCTCTGGAAGGCCCAGGCGGTCGGCCAGACTGACCAGCATGGAGCCGTAGCCGGGCATGGTGATCGGCTTCTCGGGAAGAGGACTGTCTCCGAAGCCGGGGAGGTCGAGTGCCACCACCCGGTGCCGGTCGGAGAGCCTCGGGATGTTCTCCAGCCAGTTCCGCCAGCTCCCGGCGAGGCCATGGACCAGGACGATCGTCGGTCCCTCCCCGAGCGAGACGTATTCGACCTCGGAAACCCCGAGCTCCGAATCGATCGCGATCCGCTCGATCTTCGAGCCCCAGTCGACCTTCAGCCACCTGCCGTCGGATACCCCGTAGTCGCCATCTCGAGCCTCCATCGCCCTCAGGCTAGCCTCCGGTCCGGGTTGGTGTGAGAATCGGGGCATGGAGCAATCGCCCGACGTCGCCCCCCGCAGGATCCTGGTGACCGGGCTCTCGACCTTCTGGGGTGGCCGCGTTGCCCAGCTGCTCGAGTCTGACCCCCGGATCGAGGCAGTGGTCGGCGTCGATCCCGATTCTCCCTCCAGGGAGCTCGACCGGACCGAGTTCGTTCGGGTCGGTCCGGAGCACACTGCGATAGAGCGGATCATCCGGGCAGCCCGAATCGACACGGTGGTCGATACGAGGATGACCCTCGACCTCGGCCGGATCGGCAGGACTGCCGCCCACGAGAACAACGTGATCGGAACCCTCAACCTCCTGGCGGCCTGCTCGGCCGGCGACAGCCCGGTGAGGAGAGTGGTCTTCCGGAGCTCCGGCCTCTTCTACGGATGCTCGCGGAGCGACCCCGGTTACTTCACCGAGTCGGACCGACCTCCGGATAGGCATCCCACAGCGGCCGGCCGGGACCTGCTCGAAGCCGAGGCAGCGGTCGCGGCGTTCAGGTCGCGAATGCCCGGGGTGTCGGTGATCGTGCTGCGTTTCGCCGACGTCCTCGGAACCGAGGTCGACTCGACCATGGTCAGGTTCCTTTCGCTTCCCGTGATTCCGTCGATCACCGGTTTCGACCCCCGACTCCAGTTCGTCGACCAGGAAGATGCCGTCCACGCGCTCGGCCACGCAGTCTCGAAGGCTCCGTCCGGGACGTTCAATATCGCTGCCGACGGCGTGCTCGTCCTTTCGGAGGCGGCCTCCCTGATCGGGCGCAGGCTTGCCCCGCTGATCCCTCCGATCGGTACCGGCGCTTCGATTTCGACGCTCAGGCGCTTCGGCCTGCCCCTCTCCGAGGAGCTCTCGGGACAGCTCCGGTATGGACGGGCGATGGACAATCGCGCCTTCAAGGGGACCGGCTTCCACTTCCGGTTCACATCCCGGGAAGCGGTGCTCGGCCTGAGGAACCACCTGATCCTCGATCCGGTAATCCGGGGGGCCAGGAGTCCCTATCGCTACGAACCCGAGGTCGAGGAGTTCCTCCGAAGGAGCCCCCTGGTCGAGGCGACGCACGGGGATTCCAGTACCGCCGGATCCTGAGACCTCCGGCCCTCCCGAAAGACGCTCCCATGCGGGTGACAGCGCCATTTCCTATTCCCGATTCGCCGGGCCCGCAGGAATCGATCCGTACAATCCGAAAAGGTCTTTGATGGCCTGAGCGAGGCCCGGCAAGAAGGAGCGAGGCAGAGGCTCAGATGGGACGCAAGGCACGGATATTCGGTGCGGTGGCAGTCGGGGTTCTGGTCCTCGGTGCCGTCGCAGCCTACGGCTACGACGCCTCGAGGAGTCACCTGATCTCGGATGGAGTCACGATCAACGGCGTCGAGGTCGGCGGCCTCGATACCGAGCAGGCTGAGGTTCTCGTCCGAAAGCAGGTGGTCGAACCCAGGCGGCGCGCAATCCGGGTCGAGGCGGACGGCGAGACCTTCACGCTTCCGGCCCGCGACCTCAAGGTCCGGGCCAATGTCAGCGGCGCGGTCGAGGACGCCCTCGACGCCAGCCGGGAAGGCTCGCTCCCCGAAAGGGTCTTCCGGCAGATCACCGGGGGGTCCGACCCTAGGGAAGTCACCCTGGACGTCCAGTGGTCCCGCCCAGCTCTCAACGGTTTCGTTCGCGAGGTGGCGGACGGGGTCTACGTGGCACCGAGGGATGCCTCGGTAGAGCCGGGACCGGAATCGCTGACCGTGGTCGACGAGGCCGACGGCCAGAAGCTTCGCGACAACCTGCTGGATTCCGAACTCGAATCGATCCTCGCGGGCGGTCCCTATCGCCCCGTGGTCAAGGGCAGGACAAGGGTGCTCAAGCCATCGGTCACCCGGGCCGAGGTCTCGGGTGCCTACCCGACCTACATCACGGTCAGCAAAGCCTCCTACACCCTCACCCTCTGGAAGGACCTCGAGGTGGCAGCCCAGTATCCGGTGGCGGTCGGATCGCCCGATTACCCGACCCCGGACGGACTCTTCTCGATCCAGGACAAGCAGGTCGATCCCGACTGGCACGTCCCCACCTCCGACTGGGCGGGAGACCTCGCCGGGACCGTCGTCCCCGGGGGTTCGGCCGAGAACCCGCTCAAGGCCCGGTGGATGGGCATCTACGGGGGTGCCGGGATCCACGGGACCGACTCGATCTACTCGCTGGGAACGGCCGCTTCCCATGGCTGTGTCCGAATGGCGGTCGACGACGTGATCGCCCTGTACGACCAGGTCGATGTCGGGACACCGATCTACATCGGCTGAGTCGGCCGTAATGGAGAGTGAAGACCTCGGCTGGTCCGGGGCGATCGAACTCCACCGGCGCGACCTTGCCGCCGCCGGATCCTCCGAACGCACGGTCGAGGCCTACGGCCGGGACCTTCGTCAGTTCGCAGGATGGGCAGGGGGCCGTGGGCTCGCACCGGATCAGGTGACCCACCGTGAGGTCCGCCTGTTCGCCGCCTCATTGACTCAGGACGGCCGCTCGCCGGCGACCGTCGCGAGGAAGCTCGCATCGGTCAGGAGCCTCTACGCATTCCTGCTGAGGACCGGCCGGGTCCCACAGAACCCTGCTGACCTGGTCTCGGCACCGAAGGCCGGCCGAAAGCTGCCCAAGGTCCTGACCGTCGTGCAGGTGGAAGAAGTCCTGGGTGCGGTCCCGGCAACGACACCGATCGAACTCCGCGACCAGGCGATGCTCGAGCTGGCCTACTCCTCGGGACTGAGGAGCGCCGAACTGGTCGACCTCGACCTGACCTCGCTCGATTCAGCGGGCGGTCGGGTCAAGGTGATCGGAAAGGGCTCCCGGCACCGGATCGTTCCGGTGGGCGATCCCGCGATGGAAGCGATCGATCACTACATCGAGGGGGGCAGGCAGCGACTCGTGGTCGACCCCGAGGAGCGGGCTCTATTCATCTCGAAGAACGGTCGTCGACTTTCGACGTCAGACGTCTCCCGGCGCCTGGCAGTGCGGGTCCGCAAGGCCGCTTCGGCCGGCGGCATATCCCCGCACACCCTCCGACATTCCTTCGCCACCCACCTGCTTGAAGGCGGGGCGGACCTGAGGACGATCCAGGAGCTGCTCGGACATTCCTCCATCTCGACCACCCAGGTCTACACCCACCTCGATGCGGCCCGACTGAGGGACGTCTACGCCGAGAGCCACCCACGGGCCTGACCCGTCTTCGACGGTGGACCGTCGCGGATAACCTTCGACCGGTGGCGAGGCTCAGGGTCAACGTCGATGGGGGGGCCAGGGGAAACCCGGGTCCCGCAGCGATCGGGGTCGTCATCCGCCAGGGTGATGAGGTGATCGCCGACCTCTCCGAGCGGATCGGCGAGGCGACCAACAACGTGGCCGAATACCGCGCCCTGCTAGCCGGAATCAACCGGGCGGCGGAGCTCGGGGCGACGGAGATCGACCTGGTCGGTGACTCCGAGCTCGTGGTCAAACAGGTTCGCGGTGAGTACAAGGTGAAGAACGCGGGGATCAAGCCCCTCCACGCGGAGGTTCTCTCCGCACTCGAGCCGTTTGACGAATGGACGATCGAACACGTCCGCCGCGAGGAGAACTCCGAGGCGGACGCCCTGGTGAACCAGGCGCTCGATGCCGGGGGTACCGCCCCCTGATGGGGGATTCCGCCGACCGGGGGTCCGGATCGATCGACCCCCGTGCCCGGATCGGGCATGTCCACCTGAAGGTCGCCGATCTCGCCCGTGCCCTCGACTTCTACTGCGGGGTGCTCGGTTTCGAGCTGACGACGACCTACGGCTCCCAGGCGGCCTTCATCTCGGCTGGCGGCTACCACCACCACATCGGCCTAAACACCTGGGAGTCGCAGGGGGGCAGCCCGCCCCCACCCGGAACGACCGGCCTCTTCCACCTCGCCGTCCTCTTTCCCGACCGGGCCTCCCTCGGCGACGCCCTGCTCCGGCTCGAGCGTGCCGGTTGGCCATTGACCGGGGCTGCCGATCACGGCGTTTCCGAGGCCATCTACACGGAAGATCCCGACGGCAATGGGGTCGAGCTCTACTTCGACCGCCCGCCTGAGGAGTGGCCCCGGGAGGCCGATGGCTCCCTGGTGATGTTCACCGAGCCGCTCGACCTCGAGTCGCTCAGGGCCGCCGGTCGGGGCTGACGGGGCCGGTCGCATCGGTGGGTAGTCGTTTGGCCTCCGGATGCCGGGCAGCCGGTAGAGTCAGGTCAGTGCGGCTGTAGCT
>VEQW01000096.1 GCA_018883025.1 Solirubrobacterales bacterium | reverse complement strand
CCTTGGCGTCCGATGTGATCTCGACCAGGGTGCCCCTGCCTTCGGAGTCCGACTCGAGGATCTTCGCCTTGACCATCGATTCCTGCCACTCCGGGGTGGTTTCGAGGTCGGCGATGATCGCCCAGCAGGTGGCGCGGGGCGCCTCGATCTCGATCGAACGTTCTGCGGTGAGGATTCCCATCGCGCGCGGGATGGTAGCCGGACGGCGTAGCTCGTGTCATTCGACACCTGAATGGGCGCCCCCGGCCGATTCCCGGCGGCCCGTATCCTTGATCAGTGGCCGAACGACCAGGGTCGGACCCTTCAGCGATGAGGCTGGAGGGAATCCACCACATCAGCTGCATCACCGGGGATGCGCCCCGCAACGTCGAGTTCTACGTCGGGCTCCTCGGCATGAGGATGGTCAAGAAGACGGTCAACCAGGACGACCCGTCGGTCTACCACCTCTTCTACGGGGACGAGCAGGGGAGCCCCGGGTTCGACCTGACCTTCTTCGAATATCCCGGGGCCTCACCCGGCCTGGCCGGCCCCGGGATGATCCACCGGATCGTCTGGCGCGTCCGTTCGATCGATTCGATCAGCTGGTGGCGCGAGCGGCTCGAGGGGGCCGGAGTCGAGACCGGTGGGGGGGACGACTCGCTCCTCTTCTCGGACCCGGAGGGCCTGAACCACGAGCTCGCGGTCTACGAGGGTCCCGATCCGGACCTCGTACCACTCCATTCCGAGGTTCCCCCAGAGCATGCGATCCGCGGCTTCGACTCGGTTCGTGCCTGGTCGGCCAATGGACCGGCGACCGCTTCGGTACTGGTCGACGTGCTCGGCTTCGAGCAGTCGGGACCCGAGTCCTGGACCACGACCGATGGCGGTCGCACCGGCACCTACCACCTCGATCAGCCCCCGGGCCACTATGGAAAGCCCGGGGCGGGCACCGTCCACCACATCGCCTGGGCGACCCGACTCGACCAGCAGGAGGCCTGGCAGGAGCGGGTCACCGCATCCGGGCTCTTCGCCACCCCGGTGATCGATCGCTTCTACTTCGAGGCCGTCTACTTCCGGGAGCCGGGTGGGGTCCTGTTCGAACTTGCGACGATGGGACCGGGCTTCGCGACCGACGAGGAGCCCGGGAGCCTCGGGGAGAAGCTCGCCCTGCCACCCGATTTCGAGGCGATCCGGGACCGGGTGGAGCCGCACCTGACTCCGCTGCCGGACATCCGCCAGTGGCGCCCCGCCACCACCTGAGCGGCTCGTAGACTGCGCCGGTGAGCCGCTACGAACCCCGTGCGATAGAGGAGCGCTGGCAGGAGGTCTGGGAGCGCGAGGATGCCTGGCGGGTGGCCGGTCCGGGCGAGGACGGGTTCGACCCGTCCCGGCCCAGCGCCTACGTCCTGGAGATGCTCCCGTACCCCTCGGGAGAACCCCACGTTGGCCACCTCAAGTGTTACGCGGTTGGCGATGCGATCGCCCACTTCCGCCGCCGGAACGGCTTCCAGGTGATCCACCCGATGGGTTACGACTCCTTCGGCCTGCCCGCCGAGAACAACGCGATCAAGACCGGCGAGCCGCCTCTGGAGGCGACGACCCGTTCGATCGAGTCGTTCAGCCGGCAGTTCAGGGAGTGGGGGATCTCGATCGACTGGTCGCGAGAGGTCGCGACCCACACCCCCGAGTACTACCGGTGGACCCAGTGGATCTTCCTCCAGCTCCTCGAGGCCGGACTGGCCTACCGCGACCGGGCTCCCGTCCACTGGTGCCCCGAGGATGCGACCGTCCTTGCCAACGAGCAGGTCGTCGACGGTCGGTGCGAGAGGTGCGGAACCGAGGTCGAGACCCGCAACCTCGAGCAGTGGTTCTTCCGGACCACCGCCTTTGCGGACCGGTTGCTCACCGACTTCGACCTGCTCGAGTCCTGGCCCGAGCACGTCGTCACCATGCAGCGGAACTGGATCGGTCGCTCGGAAGGGGCAGAGGTGACCTTCCGGTGCGAGGAGGCCGGAATCGAGTTCCCGGTCTTCACGACCCGACCCGACACCCTGTTCGGGGCGACCTTCTTCGTCCTTGCGCCCGAACATCCCGATCTCGAGCGCCTGGTCGCCGGGACCGACGCCGAGGAGCCGGTGCGCCAGTACGTCAACCAGGTCTCGAGGGAGGCGCCGGGAGCGAGGGCGGAGGGCGACCGGCCGAAGACCGGGGTTCCCCTCGGCAAGACGGTGACCAACCCGGTCAACGGTGAAGAGATCCCGATGTTCGTCGCCGACTACGTCCTGATGGACTACGGGACCGGGGCCGTGATGGCGGTGCCCGCCCACGACGAGCGCGACTACGGGTTCGCACGTGAGTTCGACCTGCCGATCAGGCGGGTGATCGAGGGTGAGGACCCCGACGCCCCTGGCGACGATGATGGGCTTCCCTACACAGGGGACGGTCCGATGGTGAACTCGGGCAGGTTCGACGGCGAGAACAACCGCGAGGCCTACCCCGAGATCGTCACCTGGCTCGAGGAGGAGGGGAGGGGCGGTCCCTCGGTCAACTTCCGGTTGCGGGACTGGCTGGTCTCCAGACAGCGGTACTGGGGTGCCCCGATCCCGGTCGTCCACTGCCCGGACTGCGGGATCGTCCCTGTCCCGGAGGAGGACCTCCCCGTGATCCTGCCAGAGGTGGACGACTATGCCCCGAAGGGCAAGAGTCCGCTCGAGGCAGCTACCTCGTGGGTCGAGGTCGCCTGCCCCGCCTGCGGGTCGGATGCCCGTCGGGAGACCGACACGATGGACACCTTCGTCGATTCGTCGTGGTACTTCCTGCGCTACCTCGACCCCGACAACGGGACCGCGGCCTTCGATCGGGCCAAGGCCGACCACTGGATGCCGGTCGACCAGTACATCGGTGGTGTCGAACACGCGATCCTCCACCTTCTCTACGCCCGCTTCGTGGTCAAGGCATTGGCCGACCTCGGCCACCTCGAGACAGTCGAGCCCTTCCGGAACCTGTTCGCCCAGGGGATGATCACCAGGGACGGGGCGAAGATGTCGAAGTCGAAGGGGAACACGGTCAGCCCGGCAGAGTACGTCGAGCGGTTCGGGGCCGATTCGGCAAGGACCTACGTCTGCTTCATGGGGCCCCCAGAGCGGGGAGGGGACTGGACCGATGAAGGTGTCGAGGGGGTCAACCGTTTCCTGGCGAGGCTCTGGCGCATCGCATCCGACCTCGCCCCCGATGAACCGGATCCGGCGGCCGCACGATGCCCGGATGGGGTCGACGGACCGGCCCGCGAGCTCGCCGCCAAGGCCAGCTGGGCGATCGATAAGGCGACCAGGGACTTCAGTCGGGACTTCCAGTTCAACACCGTGATCGCCGCAGTCATGGAGCTGGTCAACGAGGCCTACCGGCTGAGGGACGAACTCGAAGGGTCGGAGTCGGGACGGGCGGTCCTCCGGTACTCGGTGGCGACCGCCGCATCGCTGATCCAGCCATTCGCGCCCCATCTGGCGGCCGAGGTCTGGGCGATGCTGGTCGGCGGTGAGGTCTGGAGGGAACCGTGGCCCGAGGCGGACCCGGAACTCCTGACTTCGGAGACGGTCGAGATCGTCGTCCAGGTGAACGGCAAGGTCCGCGACAGGATCGAAGTGGCCGAGGGCGCGGGTGAGGAGGAGGTGCTCGCCCTCGCCCGCTCCGCCGGTAACGCTGCGAGACACCTGGAGGAGGGCGAGGTGGTCAAGGAGGTCTTCGTTCCGGGACGCCTGGTCAACTTCGTCGTCAGGGGTGCCTAGCCGTATTCGTCCGGGTCCGCGGTCCGTGCCGGAATTGACCCGCCTGAGCCTTTCGTGATCTGAAACGGGGAAGGGTCGGCCCATGTCCGACCTCCCCGAATTCGACCGGAGCCGGGTGCTCACTTACCTGCTGGTCGGCGCAGTCGTGGTGGTCGTTGGCATCGCAGTGCTCCGAGGTCAGGATGATGGGACTGAGGTGGCCTCCAGCTCCAGCGGTGGCCCGGTCGTTCCGAAGGTGGTTAGCCGGCCGCTGACCGTCGACGTCTCGGGAGCAGTCGCACGCCCGGGCGTCTACACGGTGCCGAGGGGCAGCAGGGTGATCGATGCGATCGAGCGGGCCGGAGGCGCGACCGGCAACGGCCTGCCGGGGGCGATCAATCGCGCCGCACTCCTCGCCGATGGCCAGCAGGTCGTCGTCCCGATCCGCGGCAGCGGCGGGTCGCCAGTCGCCGGAGCCGCGAGCGACGCACCGGTGAGTCTCGGGACGGCGACCCAGGCCGACCTCGAACGGATCGACGGGATCGGCCCGGTGACGGCCCAGCGGATCCTCGAGTTCCGCGACTCGCGGGGCGGTGTTTCCTCGGTCGATGACCTCGATCGGATAAGTGGGGTCGGGCCGGTCACGATGGAGTCACTCCGCTCGGCGCTCCAACCCTGAGAAGGCACCTCCTCCGCCTCGAGACGGTCTTCGGGGAGTGGAGAACGGTGGCCC
>VEQW01000020.1 GCA_018883025.1 Solirubrobacterales bacterium | reverse complement strand
GCCCCGATCGGCTCTCCCGAGACGCGGATCCGTTCGGTCCAGTCGGTCAGGTGGGGCGAGGTGTGGGAGCCCGCCAATACCCCGGTGGCGTCGAGCAGAGCCGCCCCGTAGAGGGTCGTCGATGTCTTCCCGTTCGTCCCGACTACGTGGACCGTCTGGTAGCGATCCTGAGGGGAGCCGAGCATCTCCATCAGGGGCTTCATGCGCTCGAGCCCGGGGCGCCACCCGACCTCGGCCAGCGAGTCGAACCACTCCCCCGTCGACCTCTCGGGAGTGGCTTCGGTCAACCGAGTCCGGCGATCCTGTCCCGGAGGTCCTGCTCGCGACGGCGTTCCTCCGAGACGACCTCCGGTGGTGCCTTCTCGGTGAATCCCGGGGAGCCGAGTCGCCCGACCACCTTCTCGAGCTCGGCCTCGAGCTTGCTGCGCCGGCTGTCGAGCCGTTCGGCAATCTCGGCCGGGTCGAGTCCTTCCCCGGGGAGGATCCCGAAGCCGGCGACCGTGGCCAGCGGTTCATCGCCATCGGGCTGGACGGCTTCGGCCCTGCCCAGCCGGGTTACGAATTCCCAGGTGCCCGCTTCCTCGGGCTCGACCACCCGAAGCACCGTTCCGGCCGGGACCCCGGCGGCATCGCGCCAACTCCGGAGCAGGCGGGTCATCCCGATCGCCTCCCCGAATGCCCGTTCGAGTTCGAGGTCGATCCTGGTCGGATCGGCGACCGGAAGCTCGTGGACGACCAGTTCGCCCTCCCGGTACGGGTGATACCCCCAGATCTCCTCGGTGACGAAGGGCATCACTGCGTGGACGAGGGCGAGCGTGCGCTCGAGGGTCGACAGCAGGATCGGGGCGAGGGATGGGTCCCCGTCGTAGATGCGGGGCTTGACTATCTCCAGGTACCAATCGCAGAGGTCGGTGAAGACGAAGTCATAGAGCTCACCGACCGCGTGGCTGAAGTCATATTCCGAGACCAGTTCACCGAAGGTGGCGATCGTCGACTCGAGGCGGGAGAGGATCCAGCGATCCTCATCGGCTTCGGGGAGGGGCGGCACGATCCGCCCGGCCGGGTCGGGGGCCTCGACGTTCAGGAGGATCAGACGCGAGGCGTTCCAGAGCTTGTTGGCCAGATCACGGCCCTGCTCGACCCGGGCATCGGAGAAACGGACGTCCTGGGTCGAAGACATCGCCAGAAGGCCGAACCTGAGCGCATCGGCACCGTGCCGGTCGATCTCCTCGAGGGGATCTATCCCGGTTCCGAGCGACTTCGACATCCGCCGTCCGTCGCGAGCCTGGATCACCGCATGGACGTAGACGTCGTCGAAGGGAACCTTCCCGGTGAACTCGATCCCGGTCATCACCATCCTCGCCACCCAGAGGAAGAGGATCTCCCGGGCGGTGGTCAGGAAGTCGGTCGGGTAGAAGGCCCTCAGGTCGGGGGTGTCGTCGGGCCAGCCGAGGGTCGCGAAGGGCCAGATCGCCGATGAGAACCAGGTATCGAGGACGTCTTCGTCCTGGACCCATCCCTCGCCCTCGGGTGCCTCCTCGCCGACCCATGTCTCATCGCCCCGGTACCAGACCGGTATCCGGTGGCCCCACCAGAGCTGGCGCGATATGCACCACGGCCGGATCTCCCTCATCCAGTCGAGGTAGACCCTCTTCCACCTCTCCGGGGTGATCCGGACCTCGTCCCGCTCGACCGCCTCGATCGCCGGACCGGCCAGCTCTTCCATCCGGCAGAACCACTGGAGTGAGATCAGCGGCTCGATCCGCTCCCCCGAACGATGGGAGAAGGGGACCGAATGGACGTAGGGCTCCTCCGCCTCGAGGACCCCTTCCTCCTTCAGCGCCGAGACCACGGCTTCCTGGGCCTCGGCGACGGTCAGGCCCGCGAACCGTTCACCGGCTTCCTCGAGCATTCGGCCGTCCTCGCCGATGATCGTCACCTCCTCGAGTCCGTGGCGGCGGCCGATCTCGAAGTCGTTGGCGTCGTGGCCCGGGGTGATCTTCAGGGCGCCGGTCCCGAACTCGGGGTCGACGTGCTCGTCGGCGATGATCGGTATCCGGCGTCCGACCAGGGGAAGGGTGCAGTGGCCACCGACCAGGTCCGAGTAGCGCTCGTCGGTCGGATTCACCGCCACCGCGGTGTCGGCCATCATCGTTTCCGGCCGGACCGTCGCCACGGTCAGGGAGCGATCCGAGCCTTCGATCGGATAGCTGATCGAGAAGAGCGTGTCCTCCTGGTCGCGGTTCTCGACCTCGAGATCCGAGATCGCCGACCTCGACCCGGGATCCCAGTTGACCATGTACTCGTCGCGATAGATAAGGCCCTTCTCGTAGAGCTCGACGAAGACCCGACGGACCGCCCTCGCGTAATCGTCATCGAGGGTGAACCTCTCGCGGTCGTAGTCGCAGGAAGCACCGAGGCGCTGGTACTGGTCCCGGATCCTCGCCCCGTACTCCTCCTTCCAGGCCCAGACCCGCTCGGTGAAGGCCCCTCGCCCGAGCTCGTGGCGGTCGGTCCCGTCTTCCCGGAGACGTTTCTCGACGACCGCCTGGGTGGCGATACCGGCGTGGTCGGTACCGAGGATCCAGAGGGTGTTCCGGCCCTCCATCCGGGCTCGCCGCACCAGTACGTCCTGGACCGATCCGTTGAGGGCGTGGCCCATGTGGAGCGCCCCGGTCACGTTGGGGGGCGGGATAGCGATCGAGTAGTTCTCCTCGGGGGTGCCGGTCGCCTCCGGGTGGAAATAGCCACCGTCGAGCCACCGGCGAAAGATCGCCGGCTCGGCCTCCTGTGGCTCCCAGCGGGTCGTCCGCTCGAGCTTTTCCCGTGCCTCCGCGTCCAAGGGAGGCGATCTTATTGGCAGGCCCCGTGGCGCCGGTCGCCAGGGGTGACGGCTCAGGCGGTCTGCTCGCCCGCCTCGGGATCGATGCCGATCGCCCCGTCCGGGCCATCGAGCGAAGCATCGGTGACCAGCATGGGCGGATTGCCGTGGTCGATCGAGTCCCTGGTTACGACGCACTTGGTCACGTCGGACCTGGACGGCAGTTCGAACTGGACGTCGAGCAGGGCCTCCTCGATGATCGAGCGGAGGCCCCTGGCGCCGGTCTCCCGCTCGAGGGCACGATCGGCAATCGCGTCGAGCGAGTCATCGGCGAATACGAGTTCGACCCCGTCGAACTCGAAGAAGCGCTCGAACTGGCGGGTGAGGGCGTGCCGCGGCTCGGTCAGGACCCGGACGAGGTCGCCCCGGTCGAGTTGGTGGAGCGCAGCGACTACCGGGAGCCTGCCGATGAACTCGGGGATCATGCCGTACTCGATCAGGTCCTCCGGCAGGACCTGCTCGAAGAGCTCGCCCGGGTCCTCCCCACGCTCGTGCTCCATCGCGGCCCCGAATCCGATCCCGCGTTGGTCGACCCTGCGCTCGATCACCCGGTCGAGCTCGGCGAACGAGCCACCGCAGATGAAGAGGATGTTGGTCGTATCGATCGTCAGGAATTCCTGGTGGGGGTGCTTGCGCCCGCCCTGAGGGGGGACCGAGGCGGTGGTTCCCTCGAGGATCTTGAGCAGTGCCTGCTGGACGCCCTCGCCGGAGACGTCCCGGGTGAGGGAGGGGTTCTCGGCCTTGCGGGTGATCTTGTCGATCTCGTCGATGTAGATGATCCCGGTCTCGGCCCTGGCCACGTCGTAGTCGGCGGCCTGGATCAGCTTGAGCAGGATGTTCTCGACGTCCTCGCCGACGTATCCGGCCTCGGTCAGCGCCGTCGCGTCGGCAATCGCGAAGGGGACGTTGAGGATCCGGGCGAGGGTCTGGGCGAGCAGGGTCTTGCCGCAACCGGTCGGACCGAGCAGCATGATGTTCGACTTCTGGAGCTCGACCTCCGGGTCCTCGGAATCCGACATGCGGACCCGCTTGTAGTGGTTGTAGACGGCTACCGAGAGCGACTTCTTGGCCGCGGACTGGCCGATCACGTAGTCGTCGAGGACCGAGTTGATCTCCTCGGGGCGGGGAAGTCGTTCGAGGTCGAGGCCAGGTACCGAGGCGGCCGGCTCGATCATCTCCTCGTCGATGATCTCGTTACAGAGGTCGATGCATTCGTCGCAGATATAGACGCCGGGACCGGCGATCAGCTTCTTGACCTGCCGCTGCGACTTCCCGCAGAAGCTGCAGAGGAGCTGCTCGTTCGAATCGTTGCCTCTGGCCACCGGCCCAACCCCTCTCTTTCCGCTTCCCGTCTTGCCGTTTTGGTGATTGAGAAAGGCCGGGATCCAATCTAACAGCGGGGACTGCCCGGCCCGATCGCTTCCTTTGCCGCCGGAGCCTCCCTCCCTGCCGGCGGGAAGGAACTTTCTCGCGCGCCGACCGGCCTGTAGGGTCGGCGACGTGGCCGTTCGGGTGGAGAGGATCGATCGCGAGTCGCTCGCCCTGGTCGAGCCCCTGTTCGCCGATTACCAGCGCTTCTACGAGGTCGAGCAGATCGACAAGGCCCGAAACCGCACCTTCCTCGAGCGGTTCGTGGACAGCGATGACGAGGGCTGGCTGTTCGGAGCATTCGAGGACGACCGAATCCTGGGCTTCACCTGCCTCCACCGTTCCAAGAGCTCCCTGAGGGCAGCCGACACGATTCTGCTCTACGACCTCTTCGTCCTCGCCGAGGCCCGGGGCAAGGGTGTCGGGCGGGCCCTGATCGAGAAGGGGCTGGAGGTGGCCAGGGACACCGGGGCCGCCTGCCTGGAGTGGTCGACTGCGCCCGACAACGAGACCGCCCAGCGGCTCTATGACTCGATCCCGGGTGCCGAGAAGTCCTCCTGGCTGGTCTACGAAGTCGAGACCTGAGTCACCGACTTACGCGCCGTACCGGCCCGACCTCGGGACCATCCCCTCCGCGAAAACGACGACGGGCCGCCACCCGAAGGTGACGACCCGCCTCTGAATGCCTTGCCGGGGTGCTGCCCCGGCCCTGGGACCTTCCTTACTGGCGGTCTTCCGGACCGCCCGGTCCCTGGTCGACCTCTTCGACGACCTCGACCTGCTCGACCTGACCGGGCTGCTCGATGCCCGCGGTCGGACCACCGCCAGTGACCACGCGTCCACCCTTCACCTCGACGAGGTTGAAGTAGAGGACCGAGACGATGATCGCCAGGTACGGGTAAGCGGCAATCACCAGGATGATCCCCCCGATGATCCCGAGGACCGGACTGATGGCAGCCAGCAGGCTTATCACCACGAAGATGACGAAGTAGGCGATCAGCAGCAGGATGCCCACGCCGAGGACTCGCCACCGGTTGTCCTTGGTCAGCTCGGAGCTCCTCGACATCGAGTCGAACACGCCCTTTTCCTCGACCATCATCGCCGGGGTCGAGACGATCCAGAGAAGGGTGAGGATGATTCCGGGAATGATCAGTAGGACGAAGCCGACCGCGACCAGGATCCCGACCACGATCCCCAGCAGGATCAGCGAGACGAGCCGCGGCCAGACGAGTCCCAGGAGGTCTCCCACCGAGGCATCGACCACCCCGTCGGCCTCGACGTCCTCGACAACCTTGACCATGGTGCCCGCGAACCACACGCTCGCGACCAACTGGACGATGCCGGCGATCAGGCCGAGAAACCAGCCCCCGTCACCGGACAGGTAGTTGAGGATGACCACCGGGATGAAGAGGATCAGGGCAATGACCCAGACCGTCCCGAAAGCCTGTTTGTAGATGTCCCCAGTGCGGCTGAAGACCCCCCCGACATCGAGTCGGCCCTCAGCGGTAACCGTTTCGTTCACGTCTTTCTCCTCCGTTCACGTTTTGCGGCGAAATGTGTTCCGCCGCCCCACGTTTCGGACCGTCCTCCCCGGATCCTTCCCGGGAACGGTTCATCGCAGGGCGCTACGAAACTAACGCGAGGCCCGGGCGAAAGTGTGAATGGGCGGTCAAATCCCCGGAAATAGCGAAAAAGAAGACCGCGCTCGGGCAAACGGGCCTAGGCCTGATCCTCGGGCCGTTCCTGCTCGAGCTGCTGGGTAGCACCGGGGTCGACCGCGCCTCCCTGGCCGAGCGAGCCCTGCTCCGCTGCCTGCTCCAGGCCCGCGCCGGGGCCCCCGCCGGCCATGACCGTCTGGCCATGAAGGGCAGCAAGGTCGAAGTAGAGGACCGAGTAGACCATCGCCAGGTAGGGATAGATCGCGATGAAACCGGCCACCGCCCCGATCACGCCGAGGATCGGCGTGATCTCGCTGAGCGCGAAGACGACCAGGATGAAGACCAGCAACGCCAGGTAGATCAGGACGATCACCCCGAGGATCTTCCAGAGGTTCCCCCTGGTCAACTCGGCGCTCCTCGCCATCGTCTCGAAGACCCTTTTCTCCTCCACGAACAGCGCCGGCACCGCCACGGTCATCTTCAGGGCGACGATGATCCCGGGGATGAGCAGGAAGAACAGTCCGACGTAGATCACGGCGTAGGTCGAGACCGCGAGAAGGATCAGCGACGGGATCCTCGGACTCACCATCCCGATCAACTCCCTGATCGAGGAGTCGAAGGTCCCATCGGCCTCGACGTCCTCGACGATCTTGACCACGATCCCGACGAACCAGAGCGCGGCGAGGAAGAAGAGGATGTAGGCGATGAAGATGATCACCGGCCCCTTGACCAGGATCCCGATCCCCGCGAGGACGGCTATCGGCACGAAGAGCGAGAGGAGCACCAGCCAGAATGCCTTGAAAGCCGGTTTGTAGATCTCGCCGACCCGCCTGAACAGCTCGCCGATGTTGAGTTGTGGAACGTAGGTGATCGGTGAGTTCACTTCTCGTACCTCCCCTGATTGCGGGAGTCGGTTTGCCGATCAGGGACGAGCGACTCCCTCGCGAGTTGGTTGCCCGGCCGAAACTAGTCGACCCGGCAGGGATCTTGTGTGAATCGACGCCTGGATTACCGCTACGAGCGAAAAAGTGTTGGGGGGCTGACGGAGCCCTCTTGGGTCAGTGGTGCTCGATGACCCGGTCGACGATCCCGTAGTCCCTGGCTTCCTCTGCGCTCATGAAGTAGTCGCGCTCGGTGTCCTTGGTGACCTTCTCCAGATCCTGCTTGGTGTGCTCGGCGAGGATCTTGTCGAGTCGGCCACGGGTGTCGATGATCTCGTTGGCGTGGATCTCGATGTCGGTCGCCTGGCCCTGGAATCCCGAGGAGACCTGGTGGATGAGGATCTTCGAGTTGGGTAGCGCCATCCGCTTGCCCTCGGCGCCTCCGGCCAGGAGGAGCGCGCCCATGCTCATCGCGATCCCGACGCAGATCGTCTGGACGTCCGGCTTGATGAACTGCATCGTGTCGTAGATCGCGAGGCCGGCATAGACCGATCCACCGGGTGAGTTGATGTAGAGGCTGATGTCCTTCTCGGGCTCGTCGGACTCGAGGTGGAGGAGCTGGGCGACGATCAGGTTGGCGACCTCGTCGTCGACCGCGCTCCCGAGGAAGATGATTCGCTCATTGAGGAGCCGGGAATAGATGTCGAACGAGCGCTCGCCGCGCGAGGTCTGCTCGACCACCATCGGAACAAGGGGACTCATGCCTTCGAGTCTATATCGGTGACCGGGCGGGCGACCGCTCAGCGGGGGTCACCGGGCGTCCAGAGCTTCCCACCGGACTCGGGCTTCCCGGCCTCCCGTCCGTCCTCGTCATCTCCTTCGTCCCCCTCGGCTCCGAGGGAGACCGGGACCGGCACGGGAGTGGCGGAATCGACCAGGCGATCGATCGCCTTGCGAACGCGGATGTCCTCCCTGATCGCGGCATCGCGCCCGTCGCGGGAGAGTCGTTCGAGGAGTTTCTCCGGCGTGGTCCGCTCCTTCTCGGCGATCGGGCCGAGTTCCTCGAGCAGTTCGGCGTCGTCGACCTCGATCCCCTCGGCATCGGCCACCGCCACGACTGCAGCCTCACGGCGGATCTCCCGTTCGGCATCCGGGAGCGACTCGGCGATCACCTCCTCCCTGGTCTTCCCCTGCATCTGGAGCCACGAGTCGGGGTTCATCCCGCTGCCGGCGATCTGGCGCTCGACTCGCTCCCAGCGCTCCCGGGCCCTTGCTTCGGCGAGGGCTTCCGGAACATCGATGGTCGCCGCTTCGGCAACTGCATCGACCACGTTGACCCGGAAATCCTGGTCGGCCCGTTCAGAGAGAGCCTCGGAGAGGCGCTGGGCTATGTCGTCGCGAAGCTCACCGATCGTCTCGAACTCGGAAACCGAGATCGCCAGCTCGTCGTCGGCCTCCGGAAGGTGCTTCTCCCTCACCTCGGAGACCGAGACCGCGAAGGCCGCGTCCTTGCCGGCAAGGTGCTCTGCACCGTAGTCCTCGGGAAAGGTGACCTCGACCTCCACATCCCCGCCGCCGACCGCCCCGACCAACTGCTCCTCGAAGCCGGGGATCAGGCGCCCCGAGCCGATCTCGATCACCTCGCCGGTCGCGCTTCCGCCCTCGAATTCCTCTCCGTCGAGTCGGCCGGTGAAGTCGACCAGGACGTGGTCTCCCTCTGCCGCGGGGCGATCCACCGGCTCGAGCCGGGCCATCGACTCGCGCAGACGGTCGAGTTCTCGGTCGACCATCTCGTCGGGTACCTCGGCCTCGGGCCGCTCGACTTCGAGCCCGAGGTAATCCCCGAGCGAGGCCTGGGGCCTCACCCCGATCTCGAAGGCGAAGGAAAGCGGCTCCCCCTGCTCGGTCGGGGACTCGGTCACCTCGACCTCGGGATCGCCGATCGGGGCTATGCCCGACTCGTAGACCGCGCGCATGTACCACTCCGGCAGCGCTTCCCGGATCGCGTCTTCGAGCACCGGTCCGAAGCCGACCCGCTGGATCACCAGGGCCGGTGGCGCCTTGCCCTTGCGAAAACCGGGCAGGCGCATGTCCCGCGCGATCGAGCGGGCCGCACGGCCGATCGCCTGGTCGACGTCGTCGGGCGGGACCGTTACTCCGACCCTCACCCGGGAACCTGCCTGTTCATCTACGGTCGTCTGCAAGGCCGACTGACCCTAGCGACCCTCCGGACCAGGGGAGGCCGTCCGGCGAAGGCGCCGGGCCGCAAGCCGCCCGAGTTCGGAGGCGAGGTCGAGGAAGAAGCCGACCAGGCGACCCACCGGACCAGTGACCAGCCATGCCCCGAACTTCCTCCTCGGAATCGGTCGAGACCGGGAGCCTCGGCTCAAACCCCCGCGCTCCGCTGGATCTCGCCGGAGCGGATCCTCCGCTCGAGCAGGTCTCCATGGCCCGCCTTGACCGCCCGGTCGGCCCGGTCCGGGTCGAGCTCGATCCCCTGCTCGAAGGCCAGGTCGAGCAGTTCCTGCTTCCGCATGCTCTGCCGGGCCGACTCGAAGAAGGTCCAGGCCAGCACCCCGAAGATCAGGAAAGTTCCCTCGATCATCATGATCACCCCGGCGATGCTCTGATCGGCGATCGCGGTCAGGCCCCACTTGGCCTGTCCGGCCGCGTAATTCTCGTAGAGGGTGACCTGGGTCCACATCAGCACGTTCCCGAGGATCGCCGCGGTGAAGCGGACGGCGACGACATAGATCACCTTCCAGCCGGGCCCGAACCAGGTGGGTACCGGAAGCGGGCCGAACACCGGCATCCACATCAGGATCCCGAAGCCGAGGAACATCGCGTGCTCGACGCCGTGGGTGAGGCTGCTCCCCCAGGCTGCGTCGTAGAGGCCCGGGATGTGCCAGATGAACAGGTTGGCCGCCCAGAGCGGGAAGGCGACCAGTGGGTTGGCCAGTACCTGGAGTCGCCCGACCAGGGGAAGCGCGAGGATCGGCTGGAGGATCGAGCGGGTCAGACCGAGGACGATCAGCAGGCTGGCGATGTCCCCGATCATCAGGTGCTCGACCATGTGGGCGATGACCAGCTCGTCCGCCAGGTAGCCGACCGGGTTGAACATCACGAAAGCGGCGAGGAAGAGTCCCGTCCCGAAACAGGCCTGCCTCCAGACCGGCACTGGCCGGTCGTCCCAGGCCAGGTTCATCGCGCGCTTCCAGTAGAAGACGACCGCGGCGGTCAGCGGGACCAGCTCGATCAGTGCGAGGACTGTGGGGTTCATCTCGTTCCAGTTCGGGGTGCGGAGGTATCCCGAGCCCGAGTCAGGGTATCGCCGGGTCGCTACCGACCAGGGTGACTGGGACCCGAATGCCCGGCACCCCGCCCACTGCTAGGTTCAGGTCGGGTCGGACCGGACGGCCGTCCCGGCAAGCGAACGACAAGGAGACTCGGAGCAGATGGGTGAAGGAATCCTCGGCGAGGCGGCCTCGGCTAAGCGGGAAGAGATCGTAGGCATGCTGACCAAGGCCTACTGGATGGAGATCGAGACCGTGATGAACTACATCTCCAACTCGGTCAATCCCGACGGCGTTCGGGCGCAGGAGGTGGTCGCCTCGCTCCAGACCGACATCCAGGAGGAGCTCGGCCACGCCCAGCTCTATGCCAAGCGGATCAAGGAGCTCTATGGGGTGGTGCCCGGATCGATGGAGTTCCGCCCCGAACAGACCTTCCTCCAGCCGGCCGAGGATCCCCGGGACATCGTCCACGTGATCAAGGGGGTCATCGAGGCCGAGGCCGGCGCGATCTCCTACTACTCGGACCTGATCCAGGCCACCGACGGGGTCGATCCGGTGACCCAGGACATGGTGATCACGATCCTCGCCGACGAGGAGGGGCACATGCGCCTGTTCGAGGGCTACCTGAAGGAGTACGAGGCCGAGGGCCTCGCCTGAGGTTCCGGGGCCCGGCATTGGAGTCGGATCCCGAAGGAGCGGTCCCGGCCGAGGAGGCCGAACTGATCCGGACCCGGCTGGCGGGGGTCGAGCAGAGGATCGCCGATGCGGCCCTGGCTGCCGGGCGTGAGCCTGGCGAGGTCAGGCTGCTCCTCGCAACGAAGACGGTGGGCCCCGAACGGATCAGGGTGGCGATCGAGGCCGGAGCCGACCTGGTCGGTGAAAACCGGGTCCAGGAGGTAAGGCCGAAATACGAGGCACTGGAGGACCTGGAGTACGAGCGGCACTTCATCGGCCACCTCCAGTCCAACAAGGTCAATGCGCTCGTGCCCTACGTGAGCTGCATCGAGTCGCTCGACCGACTCTCCCTCGCCGACCGCCTCCAGAAGCGGCTCGAGCGGGAGGGGGAGACGATGGAGGTGCTGATCCAGGTCAATACCTCGGGCGAGGAGAGCAAGTTCGGGATCGAGCCCGACGACGCGGTCGGCTTCACCCGTGAGGTGGCCCAGAGGGATGCATTGCGGGTTCGCGGCCTGATGACGATCGGCCTGTTCACCGAGGATCCCGACGTCGCCCGTCCGAGCCTCGCAGCCCTGCGGGAGACGGCGGACCGGGTCCGCGCAGAGGGGATCGAGGGAGTCGAGATGGCGGAGCTCTCGATGGGCATGAGCGGCGACCTCGAGGTTGCGATTGCCGAGGGAGCGACGATCGTCAGGGTCGGTTCGGCGGTCTTCGGTGACCGGCCGGCCCCCTGAGGGGCCGCCAGCTACCTAGCGACGCACTTTCCGAGTGGCGTCCCTGACCTCGCCGATCAGCTCCTCGAGGACGTCTTCGAGGGCGACCAGACCGACCGTCCCCCCCTGGTCGTCGACCACCCGGGCGAGATGGGAATCGGCGGTGATCATCTCCTCGAGGACCGATCGGAGTCGACGGCGAGAGCGAACCGTCGGCAGGGGGCGGATCAGCTGTTCGTCGATCGGCCGGTCCCGTCCGGCATCGCCACCTTCGAGAGCGTCCTTCAGGTGGAGGTAGCCGATCATCTCGCCATCCCTGGTCGCCGGGAAACGCGAGAACCCGGTCCTCGCGGAGGCCCCTTCGACCTCGGCGGCCGTTGCGGTCGCCGGAAGGGTCTCGATCCGATCGATCGGCAGGAGGACCGAGCGGGCATCGCGCTCCTCGAGCTCCAGGGCTCCGGCAAGGAGCTGCTCCTCCTGGAAATCGAGCTTGCCCTCGCGGTGGGAGTGTTCGACGAACCCGGCGACCTCGTCCCGGGTGAAGACGCTGGTCACCTCGTCCCTCGGCTGGACCCCGCAGACCCTGAGGACGAGGTTCGCCGACGCGTTGAGGACGATGATCACCGGGTAGAACAGGTAGGAGAAGGCCCTCAGAGTGCCCGAGAGGGCGAGGGCCGACCGGTCGGGTTCGGCAAGCGCGATGTTCTTGGGAACCATCTCGCCGATCACCACGTGGAGCGAGGCGACGAGGAGCAGCGCCAATGCGACCGAAACCGGATAGGCGACCGAGTCGGGGATCGAAACCAGCCCGAACAGGTCCTCGAGAAGGGTTCCGACGGCAGGCTTTGCGAGGGCTCCTAGACCGAGGGTGCAGAGGGTGATCCCCAGCTGGGCGGCAGCCATCATCAGCGAGACCCTTTCCATCGCCTTGAGGGTCACCCCGGCGACCCTGCTGCCGGCGTCCGCCCTGGGCTCGATCTCCGAGCGACGGGCCGAGATCAGGGCGAACTCGGCCCCGACGAAGAAGGCGTTCAGGCCCAGCAGGCCGACCGATATGGCGAGGGCGAGGCCGACGGTCACGGAAGCCTCATCTCCCCGGTCTCCTCGTTCTCGCCGAGCACCTCCATCTTGACCCGATCGACCCTCAGCCCATCCATCCGGACGACCGAGAGCCGGACACGGACCGTCCCGCCGTCGCCCGAGCGATCCTTCGCGTCGACCCCGATGTAGTCCCCCTGGCCGGGTACCCGCTCCAGGTGGAAGGCGATCAGGCCGGCCGCAGTCTCGTACTCTTCGTTCTCGGGCAGGGCGATGCCGGTCCGGTCCTCGATCTCGTCGGGCCTGAGCAGTCCCGAGACCCTCCACGAGCGGGGGCCCAGCTCCACCACCGGGTCCTCCTTGGGGTCGTGCTCGTCACGGACCTCCCCGACGATCTCCTCGACCAGGTCCTCGAGGGTGACGATCCCGTCGAAGCTGCCGAACTCGTCCACCACCACTGCGATCTGCAGGCCGACCTGGCGGAGCTCGGTCAGCAGTGGATCGAGCTCGATGCTGCTCGGCACGAGCACGGGCTGGGCCATGACCTCCCGCACCGGGACCGACCCCCTCTGCTCGAAGGGGACGGCAACGGCATGCTTGAGGTGGACTACCCCCTCGACCTGTTCCTCGCCCTCTTCGATCACCGGGAAGCGCGATCGGCCGCTTCGCCGGGCCGCCTCGATCACGGCCGCGACCGGTTCGTCCGGCTGGACCGTCTCGACCCGGACCCGCGGGGTCATCACGTCATCGGCCCGGTGCTCCCCGAACTCGACCGAGCGTTCCATCAGCTCGGCCGTCTTCTGCTCGAGGAGTCCCTGCTCGGCCGATCGCCTGACCAGTGAGGCGAGCTCCTCCGCCGACCTCGTCGCCGCGAGCTCCTCCTGCGGTTCGATCCCGATTCGCCTGAGGATCCGGTTGGCCGACCCGTTCGCCCCCCGGATGACCGGCCCGAACAGGAGGGTGAAGGATCGCTGGAAGGACTGGACCCTGCGGGCGGTACCCATCGGGTGCGCGATCGCGAGGTTCTTCGGGACCAACTCGCCGAATACGACCGTGAAGGCATTGGCCAGGATGAACCCGACTGCCACCGCGACGCCGGTGACCGCGTCGCCCGAAACCCCGAGGGCTTCGAGGGGTCCCTCGAGGAGTCCTGCGAGCGCCGGCTCGGCGAGAAATCCGATCCCGAGGTTGGTGACGGTGATCCCTACCTGTGACGCTGAAAGCTGGGTCGAAAGGGTCTCGAGGGCGCGCCTCAACCCGGTGGCAGTTCGGTCACCCTCTTCGGCATCGCGCTCGACCGCGACCCGGTCGACGGTCACGAAGGAGAACTCGGCAGCGACGAACAGGCCGCAGAGGAGGACCAGCACGACCCCGGCCAGGAGCAGGAGCACTTCGATCACGATGTGGGCGCCTCCCCCCGCCTGGAGCCGGCGGGAAGGCGCCCCTGACTAGACGACGGGTCGTCGTCCATCTACGCCTTTTTCAGACTCCATCCTCCCCGCAACTCTACCCACGCCCGGAGCGGGCGCCCCGATCGGTGCGAGAATCGGCTGATGGACGACGAGAGGAACGGTCCCGATGACCGGCAGGTGCTGGCCTGGCTCGAGGAGTACCGGGACCTCTCGCTCGCCGTCATCGAAGCCAATGCAGATGAACCAGAGGGGGCAGTTCGGGGTCTGGTCGACCTCCACGTCAGGTGGACCGAAGAGGACCCCGACAGGGCCCGTGCAGTCGCCGCCGGCAGGGGGGCTCTCGCTGCCGGGCCTCTGGGTCCCGAGCTGACCGAGTCGAACCGGATCCTCTTTCGGGCCCTGTCCGGATGGGTCAGGCAGGCGAGCGAGGCCGGTGCGATAAGGACGGACTCGGTCGCGCTGCTCCACGCCCTCGTTTTCGCGCCGACCCAGGAGCTCGCCCGGCTCCACCTCGCCGGCCTCCTCGATCGGCCGCTCGGCGAATACCGCGAGGCCCTCGGCCAGGCGGCCTGGGACTCGGTAGGGCCGGACTCGGACCGGGGGTAACGCCCGCCGGCCGCCGGTCAGGTGCAGCCGGCTCGATCCAGGTTCCGGGTAGCCGTCCTCGCGGTCAGGCCGTGGACGATGATCGAAACCCCGACGCAGGCAATGATCGTCCAGTAGATCGTGTTCGACTCGGCAAGGGTCAGGGCACCCGAGCTGATCGCAACCGCCGCGTAGTAGAAGGAGCCGACTCCCCGAATCCCGAACCAGCCGATGAACATCCTCTGCCGCATCGGCACCGGTGATCGGACGAACGACCCGAGGACGGCGAGTGGTCGAATCAACAGCAGAAGGGCGGGGACCAGCAGCCAGCCCCAGAGCCCGGGAGTCTCCAGCCCGACAATGGTCAGAGTGCTGCCCAAGAGGAGGATCATCGCCAGCTCGGTGATGTTCTCGACCAGGTCGGCCCCGGTGTGGACCCGGTGGTGGGCCTCGTGGTCCCACTCATACCGGCGGAAGGCAAGTCCTCCGGCAAAGGCGGCGAGGAACCCGTACGCCCCGATCACCTCGGTGACCCCGTAGATGACGAGGACGGCCGCGAGCGCCACCCATCCGTCGAACTCCTCGCTCAGGAGTCCCTTCCCCCTCAGCCAGTCGGCCCCGTAACCGATTCCGAAACCGCTGGCCGCGCCGACCGCGAGGCCCACCGGGATCGCGTACAGCACATCGGGGATCGCCCATTCGCCCAGCCAGTTCGCCCCACCCCCTGAGGCGATCAGGATCCCGAGGAAGACGAAGGGGAAGGCGAGACCATCGTTCAGGCCTGCCTCGGATGTCAGGGCGAAGTGGCTCTCGGTCCTGTCCCCCTCCCCCGGCGGTCCGACCTGGAGCTGCCTGGCGAGTACCGGGTCGGTCGGTGCGAGGGCAGCGCCGAGCGTCAACGCCGCACCGATCGAGAGTCCCATCAGGGTATTGGCGAAGAGCGTGATCGCCCCGATCGTGATCGGCATGACGAGCCCGATCAGCAGGATCGTCGACCGCCACCTCCGCCAGCCGAGTCGCCGGTCGATCCGGAGCCCGGCGGCGAACAGGGCGATGATCACCGAGACCTCGGCCAGCCGCTCGATCACATCCGGGTCCTGGATCGGGTCGAGGACCTCGACCCCCGAGAGGTGGAGACCTACGGCAGCTGCGCCCCCCAGCAGGAGGTAGACGACTGCTGGCGTGACCGTCCGCTGGCCCTGCGAAGAGAGGGCCCAGATCGCCGCGAAGAGCGCGAGGCCGCCGAACAGGGTCCCGAGGGCGTAGGTGTCGGCGAACGAGAACCCCGGCGACGCACCGAACCAGGTCAGGTATTCGAGCAGTTCGGAGGCCATCGCCTCCATTCTTTCAGGCGTCTGCGGGAGGAGGGCCGTATTCGGGCCGCTTGGCGCTTCGCCCATCGCCCGAGGAGCGACCGGTCAGCCGTCGACCGACCCAGGGCAGGAGGTAGCGAACCACCCATTCGGCCTCATCCATCGCCCGACTTCCGGACGACTCGGGCAACGGGGGCGGGAGCGGCTCCTCCCAGGTCGGGTCGGCGAGGTCCGGACTGACGAGGGAAAGCATCCCCTGAGCCATCCGCCAATGTCCGTCGGGGTTGAGGTGGAGTCGATCGGGGCGCCAGATCCTCGTGTCCGAAGTGGCCTTGATCGGTTCGAGGTCGAGCAGCAGGGTTCCGTTGGCCGAAGTGGTCTCGCGGATTCCCTGGTTGAACTCACGCACCCGATCCTCGACCATCTTCCCTATCGGACCGAGGCCATCCGGATCGGGGTAGGTAATCGTGATGACGGTTGCCCCGGAGTCCACGAAGGCCCGCTCCATCCGGTCCATCATCGCCACCGTACGGTCGACGTCGAAACCGGGCCTGATCAGGTCGTTCATGCCGGCGATCACGCTGACCAGGTCTGGCTCCATCGCCAGGGCCGGTTCGAACTGTTCCTCGAGGACCTGTTCGGTCTTGCGACCGCGGATCGCGAGGTTCGCGTAGAGGAGCCCCGAATTCACCCGGGCAAGGGTCGAGGCGAACCGGTCGGCCCAGCCCCGGTCGGTCCCGTCGGCGTTCGGCAGGTCGCCAACGCCTTCGGTCTGGCTGTCCCCGATCGCAACGAAGCGCTCGAACTGCCGGGCACTCACCCTGTCGGCCCCTTCCCCGAGGGGCCCGGCCGCGTCGTCCAGATCCTCCATCAGGCTGGTACCGGACTCCCGCACTCCGCTGCGGTGCGGTCGAGTTCCAGGGCCATCCGCTCCCTCAGGGGCTCGTCACGGGGGTCGCGGACTCGCCCGGTTGCTACGTCGACCAGGTTGTCGACCTGGGTCGGGTCACGAGCGAGGTCATAGAGCTCGTACTCCCGGTTCGATGGGTCGTCCGGATCGAAGTAGATCGCGTACATCGAATCCTTCGTCCTGACCGCACGGATCCTGTTCGGCCTCGGGGTGACGTCCGTATACGCCGTGCCGGACTGGTGGTCGTCGAACGTGAACAGGACGGCCCGGTCGTCCGGCTGTTCCTCGCCCTCCCCTTCGAGTGGGCCGAAGTCGACACCAGAGGCCGCGAGGCCCTTCCGATCGGGCGAGGTGGCGGCGGCCATCCAGGGAGAGAGGTCTCGGCCGCGCAGTCCATCCCCGCCGGTCGCCGCGCCGGCTACCGAGGCGAGCGTCGGGACGACGTCGCAGAGCGAGACCGGAACGTCAAGTTCAACGGACTCGGGGAAGACAAGCGGATTGGAGAAGACGAGCGGGACCCGGATCGTTTCCTCGTAGGCGTTGAACATCTTCTGCCTGAGGCCGCCGTGGGACATGCCCATGTCGCCATGGTCGGAAGTCTTGACGATCAGGGTCCTCGACCGGAGGGACTGGGGGTCCTCCGGATCGCCCAGGGCGTCGACCACCGAGCCCACGTGGCGATCGGCTACCCGCTGGAGGTGGGCGTAGAAGCGGCAGTAGTCGAGACGCTGCCGGTCATTTGCCAGGCCCCCGATGAAGCTGGCCTGACCGAACTTCTGGAAGACGTGGGTCGAGGGTTTGTTCAGAAGGGCCTCGTCGACGGTCGGGGGTAGCCCGATCTCATTCAGGTCCTCCCAGTCTGATGGGCTGTATCCCCCTTCCGCGAACGAATCCGGGTAGGCAAGCACGTCGTGTGGGTTGACCAGCGAGAAGATCAGGGCCCAGGGCTCGGGCGGCGGATCGGCGAGGAAGGCCTCGACCTGCCTGCGGAAGTCCTCATCGAAACCCTGCTTCGAACGACCGGCGATCTTGCCCCCGCCGAAGTGCTCGGGCTCGATGTTCTCCCCGGCGTCCGGTGGCTCCCAGCCCTCGAGGCTGAACTCCTCGGCCAGCCGGTCCGAATCACGGCCTGACCACTCTTCGCCGTCGACCGGCTGGGTCAGGTGCCACTTGCCCTTGATGAAGGTCCGGTAACCGGCCCGGGCGAGGATCGTCGCCAGGTTCGGTGTTTCGGGGTCGAGCTCACGCTCCCCCTTGCCGCCATCGGCCGGTCGGGTCGCCGATCGGATCATCATCTCCACGGCCCTCCCCAGGTCTATCTCGCCCCCGGCAACAGCCCGGGCGGCTCCGGCTGCGGCGGCAGGGGCGTTCCCGGGCTTGATCTTCGCCCCACCCTGGGTCAGGGTCAGCTCGACCCCGTGTTCGGACGGCCAGCGACCGGTCAGCAGGGAGGCTCGGCTTGGCGAGCACATGCAGCTCGCAACACAGGCGTTCTCGAAGGATGCACCCGTCCGGCGCAGCTCGGCGTCGGCGGGGAGCAGCTCCTCTGCCCACCCCGGCTCATCCGGCCAGTGCATCGGGGGGCGCTGCTGGTCGGTGATGACCAGCAGGAGGTTGGGAGGGCGTCCACCCTCCCCGGCCGCCTCGCGGCCCGACCCATCCCGACCTATTTCTTCGGACAACCGCGCTTCTCGAAGGACTTCTTGCTCGTGTAGGTGCCCTTCGGGTAGTAGGCACCCATCGTCCTGATCGCGTCAGGCGGGAACGGGGTCGGCACGGCCCAGCTCGACTGTCGATAGTTCGCAGCGGGCAGGACGTTCCGGGTGAGCAGCTGGCCGATGTTTGGCCGGCCGGCACCGTCGCCCTCGGGATCGGCCTGGATCCACCAGACACCACACTTCGTCCTGGCGGTCTTCGGCCGGTTCGCCCGGCTCGAGATCACGATCGTGTACTCACGCTTCTTCCCGCCCCTGAGTGGAAGCTGCTCGTCGAACACGCATTGCCAGGTCTTGGTCGTGACCAGCGACTGGATGACGCACATGTCCCAGAGCACGAGCTGGCCAGAGGTCATCTTCTTCTGGCCGTTCAGGGTCTTGGGGGTTGTCGGCAGCTTGCCCTTGAGGACCACGACCTTGCCGTAGTTGAAGCTGAATGCCCCAGTCATGTACCGGGCGTCCTGGTTGTCGTATTGGGTCCCGGTGTAGGTCGGCTCGATCTGCCAGGCGAGTTTCTGCTCGGTCGCGGTCTGGTACCTGGCGAGGGCATTCCTCACGTTGTAATACCGGGAGAACTGGATCGGGTTCTCGGCGGGGTTGTTCAGGGGGTTCTTACCGGGCCAGTTGACCAGGTTCAGGTAGGTGGCGAGCGGCAGTTCCTGGGTATCGAAGATGTGAACCGAGTTCATCTGGTTGCAGAGTTCCTGACCGGTCACTTCACGGCCGTCGGCCAGCTTCAGGGTCGGCTCCGGTATCCGGGTGCCACCGGCGAGGTCACGCCCCTTGTCTGGGACGTAGAC
>VEQW01000095.1 GCA_018883025.1 Solirubrobacterales bacterium | reverse complement strand
GTCGCGGAGACGGTCTGGTCGGGAGGGGCGGTCGGGACGTCGACCACGGCGTGGCCGACAGCTGCGCCCAGTGAGCGGGAGCCATCCCCAACCGTGGGTGCGGCCACCCCTCCATCTTCTTTGGCAGAGCTCATTGGTCGGCCATCGCAAGGGCGAGCATCGCGACGACGACGACACCGTGGGCGCTCCAGAGGAGGGTCCTCGGCCAGGAGAGCTCGACCAGGCGGGTCAAGTTGCCGGCCGACGGCCCCTCCCGACCGATCCGCCCGTGGTGCGGGGCAAGCAGGCCCAAGGTCGAGGCCCAGATTGCGACTGCCAGCAGGGCGCCGGCAACCGCCAGCCAGGTCGAGTCCCCGGGAGGCTCGATGACCAGCGCCAACGAGGAGAGGAGCTCGAGGAGCATCGGCAGTGCCACTACATAACCGGTTCGCCTCGAGTGGGCGTCGTGGAACGCCGCGAAGCGCTCCTCCCCGACCATCCGGAAAAGCGGGTAGTGGACCACCTGCACGAACCAGGCCACCCCGACCATGAACAGCGTGGATGCCGCGCAGACGAGCAGCACCGCGCTCATTTCACCGTGATCTCCCTCGACTTCGGGTCGTAGCGGATCTCCCGCCTGCCCTCGGAGATCGCCTCGACTACCTGACCGATCAGGGTGTCCACATCCTCCCCCTCGGGCATCGAGGGCGGCTCTCCGGCGAGTGCCCGGTCGGCGAAGCCCGTCTCCATGTGGCCGGGGCTCACCTCGAGGATGTCGACCTCCCGCCGCAGCTCCCGCCTGGTGGCCGCAAGGAACGCTGCGAGGGCCGCCTTCGAAGCCGAGTAGGCGGCCATACCTGCAGTTGGGAACTCGGCGACCACGGCAGTTATCGCAACCACGGAGCCTCCCGGTTCGATCTTCCGGAGGGCCTCGGTGATCAGGTGGATCGGTCCCGATGCATTTGCCTCGATCAGGCCGGTCAGGATTTCAGGATCGAGCTGTCGTGCCTCGCCGAAAGCGACCGCTCCGGTCGCGACCACCAGGCAGTCGAGCCCCCCCAGCTCGTCGCAGGCCCGATCGACCGCCCCCGACACCGAGTCCGGATCGGAATAGTCGAACACCACCGTCTGGCAGTCGAGTTCGTCCCCCAGTTCGGCCAGCCTCGCGGAATCCCGTCCCGCCAGGACGACCTCCGCACCTTCCGCCTTCAGCGCCCGGGCGAGTCTGCCACCCAGTACCCCCGTCGCCCCGGCGACCAGGACCCTGCTTCCCTCTATGTCCATACCCGGATCTCCTTTCGCCCCGTCACGGAACTGACGGTAGAGGTTCCCAGACCGATGCGCTCAGCTTCGGGAGGTCTTCCGCACAGCCACCCGAGCCGCCCAGGTAAGGGTTATGCCCGCGAAGAGCGTTCCGGCAATCAGGGCCTTCGCCAGTGGCCAGGCGACCCAGCCGTCGATCATCAGGGACCTCATGCCCTCGAGCATGTAGGTGGTGGGGTTGACCCGGGCCACGACCTGGATCCAGGGGGCCAGCTGGTCGAAGGGAAGGAAGACCGGCGCGAGGAAGAGCAGCGGGAAGAAGATGAAGGTGGCCGACTGGGCGGCTCTGGCATTCCCGGTCAGGAGGCCGGTGGCAACCGAGTAGCCGGCAAATCCGAGACCCCAGAGCAGGGAGAACAGGAGGACGGCGAGCAATCCCGGGAAACCGGTGACCGGATCGGCCCCGAGGATCAGGCCGACCCCGATGATCAGGATCGCCTCGACCGTCACCTGGAGGGCGCCCAGCAGCATCGCCGAGAGGACGATCGCCGTCCTCGAGAGCGGCATAGCGAGCTGTCGGCGGAAGTAGCCGGACTCGAGGTCCTCGACCAGGGTCAGCCCGGCCGCCCCACCGCTGATCGAGGCGAAGAGGACGGTCACCGGGAGGACGAAGTTGAGGTAGTTCCCCCCGGTCAGCTGGACGACTGCCGGGGAGTCGCCGAACGAGCCGTAGTAGACGATCAGGAAGAAGACGCTGATTCCGAGGTTGGGCAGGAGGACGGCAGGCTGGCGGATCAGGTTCCGGACGAAGCGCCGGGTCAGGAGCGCGACCTGGACCGGAAAGGCGACCCCGGTCGTAGCTGGGGCGGGGGCGGTCGAAAGCGGCTCGCTCACGCTTGGTCTCCCTCGTCGGCGACGATCCCGAGGAAGACGTCATCGAGGGTCGGCCTGGCGAGCGATACGGATTCGGCCTCGATGCCTGCTTCCTTGAGGGTGCCGACGACCCGGATCAACTCGGCTGGCCCATCGGCGGCCGGCACCCTGACCTCCCCTGCGAGAGCCCGGGCCTCCCCGCCGATCGCGACTGCAGCCCGCTCAGCCGCTGCCTCATCGGTGAACTCGACCTCGATCACGTCCTCGCCCAGACCGGACTTGAGCTCCTCCGGGGTGCCGTTGGCGACGATCCTGCCGTCGGCCATGATCGCCACCCGATCGGCCAGGCGATCCGCCTCCTCCAGGTACTGGGTGGTCAGGAGCACGGTCACGCCCTCGCCCCTCAACTGTTCGACCTCCTCCCAGATGGCGCGGCGTGAAGCGGGATCGAGCCCCGTCGTCGGCTCGTCCAGGAAGAGGACCCTCGGCCGGTTGACCAGCGCCGCGGCGAGGTCGAGTCGTCGCCTCATCCCACCCGAGTAGGTACCGATCCGGCGCCCTGCCGCGTCCTCGAGGCCGACCAGCTCGAGCAGCTGGTCCCGGCGGGCGTCGGCAGCCGGGCCATCGAACCCGTAGAGCCGCGCGTGGAGGTCGAGCAGTTCGCCACCGGTCTGGATCGGATCGAGGCCCGTCTCCTGGAGCGCAGCCCCCACCGAACGTCGGATCGAGCCGCCGTCCCGCTCGAGGTCGAACCCGGCAACCCTCGCACTGCCCGAAGTCGGGGCCAGCAACGTAGCCAGCATCAGGACGGTGGTCGACTTCCCGGCACCGTTCGCCCCGAGCAGGCCGAATATCTCGCCTTCCCCGACGGTGAATCCGACCCCCCTTACCGCTTCGACGGCGTCATCACCCTCCCCGAAGGTCTTGGTGAGGTCCTCGACCTCGATCATCTGATTGCGCTCCGCGCGCTCGCCGACCACTTCCACCGAGCCAACCTACCGCCGGCGCGACAGTTCCGTCGGGGCGCGGTGCGACCCTCAACCGGTGACTGGAACCCCGATCCTCCACGCCGACCTCGACGCCTTCTACGCGTCGGTCGAGCAGCGCGACGACCGGTCGCTCGCGGGGCTGCCGGTGATCGTCGGCAAGGGTGTCGTCCTCGCCTGCTCCTACGAGGCCAAGGCGATGGGTGTCCGGACTGCCACCGGGGTCCGACAGGCCCTCGCAATCTGTCCCGAAGCGAAGGTAGTGCCCCCGAGGATGGAGGCGTATTCAGAAGCGAGTGCCCGGGTCTACGAGATCTTCGCCCGCTTCTCCCCGGTCGTCGAGGGCCTCTCGATCGACGAGGCATTCCTCGACGTCCAGGGCCTCGAGGGAATCTCGGGGGACCCGGTCGAGACCGCCGAAGGCCTGAGGGCGGCCGTCCGGAAGGAGGTCGGACTATCGATCTCGGCCGGACTCGCCAGCACCAAGTTCCTGGCCAAGATCGCCAGCGCCCAGGCAAAACCCGACGGCCTCCTGGCGATCGCCCCGGACAGCGAGCGGGAATTCCTGGGACCGCTGCCGATCGAGGCAGTCTGGGGCGTTGGCCGGGTCACCTCGGGCAAACTCCGGAGCATCGGGATCACCACGGTCGGGGAGCTCGCCGACAGCGACCCGACGGTGCTCGCGAGGGTGACCGGGCGATCAGCGGCCGAACGGCTGGTGGCCCTGGCCAACAACTGCGACCCCCGGCCCGTCCGGCCGCGCGACCCGCGCAAGTCGTTCGGAGCCCAGAGCGCCTTCCCGGCCGGTTCCCTCGAACCGGATGAAATCCGGGCAACGCTCGCCTCGCTGGTCGATCGTGCAACCGGTCGCCTCCGCGGCGCACGGAAGCTGACCCGCACCGTGACCGTCGGGGTCAGGTTCGCCGACATGTCGAGAGCCACCAGGTCGAGGAGCCTCGAAACCCCGACCGACCGGACCGACCTGGTGCTCGAGGCCGCCCGCGAGCTACTCGACTCTGCTGCCGGCTCTGAGATGGGAGACCTGACCCTGCTCGGGGTGGCGCTCGGGAACCTCGAGGCGGACCGAGCCGTCCAGATGGAGCTGCCCCTCGATCGCGAGCAGAATGACTCCGATCCCGAGGCCCCCGGCTCGCTCGACCGTGCCCTGGACGACCTGCGGGGCCGATACGGGACGGAAGCTGTAACCCGGGCCTCCCTGGTCGACAAGAGGGGAACCGGGGCGACCCCGGTGCTGCCCGAGTAGCACCCGGTTCGATGGGGCAAGATCCGGAAGCACCTGGAAGTCGGGAGCAGACAGCTCGAGGGTGGACGACCGGATTCGAACCGGCGACCGCCTGGACCACAACCAGGAGCTCTACCAGCTGAGCTACGTCCACCGCGGACGGACCAATCTACCGG
>VEQW01000019.1 GCA_018883025.1 Solirubrobacterales bacterium | reverse complement strand
GGATGTGTATAAGAGCCAGACTACGGGGCGGCCCGGATCGGGTGCGCCGTTTCGGACCCGAGCGGAACGCTCGCCACGCCAATTCCTTCGGTTATCTCGGGAGATCCGGAGGCATTGGCCGCCCTCGCCGAGGATCGCGGGGTCGAGCGGATCGTGATCGGACTTCCGATCTCGCTCGACGGGGCCGAAGGGGGACAGGCCTCCGAGACACGCCGGTTCGGTGATCGCCTTGCCGAGCTGACCGATATCCCGATCGAGTACTACGACGAGCGGTTCACGACCCGGATGGCGACCAGGACCCGCCGGGAGAGTGGAGCCTCTTCGGACGAGGACTCGATCGCCGCGGCCCACCTGCTCGAGGCCTACCTCCAGGCCGTGGAGGCGGGCGGTGGCACGGCATGAGCCGGGACCTCTGGTTCGACGATCTCGAAGGGCCATCCAAGGACGATCCCGAGGCCGAACTTCGGCGGGCCCGGATCGCCGAGCGGGCAAAACGGCGGAGGGAAGGGGGGCGAAGGGGTGGCCCAGGAAGTGGGCGGACCCTAAAGCTCCTCGCGATCGGTGCGGGCTGCGTCGTGGTCATCGGCTTCCTGCTCGCCCTGTTCCAGCCCTTCGCCGGTGAGGGCAAGGGAAAGCCGTTCCGCCTCGACGTCCCTTCGGGACTGGGGGTCAGCGAGATCGGTTCACTGCTCTCCGAGAAGGGCATCATCGACAACTCGCTCCTCTTCGAGGCCCGGGTGACCCTGTCGGGCAAGAGGTCGGAGCTCTACTTCGGGGAGCACACCTTTCGCGAGGACATGAGCTACTCGGCGGTGATCGACGAACTCGGCAGGGCACCGGGCGAGAAGGTGAGGACCGTCGTCGTGCCCGAGGGTCTCAGTCGCGGCGAGACCGCCGGGGTGACCGAGGCCGAGGGAGTGGGTGGCGATTACCTGGGTGCCTCGATCAGGGTTGCCGGCTTCGACCCCAACCGGTACGGAGCCCAGGGTCGGGCCAGGAACCTCGAGGGCTTCCTCTTTCCGGCCACCTATGACCTGCCGCTCGCGGTCCGTGCGGAAGGCCTGGTCAGGCGGCAGGTCGATGCGTTCCGCGACAACATCGCCGGGGTCGACTTCTCCTACGCGAAGTCGAAGAACCTCACGATCTACGACGTCCTGATCATCGCCTCGATGGTCGAGCGCGAGGTCACCGTGGCCCGCGAGAGACCGATAGTCGCCGCGGTGATCTACAACCGCCTCAAGCGTGGGGAACCCCTCTACATCGATGCCACGATCCGGTTTGCGACCGGGAACTGGGAAACGCCCCTGACCGAGTCTGAACTTGCGATCGACTCGCCCTACAACACCCGTCTGAACGCAGGACTCCCTCCCGGGCCCATAGGCAGCCCGGGCCTCGCTTCGATCGAGGCTGCGGCCAACCCTGCCAGGACCGACGTCTGGCTCTACGTGGTCAAGCCCGGTACCTGTGGTGAGCACGACTTCTCGACCAGCCTCGCCGAGCACAACCGTAAGGTCGCCCGCTACCAGGCAGCCCAGGCCGAGGCCGGAGGATCCCCGATCGACTGTGGCTGAGGGGGACCCGGGAGTAGAGGGGCCGAAGATGCTCGCAGTGGTCGGGCACCCGATCGCCCACTCGCGCTCGCCGGCGATGCAGAGTGCGGCCCTCGCCGACCTGGGGCTAGCCGGGGAGTGGCAATACACGGCGATCGACATCGAACCGGAGGAGTTCGAATCGGGAATCAAGCAACTGGCCGACTCGGGATTCGTCGGGGTCAACGTAACGGTCCCGCACAAGGAGTCCGCTCTCCACCTGAGCCGCACGGCGTCGAAGGCTGCCACCGAGATCGGAGCTGCGAACGCACTCACTTTTGGACCAGACGGGATTCAGGCCGCGAACTTCGACGGTCCGGCCCTGGCCGAATTCCTGCCGGACGGCCTCGGGGGCGAAGCGACCCTGGTGCTCGGAGCCGGAGGGGCGGCACGGGCGGCGATCTGGGCCCTCCGTGGTCGTGGGGCTGAGGTCTCGATCTGGAACAGGACCCCCTCGCGCGCCGAAGGTCTTGCGGCGTCGTTCGGGATCGAGGTCGACCCCGAGCCCACCCTCGATCGATTCGCAGTGGTGGTGAATGCGTCGGCAGCCGGTTTGGGTGGCGGCGATCCCTTCGCCGACCTGCCCCTCGGGCCGGAGGACTTTCGAGAGGGCCAGTTGCTGATCGAGATGGTCTACGGCGATGGGCCGGGGGCCCTGGTCGAGGCGGCTCGGGCGGCTGGGGCCGAAGCGGTCGACGGGATCTCCGTGCTTGTCGCCCAGGGCGCCCTTTCGCTGGAATCCTGGACCGGCCGAACGCCATCCCGGCAGGTGATGGACGAGGCGGCCCGGGCCGCCTAGCGAACGACCACGAGGGCGATCTTCCTGCCCGTCTCGAGCTCCCGGGCGAGGAGCCGCTCTCCCCGCGACCCGGCCAGCACGTCGAAGACCGCCGGGTCGTATGGCCCGACCGTGTCCACCAGGCCGGAGCCCTCGAGTTCGACCTGGGCGGCGCGTCGGGACCGGACTTCGAGGACCAGGCGATCGCCGGGCTGCACCTGGATCCGCCGCAGCGGTCCGTCTGTGGTCACGGTCGCCTCTATGACTCCGGGAGTGCCCTTGCGTGGTTCTGCCTGCTCCGCCGCCCGAGGTTTCGGTTCGGGCTCTGCCTCGACCTTTCCCGTCCGGGGGGTCTCGTCGGGCCGGTCCCCGGTCCGCGCCTGGTCGGAGGGGCGTGGCTGGGGGATCAGCACCGCAAGGGCAGTCGAGAGCACCAACAGCAGGACCATCGCGATGATCAGTCGCCGGGGAGCCACCGGTCAGCCCGATTCGGGACCGGCAGATCGAATCGGCGCCGAATACCCTAGGGGTGCGATGAGTTTTCGATTCACCACAGCCGGAGAATCGCACGGACCGGGCCTGGTCGCGATAGTCGAGGGGCTCCCGGCGGGCCTTGCCCTGGACCGGGAGGTGCTCGACCACGAGATGGCCAGGCGTCAGCTCGGCCACGGGCGGGGTGGACGGATGAAGATCGAGACCGACACGATCGAGATCCGTTCAGGGGTGCGGCACGGGGTAACCCTGGGAAGTCCGATAGCGGCCCTGGTGGCCAACCGCGACTACGAGAACTGGGACGTTCGTATGAACCCCTGGCCGGTCGACGAAGACGTGCCGGAGATAACCCTTCCCCGACCAGGTCACGCCGATCTGGTCGGGATGTGGAAGTACGACCACTCCGACCTTAGGAACGTGCTGGAGAGGGCGAGTGCACGGGAGACGGCCGCCCGGGTAGCCGCAGGGTCCCTTGCCCGGGCCTTCCTCGACGCGCTCGGGGTTTCGGTGCGAAGCCACGTGACCAGGGTGGCCTCGGTCGAGGCCGGTCCGCTCGATCCCGACCTCGAGGATTTCGAGGGAGTCGATGACGACCCGGTTCGCTGCCTCGACTCCGAGGCGTCCGCCGCGATGGTCGAGGAGATCAATGTCTTGAGGAAGAAGAACGAGAGCCTCGGGGGCACCTTCGAGGTCAGGGTCTTCGGGCTGGTTCCGGGGCTCGGCAGCCACGTCTCCTGGGAGGAGAGGATGGATGGGCGCCTGGCCCAGGCCGTCTGTTCGATCCAGTCGATCAAGGGCGCCTCGATCGGTCCGGCCTGGGATGTCGCCAGCCGTCCGGGCTCCGAAGCCCATGACGAGATCTTCTTCTCGAACGAGGAAGGCTTCCATCGCGAGACCAACCGCTCCGGGGGCCTCGAGGGAGGCATGACGACCGGGGAACCCCTGACCGTGAATGCTGCCGTCAAGCCGATCTCGACCTTGACCAAACCGCTCCGCTCGGTCGACACCGAGACGAAAGAGCCAGGGCAGGCGCACAAGGAGAGGACCGACTCGACGGTCGTCCCGGCCGCGGCGGTGGTGGCGGAGTCGATGGTCTGCCTGGTGCTCGCCGCCGCCTACCGTGAGAAGTTCGGGGGCGACAGCATGGTCGACGTGCTGGCTGCCGTCGAGTCCTACTGCGAACGCATCGGCTGGCGATGATCTGCCTGGTCGGTTTCATGGGTGCCGGGAAGTCCACGGCACTGCGCTCGCTGGAACGTTCCGGGCTTCGAACGGTCGATCTCGACCAGTTGCTCGAGGAGCGACAGGGCGCATCGATCCCGAATCTTTTCAACGATCTCGGAGAGCATGGATTCCGGGAGGCCGAGGCCGGCCTCGCGCTCGAGGTGCTTTCGGACCCGGAGGTCGATGCCCTGGCGCTCGGGGGTGGCACCGTGCTTTCTGACGAGGTGCGCGAGGCGCTGTCGGGGGCGGATCGGACGGTCGTCTGGTTGAGGCAGGACGTGGAGGAGGCCTGGTCCAGGGTCGAAGGGGGCAACCGCCCGCTTGCCCGTGACCGGAACCAGTTCATCGAGCTCTACGAGGAGCGGGAGCCGCTCTACCGGGATCTGGCCGATGCCGTAGTGGTCGGTGCCCGGCCGGATGCGGTCGAGGCGGCGCTGCCGGCCCTTCGGGCATTCGACAACACGATTCCCGATGGCGCACGCCTGATCTGGCTCGACCTCGGGGACTCGTCCCATCCCGTCGTCGTCGGCCCGGGGCTGGACCTGGCAGGGTTGCTTACCCCTGGGGGGCCCTTCGCGCCCGGTACCGGGCGATCTGTACTGGTCTGGGATTCGAACGTCTCGGGAGCGGTCGGCGACCGGTTCGGCGAGACCCTCGGCCCGGTCGAGGTGCCCCCGGGGGAATCGTCCAAGTCACTCCCGGTTGCCGATGAAGTGCTCAGGGGCATGGCGGTGCTCGGAACGACCCGAACCGATCGCGTACTCGCGGTCGGAGGGGGAGTGACCGGGGACCTCGCCGGGTTCTGTGCCGCGACCTACCAGCGGGGAATCGACCTGGTCCACGTTCCAACGACCCTAGTCGCCCAAGTGGACTCTGCCTATGGGGGGAAGACGGGGGTCGACCTGCCCGAGGGCAAGAACTACGTCGGCGCCTTCCATCAGCCGGTCTCCGTGCTGACCGATACCGCGCTGCTCGAGAGCCTCCCGGAGGAGGAGCTCGCGGCCGGGATGGCCGAGGTGGTCAAGACGGGGCTGCTTGCCGGCGGCACCCTTTGGGAGACGGTCAAGGGGCTCCAGCCCGGCGAGATACGATCGCGCCCTGACGTGATCTTCGAGTGCGCGCTCCACAAGTGTGAGGTCGTCGCGAACGACGAGAAGGACCTGGGGGCGCGTGCGACCCTCAACCTCGGACATACGGTCGGTCATGCGATCGAGACCGCGACCGGCTATGACCGTTACCGCCACGGGGAGGCAGTCTCCCTCGGACTCCTGGCGGTCCTGGAGCTCTCGGGAGCCGACGGACTCCGCTCCGAAGTCGAGGAAGTGGTGGACCGCCACGGCCTTCCGTCGGTCCTCGATCCGGAGGTCGATACCGGGGACGTCCTCACCGCCGTCGGATTCGACAAGAAGCGAACCGACGACGGCGTCGCCTTCGTCCTCCTGGAGGAGCCCGGAAGTCCCCGGACCGGGGCAGTCCTGCCCGACGACGAGGTGCGGGCCGCTATCGAGGCCCTGTCGCGATGAGTACCGCCAAGAACAGGGTTGCAGTCCTCCACGGGGTGAACTTCGGGGTGCTCGAGAAGCGTGATCCGGAGCTCTACGGGGGACTCTCACTCTCCGAGCTCGAATACCGGATCTCCGGCTGGGCCGGGGAGATGGGCCTCGAGCCGATCTTCTTCCAGTCCGATTCGGAGGCCGAGTTCTGCGGATTCCTCCACCGGCTCGACGACACGGCAGATGCGGCCCTGCTCAATGCAGGAGCCTGGACCCATTACAGCCGGGCGATCGCCGATGCCCTGGCAGTGAGCGGCGTGCCCACGGTCGAAGTCCATCTCTCCGACGTCGATGATCGGGAGGAGTGGCGAAAGGTCTCCGTATTCGAGGGGCTGGTGGTCGAGAAGATTGCCGGCCGAGGTCCCGAGGGCTACCGGGACGGACTCGAGGTGGTCTCCGGACTCCTCGGGACGAAGTCCTGACCCCGATGAGCCCCTCCGCCGACCGTCGGGGGTCCCGCACCGAACGGGTCGATCGGCTGGCCGATCTCGTCATCGAGAGGGAACTCGGTGCGATGCTGGTCACCAGTCCCGTTTCGATCGAGTACCTGACCGGCTTTACCGGCACCAACGGCGCCCTCATCGTGGGAGAGGACCGACGACTCTTCGTCACCGACCCCCGCTACCGCGAGTGGGTTGCCGATGGGATCGAAGGTCTCGAGGTCGAGATCCTCCAGGGGGACTGGCTCAAGGGGCTGGCCGGCCTGATTGGGTCGAAGACCGGGATCGAGGACGGGTTCATGACGGTCAGGGTCGAGACTAAGCTGGCCGAGCATGGACCGGCAGGGATCGAACTGATTCCCTCCGGCGAACTGGTCGAAGGACTTCGCCGGGTCAAGGACCCGGTCGAGATCGAGCTGATCGCCGAGGCGTCGAAGCTGGCGGACCAGGTCCTGGGTGAAGTCCTGGCTGAGGGATTGGCAGGAAGGACCGAGGCCGAGGTGGCAGGGGTGATCACCGGCCGGATCCGTCAGGAGGGCGGCGAGCCCTCATTCCCGCCGATCGTTGCGGCAGGTCCCAACTCGGCTTCTCCGCATGCCGAGCCTTCGGCGAGGGTGATCGAGGCCGGGGAGCCCGTGATCCTCGACCTGGGTGCCAAGCTCGACGGTTACTGCTCCGACTGCACCCGGACGGTCTTCACTGGCCCCCCGGACGATCGTGCCCGGGAGGTCTACGGGATCGTCGTCGAATCAAACGAGACCGCGCTTTCGGAGACTGCGGCCGGAGTCGGCTGTGCGGCCCTCGACGAGGTAGCCCGGGGGGTGATCGAACGGGCCGGTTTCGGGGACAGGTTCGTCCATGGCCTCGGCCACGGGGTCGGACTGGAGGTCCACGAGGAACCGCGACTCGGACCCCGCTCGAGTGAGCAGCTTCTCGAGCGGGACGTGGTAACCATCGAGCCGGGCATCTACATCCCCGGCGAACTCGGGGTGCGGGTCGAGGACCTCGTCCTGGTCGGCGAAAGCGGCGTGGAAACCAACTTCTCGAGCCATTCCAAGGACCTGCTCGAGGTCGGCTGAAGCCGCTCGACGGGAAACTGCGCAAAACGCGGAATCGTTGTAGTATGTGATTACCGTCACACACCGGGATAGCCGATCGCTATCCACGCACGACGGTCTTCGATAAAGGCGAGGGGCCTCGAAGGAGAGAGGGAAGGAAGGGACCGGTCTGAGGGGGCCGGTCCTTTTCTATTCCCGGCGCTACCTGGAAAGGTCGACGTCGGGCCCGGTCCGACGAACGAAGGCGGCGATCAGCTCGACCGTAGCCTCGACGTCACCCAGGTCGAGCATCTCGACCGGCGAGTGCATGTACCTCACCGGGACCGAGACCAGGCCGGTCGGAATGCCGCTCCTGGAGATCTGAAGGGAGTCGGCGTCGGTGTGGGTGGCGTTACCACTCGCCTCGATCGTGAAGGGGATCCCTTCCGCCTCGGCCGCCTCCCTGAGCAGGTTGGAGACGATCGGGGAGAGCGTGGATCCCCGCCCGATGACGGCGCCGGAGCCGAACGGGTGGGAGCCGATTTCGGTCTCGTCAATCCCCGGGGCATCGGTCGCGTGGGTTACGTCTACGGCGATCGCGATGTCGGGCCGAACTTGAAAGGCCGAGGTACGGGAGCCGAACAGGCCGACTTCCTCCTGGACGGCCGCGACGGCAGCAAACCGACCTGGCGGCCCCCCGGACTCGGCAACCCGTCGTAGCGCCTCCAGGGCCACGTAGCTTCCGACACGGTTGTCGAGGGAGCGCGAGACCAGCCGACCGCCCAGGAGCAGCTCCGGTTCGGCATCGATCACCACCGCGTCGCCGACCGAGGTCATCGCCTCGGCCTCCTCCCGGTCACTTGCCCCGATGTCGATGTGCATCTCCTTCAGCTCGACGACCTTCTTGCGCTGTTCCGGGTCGAGCAGATGGGCCGGCTTCCGGCCGGCCACCCCAGGCACAGGACCGTCGCGTCCTTCGACGACGACCCTCTGGCCGATCAGGATCTGGGGGTCCCAGCCGCCGATCGACCCGAAGTGGAGGAAGCCCTTCTCGTCGATGTGCCGGATCACCAGTCCGATCTCGTCGATGTGGCCGACCACGGCGACCAGCGGGCTTGCATCCGGCTCACCGATCGTCGCGATCGAAGACCCGAGGGCGTCGCTGGTCACCTCGGCGAAGTCGGCCTCCTCACGCCAGGCCTGGGCCGCCGGTCCTTCGTAGCCCGACGGCGCTGCGATCCGCAGCAGTCGGTCGAGCAGCTCCGGGGTCTTCCTGTTCTCGTCGCCTGCCACCCGGCGATTATGCCGGTAGCGGCCGCCTGCCGCTACTCCGCTCGGATTACACTCGCGAACGTGATCTCGACCAACCAATTCAAGAACGGCACCCACATCGAGGTGGATGGCAACGTCTTTCGGATCCTCGAGTTCCAGCACGTCAAGCCGGGCAAGGGCGGGGCGTTCGTCCGGACCAGGCTCCGGCGGATCGATGATGGTTCGGTGATCGACAAGACCTTCAGGGCCGGCGAGAAGTTTCGTCCCGTCCGGACCGAGTCCAACCGGATGCAGTACCTCTACGAGTCTGGGGATGCAGTCGTCTTCATGGACAGCCGGACCTACGACCAGATCGAACTCGATGCAGGTCTGGTCGGTGATGCCCTCCAGTGGCTCAAGCCGAACGACGAGGCCGAGATCCTCTTCGTCGACGAGAAGCCGACCGAAGTCCAGGTGCCTAGCGCCGTCGACCTCCAGGTGGTCTCGACCGAGCCCGGGGTGAAGGGGGATACGGCATCCGGAGGCGGGTACAAGCCGGCCACCCTCGAGACCGGGGTGGAGATCCAGGTACCCCTCTTCATCGAGGAGGGCGAGACGGTCAGGGTCGACACCCGCTCGGGCGAATACGTCGCCCGGGCCTGACTCCGCGAGGCAGGTAACGGGCATGGTTCGGCGGGAGATCACACTCGAGCCGAGGGCCAAGGGGTTTCACGACGTGACCGGTGAGGTGGTCTCCGCCCTTCCGGAGCTCGGGCACTACCGGACGGGCCTGGTGCACCTGATGATCTTGCATACCTCGGCCTCCCTGGCCATCACCGAGAACGCTTCGCCCGACGTCCTCAGGGACCTCGAGGACTGGTTTTCCGACTCGGTACCGGAATCCCGCGATTGGGCGCATTCGCTGGAGGGCCCCGACGACATGCCGGCTCACGTCCGCTCCGTACTGACCCAGGTCGACCTCACCCTCCCGATCGGGGACGGTCGCCTCGAACTCGGTACCTGGCAAGGGGTCTTCCTCTGCGAGCACCGGGATCACGGGGGAAGCCGCCGCCTTGTCGCGACCCTCTGGGGCGATCGTGACGGTGACGACGACGGCCCCGGCGACCACTAACCTTGGACCGATGGGTCTGAGTCGTTCCGAACAGCGCCGCGATGCGGTATTCGCCTGCTACCAGCACGACGTCACCGGCAGGCCCCTGGACGTCCTGCTCGAAGGTGCCCCTGACTTCACCCGGGACCTCGCCATGGGCGTCGAGGAGAACCGTGCCGCGATCGACGAGGTGATCGGCGAGCGTTCCCACGGATGGGAACTCGAGAGGATCGCCCCGCTCGAGCGAAACGTGCTCCGGGTCGCCCTCTACGAGATGCGGTACCTCGATGACGTCCCCGACGAGGTCGCGATAGACGAGGCGGTAAACCTCGCCCGGAAGTACTGCGGGGCCGATGCGCCCGGATTCGTCAACGGGATCCTGGGGGCGGTTGCCCGGACCGGGGGATCGGCCGCATGACTGGCGACGGATCCTCATCCGGCTCCGGCGAGGCCCTCGAGCGCATCTCCCGTCGGCTGCGTGCGATCGGCGAACAGCTCTCCGATCCCGATACGCCCGACGATAAGGCGGTCGAGCTGGCCCGTGAGGCGGCGACCCTGGTCGGGGAGGCGCTCGAGGAAACCGAGCGGGCCGTCACCGGCCTGGAGCAGGGGGATTGAGCTACCCGGAAGACCTTCGGGAGGAGGTCGACCGATACCTGGAGGGCCTCTCCTTTCCCGGGCCCGCCTCGACCACGGGCCTTGCGGACGCGATGCGCTATTCGCTCCTGGCCGGTGGCAAGAGGATCCGCCCGGTTCTCTGCCTCGCCGCGGGCAGGGCGATCGACCTCGACACCCAATCGCTCCTTCCGGCTGCGGGCGCGATCGAGATGGTCCACACCTACTCGCTGATCCACGACGACCTGCCGGCGATGGACGATGACGAGCTCCGTCGTGGCAAGCCGACCGCCCACGTCGAGTTCGGTGAGGCGGTGGCGATCCTCTCGGGCGACGCACTGTTTGCCGAAGCGGTCGCCCTGATCGGCTCGGGGCCGTGGCCTCCGGAACGAGTCGTCGAGGCAGTCGAGGTCCTCTCCCGGGCGGCCGGAGTAGACGGGATGGTCGGCGGCCAATACGTCGACGTCACGGTCGAGTCGCTGGACGAGGAAGGGATAGAGATGCTCCACTCCCTGAAGACCGGCAAGTTGATCGCGGCCTCCGTCGAACTCGCCCTCGCGATCGGGGCGGTCCCGGAGGCCGACCGCCGGCCCTATCGGGAATTCGCGACCCAGCTGGGGATCCTCTTCCAGATCGTCGACGACATCCTCGACGTGACCGGCTCCGAGGAAGCGACCGGGAAGCCGATGGGAAGCGACGAGAGGCACGGTAAGATCACTTACGTAAGCCTCTACGGACTCGAACGGGCCCGGGAGCTCGCATCGCGGGCCCACCGGGGTGCGGTCGACTCCCTCGACGGGATCGATGCAGAGACCGGGTCCCTCGAAGCCGTAGCCGACTACATCCACGACCGAGACAGATGAGCGATCCGAACACCCACCGCATAGGCCCCCTGCTTGCCCAGGTCGAGGGACCTTCCGACCTGAGCGACCTCGATGATGCCGAGCTCCAGCAGCTGGCCGAAGAGCTTCGGACCTACATCATCGATGTGATCGGCGAGATCGGGGGGCACTTCGGGGCGAACCTGGGTACCTGCGAGATAGCCGTCGCCCTCCACAGCCTGCTCGACTCCCCCCGGGACAAGATCCTCTGGGACGTCGGCCACCAGGCATATCCGCACAAGGTCCTCACCGGGCGGATGGCCGAGCTTCCGACCATCCGTCAGTACGGCGGGCTGGCTCCCTTCTGCTCGATCCCGGAGTCCGAGCACGACATCATGGGGGCGGGACATGCCTCGACCTCGATCTCCTACGGCCTGGGTCTGAAGGAGGCGATGAGAAGGGGGATCGGCGAAGACGGCCGGGTGGTCGCGGTGATCGGTGACGGGGCGCTCACCGGGGGCGTCGCCTACGAGGCGATGCATGCCGCGGGCGGCCTGGAGACCCCGATGGTCATCCTGCTGAACGACAACGGCATGTCGATCTCCCCGAACGTGGGCGCACTTGCCTCGTACTTCCAGAGGGCAAGGCTGAAGCCCGGACTCTTCCACGCGAGGGAGGGCTTCGAGGACAGGCTCACCAGGTTGCCGCTCGGGCTCGGGGGGAAGATCGAGAAGCTCGGTCCGGAGATCAAGTCGGCCCTGAAGGCCTACTGGGCTCCGGGCCTCCTGTTCGAGGAACTCGACCTGGCCTACGTCGGCCCGATCGACGGCCATGACGTCGCCGCCCTGAGGAAGGCCCTCTTCGAGGCGATCGATGCCGATCGGCCCGTGGTGGTACATGCCCAGACCGTCAAGGGCCGGGGGTTCGCCCCGGCCGAGGAGGGCGGTCTGGCCGGTATGGAGAAGTGGCATGCGGCCAAGCCCGGCTCGATCGTCGATGGCGAAGATGCGAAGTCCGGACTCGTCCCGGTCAAGGAATCGGACTCGCCCGAAGCGATCGCACCGGAGATGCTCGAGAAGCCGGCCCCTGCCGACGACCCGCCCCAGTACACGGCGGTCTTCGCCGACGCGATGGTCCGGGAAGCCGAGGCCGACCCGAGGGTGGTCGGGATCACTGCCGCGATGGCCGGGGGCGCCGGTCTCCAGAAGCTCGCGGACGAGCTTCCGGGCCAGTACTTCGACGTCGGTATCGCCGAGCAGAACGCCGTGCTCATGGCTGCGGGCATCGCGCTCCAGGGCGGAAAGCCGGTCTGTGCGATCTACTCGACCTTTCTCCAGAGGGCCTTCGACCAGCTGGTCCACGACGTCTGCCTCCAGAACCTCGACGTCACCTTCGCGATGGACCGATCCGGCCTGGTCGGCGATGACGGACCGACTCACCATGGAGCCTTCGACATCGCTTATCTCAGGCCCCTGCCGAACATCGTGCTGATGGCACCACGGGATGAAGCGATGCTCGTCCGAATGCTGAGGACAGCGCTGGCCCACGAGGGGCCTGCGGCCCTCAGGTATCCGCGGGGCTCCGCGGTCGGCGTCGAGATGCCGGAACGGGATGGGGTCGAGCAGGTGCCGATCGGGACCGGTGAGACCCTCGAGAACGGCGAGCGTGTCGCCCTTGTCGGTTACGGGACGGGTGTCGGCGTAGCCCTCGATGCAGCTCGGATCCTCGGCGAATCGGGAGTTCGCCCGACCGTGGTCGATGCCCGCTTCGCCAAGCCACTCGACGTGGAGCTGCTGGAGCGGCTGGCGCTATCGCACGACCTGTTGGTGACGATCGAGGAAGGGGTACTTCCGGGTGGCTTCGGGTCAGGAGTGCTCGAACATCTGGAGGACAGCTTCCCAGAGCCTGGCGAGCGGGCCCGGGTGCTCCGGGTCGGACTCCCCGATCGTTACGTCACCCACGGGAAGCCCGACCTCCTGCATGAGGAGGTCGGTTTCACCGGCGGGCATGTCGCCGAGCGAGTCCTCGCGGCCCTTGGCGAGGAAGCCGTGGCCGCCCCCTGAGGAGCGGCCCTCGAGATTTGCTTCAGCCGATCCGGGCCGTGTAGCGGGTCACGGCCGAGAGGGCGAGGAGCGCCGAGCCGAAACCGATCAGGAGGAGGCTCACGCCGGCGCCGCCGTCGAGTACGGCAGCCGCGATTCCCATCCCGAGGAGGGCGACGCCGATCGCGATGTCGAGGCTCTTCTGAGTTGTCAGGGCGATCGTCCGTGCGCTTCCCGCACCGGCCAGGCCGGTCCCGAGGAGGATCGCCCCGAGGAAGAACGCCAGAGTGCCGATCCCGGGCCCCGCGGCCAGCAGGAAGGGGCCGAGCATCAGGAGAGGGGAGGCAGCGAGGATGATCGCGTTGTGGGCATCTATGTTGAGGGGTCTGCTTCTCATGTTCAAAAACCTATGACTTGCAGGGATTTTTGTGTGTGAATCGAGTCACACACGCAAGCGGGGTGGAACGGCGGGACCGTACCCGGTGACCCACAGGGCATCCGACCCCGGCGGTGTACCGTTTCGGACATGGATGGTGCCCGTGCCGAAAGACTCGACAGGCTGCTAGCTCGACGGGGACTCTTCCCCTCGCGGACGGCCGCTGCCCGAGCCATCCGGGCCGGTCAGGTGAGGCTGGGCCGGGATGGGCCGGCTGCCCTCAGGCCGAGCCAGGAGGTACCGGGAGACCTCGACCTGCTGGTCGAGGGGCCTCCACCTTTCGTCTCCAGGGGCGGGATCAAGCTCGAGAACGCGTTAGAGGGCCTGGGACTCGAGGTCCGGGGTACCAGGTGCCTCGACGTCGGGGCATCGACCGGCGGCTTCACCGACTGCCTGCTCAAGCGGGGTGCGACCGAGGTGATCGCCCTCGACGTCGCCTACGGCCAGATCCACCAGTCCCTGAGGAACGACCCGCGGGTGACCGTCATCGAGCGGACGAACGCGCGGGCGATCGAGCCTTCGGACCTCCCTTTTCGTCCGGACATGGTCACGATCGACGTCTCCTTCATCTCCCTGCGCAAGGTCCTGCCGGCGGTAATCGCCTGCGCGACCCCTGACGGCGAGATCCTGGCGATGGTCAAGCCCCAGTTCGAGTTGGGTCCCGACCGGGTCGGAAAGGGAGGGGTCGTTCGGGAAGGTGCCGACCGAACGGAGGCGGTTGTCGCCGTGGCCGATTTTGCGGCCGGGCTGGGCCTGGCACTGCTCGGGGTGACCCCGTCTGGCCTTCCCGGACCCAAGGGGAACCGCGAGACCTTCCTCCGCCTGGGCCTGTCGGGGCAGGGCTTCCGGAGCGGGTCGGAACTCTGCGAAGGGATCGAGCTTTGACCCCCGGGCACCGCAGGGCACTTCTGGTAACCCACGGCCAGGGGGACGAGGTCACGATGGCCATCGAGACGGCAAAGGCCGTCGCCTCCTCGGCCGGCTGGGAGCTGGTCGAGGACCGAGGAGCCGGGGAGGACGGAGCCGAGCTCTGCATCGCCCTCGGAGGCGACGGGACGATCCTCCGGGCGATGCGTGAAGCGATCGGCCGCGGCTACCCGGTCTTCGGTGTCAACTACGGCAGGGTGGGCTTCCTTGCCGCCGTTGAGTCAGGCGATGTCGAGGATGGACTCAGGAAGGCATTCGCGGGTGAGGTCGAAGTGCTCGACCTGCCCGGGCTCGAAGTCACCTGGGACGACGGTTCATCGGTCGGCCTCAACGACGTCGGCTTCCTCAGGAAGCCGCATTCCGGTGTGGCCGAGCTCGGGTACCGGATCTCCGGCCAGGAGGTGGGACGGGTCCGGTGCGACGGTCTGGTCGCCGCGACGCCCACCGGTTCGACCGGCTACAACCTCGCCAACAACGGCCCCATCCTTGCCTGGGGGGTCGAAGGCTTCGCCGTCACCTACATCGCCCCACACACGTTGACGGCCCGGGCGCTCGTGGTCGCCCCCGGCGATGTGCTCGACGTCGTCAACCACAGGAGTCGTGACTCGGTCGAGATCGTCGTCGACGGGGTCGAGGTGGGCGAACTGGCCCCGGGGTCCGGAGCCGACGTCTCCTTCCGGGAGGGTGTCGGGCGTCTGGCCCAGCTGCCCGGGGCGAACTTCTACCACCGGATCGCCGAGAAGTTCGGACACCTCGCAAGCTGAAGGCGAGCCCCGTTCTCCCGTGGCGTCGGGGGTGAATCGTCCGGGTCCGTTGCTAAACCGGACCGGTGCTCCGTGAACTGAGGATCGAGAACCTTCTCCTGATCGAGAGGGTCGAGATGGAGTTCGACCGCGGCCTGACCGTCCTGACCGGGGAGACCGGCGCCGGCAAGACCGTGCTGGCTCATTCCCTCGACCTGCTGACCGGGGGCAAGGCCAAGAAGGGGATCGTTCGGCCTGGTGCCGAGGAGGCCTGGGTCGAGGGCGTATTCGACCTGCCGGAAGGTTGGAAGGAGGTTCCCGAGCTGGCCGAGGTCCTCGACCGTCTGCCGGCAGGTGCCGAGGAGCTCGTCCTCGGAAGGAGGGTCTCAGCCGGCGGTCGGACCTCGGCCTTCATCGGGGGCAGGGCCGCGAGCGCGCCCGACCTCGCACTGGTCACCGAGCGGCTTCTCGCCTTCTTCGGGCAGCACGAACATCGCAAACTGACCATCGCCTCCGCCCAGCTGGGGATCCTCGATGCGGCGGGAGGCTCGAAGCTCGGGCGGATCAGTGCCTCCTACGGTGAGGCCTGGGCCAGGTATCGGGCGGCGGTCGTCGAACTGGAACGATTCGAGGCCTCTGGTGGCGGTCGGGACCCGGACCTGTTGAGGCACGAGCTCGACGAGATCGAGGCTGCGGCACTCCAGGAGGGGGAGGAGGACTCGCTGAGGGAGGAACTCGACCGGTTGAAGAACGTGGATGCGCTCCGGCAGGCAGCCGGGGCTGCGCTCGAGGCCCTGCGCGGGGACGGCCTCTCCGATGGGTCGTCGGGCTCGATCGCATCTGCCGCCCGGGAGGTTGCCGACCGGCGTGGCGTGGACCCGGAGCTGGATCAACTTGCCGGACGGCTCGATTCCCTCGCGGTCGAGATGGATGACCTCGGGGGTGAGTTTGCCCGCTACCTGGAGGCGCTGCAGCTCGACCCGGGGAGGCTGTCCGAGGTCGAGGCGAGGCTCGACCTGATCTCCGTCCTCGAACTCAAGTTCGGAGGGTCGGTCGATGCCGTACTTCGCCACGCCGATGATTGCCGGACGGAACTCGAGTCGCTCGAAGGGGGCGCCGAGAGGAGCGAGTCGCTTCGCCGCGCGAGGGAGGAGGCCGAGCTGGCAGTGCGGGAGTTGGGGGCGGAGCTCCGAAGGGCCCGCGAGAAGGCTGCCGTCGCGCTCTCGGAGCGGGTCACCTCCGAACTCGCGGAGCTCGCGATGGAGGGCGCCAGCCTGGAGGTACGACTGGTCGACGAACCGGAGCCCGGTCCCGCCGGTACCGAGAGGGCCGAGTTCATGCTTGCCCCGAACAGGGGGATCGATGCCCGGCCCCTCCGGGAGGCGGCCTCGGGAGGCGAGCTGTCGAGGGTGATGCTGGCCCTGGTCGGTCCTGGCTCCGCCGAGGCCCTGCCGACCCTCGTCTTCGACGAGATCGATGCCGGAATAGGGGGGACCACCGCCGGGGTGGTGGGAGAGCGACTGCGGGCCGCCGCCGAAGGAAGGCAGGTCATTGCGATAACCCACCTTCCCCAGGTCGCCTCGCGGGCCGATGCCCACTTCACGGTCTCCCGGGTGCCCGGCTCGGACCCGGCCACGGCGGATGTGGCCCGGCTTTCCGGTGACGCGGTGGTCGATGAAATCGCCCGGATGATGGGGGCCGAAGCGGGGGACGAGGCAGCAACTCGCCACGCCCGTGAATTGGTCGCCTCTGGTCGTTCCGACTAGGCTTCCCCCATGGGACCGCTGGCGAGACTTTCCGGCTCGGCTCGGGCAAAGGAGCGTGGAACAGATCGCGCTGCCGGTTTCGGAGGGATGGCCAATGGCGCCGCGCCGGCACGGTCCGGTCCGGCGCGCTTCGGGCGACGGACCAAGGACCTGGTCAAGTCGCTTCGCCCTGGCGATGTGGCAGTGATCGCCCACCGCAACCTCGACCGGGTTTCGGCCGAGGAGCTGTCCCGTGCCGGAGTCGTCGCGGTGATCAACTGCGAGCCATCGACCGACGGCCGCTACCCGAACCGGGGTCCGCTCGACCTCGCCGAGTCGGGAGTCGTCCTGCTGGACCTCCCGGATGATTCGCTCTTCTCCGAAGTCGATGCCGGGACGACGGTGACCGTCCGGGACGATGCGGTCGAGGTGGGTGGAAGGGTGGTTGCCAGGGGTGTTCGGCTGACGCCTCCCGACCTGGCGACCCTCCTCGAGACGAGGCGAGTCGAGATCGATCGGGCCCTCGGCGAGTTTGCCGAGAACACGGTCACCCACGTCCGCGAAGAGAGCGAGATCCTGACCGGCGACATCCCGTTGCCCCCCACCAGGACGGTATTCAGGGATCGTCACGTCCTGATCGTCGTCCGGGGCCCCGGCTATCGGAAGGACCTGCAGGCCCTCGACGGCTACATTCGCGAAGTTCGTCCGGTGCTGGTCGGCGTAGATGGTGGCGCCGACGCGATCATCGAAGCCGGGTTCCGCCCGGACATGGTCCTCGGGGATATGGATTCGGCCTCGGACCGGGCGCTGCGGAGTGGAGCCGAGCTGGTGGTCCACGCCTACCTCGACGGGACCGCACCGGGTTACGAGAGGGTCGAGCGGGCCGGCCTCGAAGCAGAGCTCTTCCCGATCGCCGGGACGAGCGAGGACGCAGCGATGCTGCTGGCCAACGAGAAGGGGGCCTCCCTGATCGTCTCGGTCGGTGCCCATTTCGACCTGGTCGAGTTCCTCGAGAAGGATCGGGACGGGATGTCCTCGACCTTCCTGACCCGTCTCAGGATCGGTGGCGCCCTGGTCGACGCAAAAGGGGTGAGTCGGCTCTACTCGCCCGGGGTCGGGCCGGGCGTGCTGGCCGGCTTCCTCGGGGCCTTCCTCTTCCTTGCGGTCGTGGTGGTCCTTGCATCCCCGGCGCTGGCCGACCTGTTCGACCTGATCTGGCTGAAGGTGAGGATCGCGCTCGGCCTCTGAGCCTGACCGCACGGCAACCCGATGGGTTACAGCTCCCGCTACCACATCGCCTCGCTGACGGCGGTATTCATCGCGCTCGCCATCGGGATCCTGATCGGCTCGGAGGTCGGAGGTGACGTACTCAATTCGACCCGCGAGAACCTCGAGAGCAGCCTGACCGAGGACCTCGACCGGACCCGCACCCAGAACGAGGAGCTGCGGAGGGAACTCGGGTGGGCCCGGGAGCTCGGAGGGGTGACGATCGCACCCCTGGTTGCCGACCGCCTCGCCGGCCGGAGGTACGCCCTGATCGGGTTTGGGACGCTTCCGGATCGTGTCTCGGATCCGGTCGAGGGGATCCTCGAGGAGGCGGGGGCGACCCTGGCCGGAGTCGGTGTGGTCAGGGAGCCGCCCTCGCTCGAGTCGCTTGCCGGTGAACTCGAAGGGACGAGGTTCTCCGACCTGGGTGCGACCCGGGGGAGACTTCCGGAGTACGGCCTGACGGTCGGCCGACAGATAGTGCTCGGAGGGACCGTGTTCGAACGGACCCGCCCCGAGCTGATGGCTTCCTCATCCGGTGAGTTCGGTTCGCTGAATGGGGTGATCCTCTATCGCGGACCGCTGCCGGAGGGCAAGCCTGATGGGCCGGCCAGACGGGGCTCCCGGGTGCTCTCCTCCTCGATGACCGCCGGTATGGCCTCGACCGGGGCCGACCTGGTCGGTGTCGAGGCCCTCGACGACCGACCCTCCTTCGTCCCGTTCTTCGAGTCGAGGAGGACGACCTCGGTGGACTCGATCGACCTCGAGTCGGGCCAGCTTGCGCTCGTCTACGCCCTGCTCGGGGCCCAGGGCAAGTTCGGCGTCAAGGAAAGCGCGGACTCCTTCCTGCCGAGGCCGGTCGGGACCTCTGCCGCGGGATCGGGGTAGGAGGTGTACTGGGTCGGGCTTCCGGTGGCCTTCGCGGTCGCCCTCGCCGTCGTACCGGCCGGGATTCGGGGGCTGGTGGACGCCGGGTTCACCAGGGTCAACTACCGGGGCGAGGCGCTCGCCTTCCCGCTCGGTGTCCTGCTGGTCACCAGCTCGGTCATCGCCCTCGCACCACTGGCCGTGCTCGACGACAGGGCCGGACTGGACCTCCTCGATCCGGAACTCCGACGGTGGATCGTCTACCTGCTGGGGATCTCCCTCCTCGGCATCCTCGACGATGCGCTCGGACTGGGGGCTGACGAGGACAGCCCCCGCGGCTGGCGGGGGCACTTCCGGGCGCTCGCCTCGGGCGAGCTCTCGACCGGGGCGATCAAGGCCCTGGGGGCGGTTGCGCTTGCGGCCTACACGGTGACCGGGACCGGGAACGAGTGGCCGATGTACC
>VEQW01000094.1 GCA_018883025.1 Solirubrobacterales bacterium | reverse complement strand
ATCCGGTGCCGATCCATGTGCCTTTGAGCGAGGAGACCTCCGAACTGCCTCCGCAACCGACGACGACTGCGGCAACCAACGGCAGGGTGATCAGGACTATGCGACGCATTCGGCCTCCTTCTCGGAAACGGACTCAGCGATTCGGCGAAAAGTAACAGGCCAAGAGCCGAAAAGCCTGCCGGGACAGGCATTCCGGGCCGGGGGATCACTCCGTTCGCGAATCGTGGTTCGAGGGTACGGTCCACTGCCAGGGAGGGCGCTCGTCGGGCCCGAACCGGGTGTGGTTCCGGCCGTCGAGGGCCTCGAGTGGGACCAACAGGGGACTGTCGGAAAGGCGGACCGGGGTTCCCCGCACGGCTTCGGCCTCGGCCGTCCCGACCGACCTCCGGCTGGCATCCCACCCGATCCCCGGTCGCCAGGCCCACCAGGTCAGGTTCAGCCTCCCCCCGGATCGCGAGGCCTCGGTGAACAGGGTCGTCCTTCGGTTCGAGAGGGTCAGGTCGAGCTCTGGTCGAGCGGGGTCGACCTCCGCGCAGGACGGGATCCGGCACCGCCGGTAGTCGACGGGCAGGAGGCCCCGGCCGAGTCCGTCCTGCCGGACAAGGTCAGATGGTGCGTATGCCCGAAGGGCCGCAGCCACGGTCGGCCCGTACGCATCGACCGCCGGGTGCCTGTGGCAGGGACCCGGTTCCAGTGGTCCGCAGGCGATCCGGTTGGCGATCCTGGTAGCCAGCCCCCGCCCGGTCTCGGGGCCCAGACCGCTGGCGATGAACAGAACGAGGGTCGCAAACGCGAGGCCGAGCAGGGCGAGGAGCCCGGTCTGCTCGACGGTCGCCGAGCCCGACTCGCCGTCAATGTCCGATCTTCCACCCATCCGGGACGACCGTAGGAGGGTCCGACGGCCAGTTCGCTGGCCAGGCCGGTCGAAACGGCTACATTTCACTCATGGAAGGATCACCGTTCGACATGTTCGGAGACCCCGAGGAGCTCCGCGCCCGAATGCAGGAGATGGCCGAGCAGATGCAGTCCTCCCAGGAGGTCGCCTGGGCCGACAATGCGATCCGGCTGGCGGTCGAGATGACCGTGGCCTCCCTTGGCCAACTCGAGCTGACCGGGTCTCCAGACCAGCAGGCGATGCAGGCCCGGGATGCGATCAGGATCGTCTTTCCGGAGGCGGTGACCCTGGTCAGGGAAGCCCGCCAGGGCCTTCGCTGAGCGGACTGCATTCATCCACCTGGGGCGAGGGCGCCGCAGCCCTTGCGATTCACGGAACCGGGACCTCAGCCCGTTTCTTCGAGGCGGCAAGGGACCGGATCACGGCCGAGGTCGAGGTGACGGCTCCTGACCGAACGGGCTGGGGTTCCAGCCCGGCCCCGGAGCACTACCGGCGGACTTCGATCGCCGAACAGGCGACAGCGATCCTCGCTTCACTCGGGAATCCGAACGAGGTAGGCGGTTCCCTATCGATCCTGGGTGAGGGCCTCGGTGCCGTGGTTGCCCTCGAGATCGCCCTTTCCCGTCCGGACGGGGTAGCGGCGGTCGCGATGATCGACCCGCCGATCCTCGGCCTGCTCACCGGGGCGACCGAGGGAGTCTCGGCCGATGGGGAACTGGTTCGCGAATCGGTCGAGTCCGGGGGTCCGGAGGCGGCCTACGAACTCTTCCTCTCCGGCGCCCTGGAGACGCTCGGTGCCGGGGCCGCTCGCCTCGGCGACCTGGCAGACCGGGGGCCCCTTGCCCCGAGGTCATTCCTGGTCGAGCTGCCCGCCGTTCCCGACTGGTCGCTCGACCCGGCCCGTTTCCGGGACCTCGAGGCCCGGGTGCTCCTGATCTCGGTCGGTGACTCGCCACGGCTGCTCAGGGAGGCAGCCGATTCGCTGGTCGGGAGGATTCCGACGGCCGAGCGCCTCGAGCTGGAGGCGACCGGGATCGAAGCGACCGGCGAGGCCTTCTCCCTCCTGGTCAGCCCTTAGGCTCGGCTCAGGGACCGGTCGTACGGATCGAGTAGCGGCCGCACCTGCCGGTCGCGGTCCCGATCAGCTCGAGCGGTATCGAGAGGATCAGGACCGGCACCGCGAGGACGGCGGTGATGAACCAGTCCAGGGCACGCATCCAGACCTGACCCGCCTTGACCGAGCGGCTTGCGCCGAAGGCGCCCAGGGCGACGTTGTGCCCGAAGGTGAAGGTGTTGATCAGGCTCTGCCACATCCCGGGGATCGATCTGCCCAATCGGGGCCGGCGGTCGGTGACCAGGCGATCGTCCGAGGCCAACAGGAGCTCGACTGCGTCCGGGCTGAAACGGAAGGCATGGTCGGTCTCGAGGCCGGCCCACCCGCCGCCGGTCAACCGCGCCTGGGTCGAATCCCGGTTCTCGTAGGTGATCCACCCCTCGCCCGAGTCCCCGCTCTCCAGGTCGGCCAGCACGCTCGCCCGGTCCCCTTCCGGGCCGAGGATCCCGAGTCCGCACTCCTCGCACCGGTGGGCCAGGCCGGCCCCACCCGGGAGTTCCAGCCAGGGAAAGATCGGTTCCCCACAGACCGGGCAGGGCGGGTTTTCCGGGCCGAGTCCGGCTTCGAGGGGAACCTTTGGCAGGTCGACCTCCACGCCGGCGGTAGCGTATTCGGATCGTGGCCGAGCGGGAGAGAGGGAACGACGGTGAACCGGGTGGCCGGACCGGCGGGGATTCCCCGCTGGAGCGACCGATCGCCCTCTTCTCCCCGCTGTTCGACCTGGTCCTCTGGGTCGGCGACCGGGTATCCCGGGTAGTCGGGCCGGTCGACCACGAGTACTACCCGGTGCGGACCCAGGAGGCGGAAGGAGAGGTCGCCGACCGGGAGGATCCGGCGGAGTCCGAGCGGTAGGGTTGACCGCCCCGCCCGATCACGACCTGAAACGAACCGGACCGATCCTGATGCCCAATGCCTGAGAGGGAAGCGATAGTCGAGCGGGAGCGCCGCTGGCTTCTGCCGGCAGGAATCGCTTCGGTCGCCGGCGTCGCGCTGGTACTCGCCACCTTCGGTGAGTCGGCCGCCGCGGTCCGGACCACGGCCGGCCTGGCCGAGAAGCTCCGCGACATCGACGCCGATCCCACACCGTTGGTCCTGGCGAGCGTCGTTCAGGCGATCGGCTGGCTCCTGCTCGCGGTTCCGCTCGTCTTCCTGTTCAAGGCGGCGGCTGCGAGGGCCTCGCGGGTCCGCTCCGGGCTTCTCGGCGTGGTGATCGTCGCCCCGATCTTCCTCGCCGCGGGGTCGCTGCTCGGGGCGATCGCCGTGACCGAGGCGGCAGGGAAATTCACCGAGGACGGCCCGGCAGCGATCCAGCGATGCCTCGATCGCCAGGCGGAGAAGGAGGGGACCGCGCCGGACGACCCCAGGGCGACATGTGAGGAGCAGGCGGCCCGGGACGAGCGGACCTCCACCTCGGTCGCCGGGATCGAGACCGGCTTCGGCCTTGCCGGGCTGCTCGGCTTCACGATCGCTGTCGTCTACACGGCGCTCTGGGGGCTTCGAACCGGACTACTCAGTCGTTTCTGGGGCTCGCTCGGGATCGCACTCGGTGTGGTGTTCTCGTTCTTCACGCTGTTCACCCTCGCCTGGTTCATCTATCTGGGTCTGCTGCTGGCCGGCTGGGTTCCTGGCGGAAGGCCGCCTGCCTGGGGCTCCGGCGAGGCCAGACCGTGGCCGAAGGGCGGACCGCTCTTCGGGGGCGGGGCCAACCGCGACGGGGACGACTCCGGCGACGGGGTGATCGAGGGTGAGGCCGAGGAGGTAGAGGTCGAGGAGGTGGTCGAGACGGGTGAACTCACCGAGGGGCCCGGCGACTCGGACCGGGGGGAGGCTCCCCGCAAGCGCAAGAAGCGCGACTCCTGAGGAGCACCTCGATCACTCGCCTGGATTGCGCCTGGATAAGAGGCGATTGATCGCCCAGAGGAGGATCCCGACCGCAAGCAGGACGCCTGCCCTGGCGAAGGTCTCGGCGTCCTTGGTCGTCATCAGGCCGATCGAGGCGATCACCCCGAGGATCGGCATCGCGGTCGGCGCGCGGAACCAATCTCCCTGTTCGGGGTCCCTCCTTCGGACCACCAGTACGGCCACGTTGACCGTGGCGAACACGCCCAGCAGCAGGAGCACGGTCGTCTCGGCCAGGTCGCCCACGTCACCCGAGACCAGGATCAGCGCTGCAAGGGTTGCGGTGAAGGCGATCGCCGACCAGGGGGTGAGTCGGTTCGGCAGCACACGGCCGAGCCCTTCGGGTAGCACCCCCTCCCGGGCCATCCCGTAGGTAAGGCGTGAGGCCATGATCAGGTTGATCAGCGCTCCGTTTGCGAGTGCGAACAGGGCGATCGCCGAGAAGACCCGGTCGGGGACCGCAAGGGGGCCGACCGAGGTGACCTCGAGCAGGGGGGCGCTCGATCCGGCAAGCGTCGCCGTCGGCACGACCATCGAGGCGATCAGGGTCACCGCCACGTAGATCCCGCCGGCGACCAGCAGGCCACCGAACAGCGCCCACGGGTAGTCGATCCGTGGCCGTTTCGTCTCCTCGGCCAGATTCACCGAGTCCTCGAA
>VEQW01000093.1 GCA_018883025.1 Solirubrobacterales bacterium | reverse complement strand
GGATAATCCGGCGCGGGGCGAAGCTGCTCTATGCCTTCACCGAGGCGACCGTGCCGAAGGTGACCGTGGTGGTCAGGAAGGCGTACGGCGGCGCCTATGACGTGATGTCCTCGAAGCACATGCTTGCCGACTTCAACTTCGCCTGGCCGACCGCCGAGGTGGCAGTGATGGGACCGGAGGGCGCGGTCAACATCATTTACCGCAAGGACATCGCCGACTCGCCCACGCCCGAAGAGCGCCGTGGGGCCCTGATCGAGGACTACAAGGCCCATTTTGCCAACCCGTACTCGGCGGCCGAGCGCGGCTACATCGACGACGTGATCGAGCCCCGCGAGACCCGGCCGAAGCTGATCCAGGCACTCCGGACGCTCAGGACCAAGCGGGTCCCCCAGCCGAAGCGAAAGCACGGCAACATCCCGCTCTAGGGACCGACCGGTGGAGATCCGAACTGGAAACGGCGGACCCCCTTCAGAGGCCGAAGGCGCTGCGATCGCGGCGGCCCTGGAACGGTTCCTCGCCGATACGGCTCCTGCCCTTCTCCCGACCGGCCCGCCGAAGATGGATCCCTGGCTCCGCCAGGCCCTGATCGACGGCGTCTCGGCCAAGGAGGAGTTCGGGCCGGGTAACCCTCCCGGGTTCGGCTGAGCAACCCCCGCCCCGGTCCGGCAGAATGAACCGCCCAAAGGAGAGGAGTGAGGGATGACAGTCGTGAAGATCATCGAGCTGGTCGGCAGTTCCAGGATTTCGACCGACGACGCCGCCCAGCAGGCCCTGAAACAGGCCCAGGACTCGATCCGGAACATCCGGGCGGTCGACATCGTCTCGACCGGGATCCGGGGCGAGAACCTCGATGAATACCGAGCCCACGTGCGGGTCGCCTTCCTGATCGAGGGCAAAGAAGTCAACTGAGCGGCTCCGGAAGCGTGATCGGGCCTGAAAAGCGGGGTCCGAAGGCCGTTTCCTGCCCTCCCTGAAGGCCCGGCAGGGTATCTTGGGAGGTCGCGTGTTCCGACCTTTCCCCCACCGAGGGTGCCATTTCGATGTGCCGTGCCTCCCACAGGAGCGGTCGTCCATCTCTGCCCGCCCTGAACCGACCGGGATGAGGCTGGTTTAAGCGATGGAACCGGTGGCAAGCCAGGCCTCGAGGGAGGCGCTCCGCTCCCCCGAGCGCTTCGACGCCGAGGAAATCGCGGCCAAGCTCGAGCCGATGGATGCCTCGGGGGTTATCTCCTGGGGGTTCGAGGAGTTCGGCGAGGACCTCTACTTCGCCTGCTCGTTCCAGAAGACGAGCTCGATCATCCTCCACCTGGCGACCGAGATAAACCCGAACGCACGCTTCTTCTACCTCGACACCGACGTCCTCTTTCCCGAGACGTACGCGACCCGCGATCGCCTCGCCGAACGGTTCGGGGTCGAGTTCGAGCGCTACGACTCGATCCCGCTCGACGAACAGGCGAGGCTCTACGGCGACAAGCTCTGGAAGAGCGATCCCGACGCCTGCTGTGCGATTCGCAAGGTCGAGCCGATGAAGCGGGCCCTCTCGGAGGTCGAGTGCTGGGTGTCGGGGATCCGTCGGCAGGACTCCCAGACCAGGGCTGGGGCTCCGAAGTTCAGCTGGGATGCCCGGTTCGGACTCTGGAAGCTGAACCCGCTGGCCGACTGGACCGAGCGGGACGTCTGGACCCACCTGAACTCCCACGGGATCCCCTACAACCCGCTCCACGACCAGGGCTACCCCTCGATCGGCTGCACCCACTGCACGGTGCCGGTCCATCCGGGGCAGTCGGCCCGTGACGGCCGGTGGTTCGGACTCGGCAAGGTGGAGTGCGGGATCAACTAGGGCAGGGCTGACGGAAACGGCCGCGAGGCGGTCCGTTGCTCTACATTCCCCCGGTCCCGGCGGCCGGTTCTTGGGGAAGCGGGAGACGAGAAAAACCAGGCGCCGGGCCATGACCGGAATACCGGAAGGAAACGAAACGACCAGATGAGCGAGAAGAGACTTCAACTGAGCGAGAGGCAGACGGCCGACTTCGAGATGATCGGGATCGGTGGGTTTGCCCCACTGACCGGTTTCCAGGGGTCGGAAGACTGGCGAAACGTCTGCGGCCAGATGCGGACCTCGGACGGCGAGTACTGGCCGATCCCGATCACCCTGGCGACCGACTTCGAGTGCGAGGTCGGCGACGTGGTCGAGCTCTCCTCCGACGAGGGAAAGCACCTCGGTCGGATCACGGTCAACGAGATCTTCGACCGGGACGTCGAGGTGGAGGCCGAGCAGGTCTACGGCACCACCGACTCCGAGCATCCCGGCGTCGCCGCGATCTACGAGGAGGGGAACCGGTGCATCGCCGGCCCGATCGAGGTCGATGACCTGCCCGACCACGAGGAGGCCTTCATGCGGCGCTACCTCACCCCGGAGGAGTCGAAGAAGGCCTTCGCCGACCGTGGCTGGAAGAAGATCGTCGCCTTCCAGACCCGCAACCCGATCCACCGGGCCCACGAGTACCTGACCAAGGCCGCACTCGAGACCTGTGACGGGCTGTTCATCCACCCGCTGATCGGCAAGACGAAGCCGGGCGACATCCCGGCCGACGTGCGGATGAAGTGCTACGAGGTCCTGATGGAGGACTACTACCCCGAAGACCGGGTGATCCTCGGGGTCAAGCCGGCGAAGATGCATTACGCAGGCCCCCGCGAGGCCGTCCTCCACGCGATCATCCGCCGCAACTACGGCGCGACCCACTTCATCGTCGGTCGCGACCACGCCGGTGCCGGTGACTACTACGGCACCTACGACGCCCAGCTGATCTTCGACGACATCGACATCGACGAGCTGGGGATCGAGCCACTGATGTTCGAGCACACCTTCTGGTGCAACGAGTGCGAGGGACTGGCCTCCGGCAAGACCTGCCCGCACGATTCCGAATCCCACCTCTTCCTCTCGGGGACGAAGGTGAGGGAGATGCTGGGCAACGGCGAGATGCCGCCGCCCGAGTTCTCCCGGCCCGAGGTGGCGCAGATCCTGATCGACGCCTACCGCGAAGAAGACAACGCAGACTGAACGAGACGAAAGGCAGGAAAGACTGAAGATGGCCGAACAGCAGGGCTACACACTCTGGTTCACCGGGCTCTCCGGAGCCGGCAAGACGACCATTTCCCACATCGTGGCCGAGGAGCTGACCGACCGTGGCTCGAAGCTCGAGATCCTCGACGGCGACGTCGTCCGGGAGAACCTCTCGAAGGGGCTCGGCTTCTCGAAGGAGGACCGCGACACCAACATCCGGAGGATCGCCTTCGTCGCCGACCTGCTCTCCAGGAACGGCGTGCCGGTGATCACGGCCGCGATCTCCCCCTACCGGGAGATCCGCGACGAAGCCCGCGAGATGATGGGCGATCGGTTCATCGAGGTCTACATCGAGGCGTCGGTCGACGCCTGCGCCGAGCGGGACGTCAAGGGCCTCTACGAGAAGGCCTTCGCCGGGGAGATCAAGGAGTTCACCGGGGTGTCGGATCCGTACGAGGAGCCCCTGAACCCCGAGCTCACCCTGAAGACCGAGGAAGAGGAGCCGGAGGAGTCGGCTGCGAAGCTGATCGCCTACCTGGAGGAGAAAGGGCTTCTGGCCCCGAAGGAGTAGCGGTACGAACTTGCCGGGACCCCGCTCCGAAGGGGACTCCGGCGGGTTTGGAGTAAGGCATGCCGATGGAAAGGAACGCCAAAGGCAGATTGGTCGCAGCCCTGGCCGTTGCCTGCCTGCTGGCGGGCGGGGCAGGGAAGGCCTCTGCCGGCAACCCGGTGACCCCCCTCGTCGCCGACGAAGGCGGATTCGTGGGTTTTGCCGAGCCGTGGGTCTCACCGACCGGTGAGCAGCTGTTCACCTACCTCCGCCAGGATCTGGGCGGACCGCTCACGACCGGCCTGAAGGCGCGGACCGGGGGCGCGCCGTTCGGTGGCTTCGAGCAGCTCTCGTCCGTCTCGGGAACTGGTCTTCCCACGCTCGCCTTCGCCCCCGACGGGACGGCGCTGATCGCCTGGGAGGCGGGCGGTTCCGGTCCGGCGTCCGAGCAGACGGTCCGACCACCGCTCGGTCCACCCGAAGCGGCAGGTCCGGCCGGGTCCTGCGTGGGGCCGGTCGCCCTTGCGATCTCCCCGGGTGGGCGAACGGCCTCGGGCTGCCGGAGCGATACCGGGCTCGTTCCTCCCTGGACGGGCCAGGCGGGAGTCGGCCAGGCACCGGCAAGGATCGCCCCGACCCTCCCGGTGACTCCTTCCACCGAGTCGCCCGACATCACCCCCTTCGCGGCCTGGGGTACCGACGGGACCGGGGTCGTTGCCTTCGGCTACGAGGAGGAGGGGCCGCCGGCCGGACAGCGGATCGAAGCAAGGGTCTACGGAGCCAACTCGTCCTTTGCCGAGACCGACCAGGTCGGATCGGCAACCGACCCCGAAACGCTCCTTCCGACGGGAGCGGCCGTCCTCCCGAACGGGATCGTCGGCATAACCGCAGACTCCGATCAGGGTGCCGTTCTGTTCACCCGACCGGCCGGAGCGGGTACATCCTTCACCCGGACGGAAATGGTCGAGGACACGGCCTCGATGCCGGCGGCCGACCAGTGGGGACGGCTCCACTTCCTCACCTCGATCACCGGTGGGC
>VEQW01000092.1 GCA_018883025.1 Solirubrobacterales bacterium | reverse complement strand
ATCACGAGGAGGGTGGCAGCGACCAGGATCAGCGGCCCGGCGAGCGCGGATCGGATTCCGGTGCTTCGGCGCCCCACGGCGACGGTCGCAGCGACGACCAGGCAGACGAGCAGGAACTCGGGTCGGACCATCGCGCCCAGTCCGAACAGCAGGCCAGGCACGATCCAGGCCGGACCTGGACCGGCGTCCTTCAACCTGAAGAGCGTCAACAGGGCCAGACCGATCAGGAGCCCAGCAAGTCCCTCGGTGAGGAGCATTCCGGAATCCAAGATCAGGGTCGGGTAGAAGGCGAACACGGCAGCGCCGATCAGGCCGGCCCAGTAGCCGGAAAGCTCGCGGCCGAGGAGGAACGTGACCGGGATCGCGAGGCTTGCCAGCAGGGCGAGGAAGATCCTGGCAGCGCGGGCGTCATCGGTTCCGGCCAGCTCGAAGAATCCCCCAATCAGGAGGGGCAGGCCCGGGGAATAGTTGGTCGCGGGCTGGATCCAGGCAGGAAGACCGGGGCCGACCTGGTCGAACCTTCCTTCCGTCGCCAGGCCCCTGGCGAGGCGCTCATAGGCAGCAGAGTCGGGCAGGTTCTCCTCGGCCCCGTCCCAGGCAGCGTCGAGTCGCAGGGCGAGCCCGGCGAGGACGATCAGAAGGAGCGCTGCCAGCCTCACCCGCCCGATCCTAGTGAGGGCCCCGACACGCTAGGCTCCCGTCTGTCATGCGGATCCTGATACTCGGCGGGGACGGTTACCTCGGCTGGCCGACCGCGATGCGTTTCTCGCAGCAAGGCCACGAAGTGACCGTCGTCGACAATTTTTCCCGTCGGCGCTGGCATCTCGCCCAGTCGACCGACTCGCTCACCCCGATCCTTCCGCTGGAGGACCGGATCGAGGCGTGGGAGGAAGTCTCAGGGAAGCGGGTCGAAGCCCGGATCGGATCGATCGAGGACGCCGAGTTCCTCGACGAAGTCGTGGCCGAAACCCTCCCGGAGACGATCATCCATTACGGCGAACAGCCCTCGGCGCCCTACTCGATGCGTTCCCGGCAGGCCGCCGTGGAGACCCAGCAGACGAATGTGATCGGGACCCTCAACCTCCTGTTCTCGATGCAGTCCTACGTGCCCGATGCCCACCTGATCAAGCTCGGGACGATGGGGGAGTACGGCACCCCGAACATCGATATCGAGGAGGGGTACATCGAGATCGAGCACAACGGTCGCAAGGACACCCTGCCCTTCCCCAAGTTGCCCGGATCGCTCTACCACTGCTCGAAGGTCCACGACTCGACCAACATCCATTTCGCCACCCGGATCTGGGGCTTGAGGGCGACCGATCTCAACCAGGGGGTCGTCTACGGAATCGAGACCGATGAGACCGCCCTCGACCCACGGCTCGCGACCAGGTTCGATTACGACGAGACCTTCGGCACCGTGCTGAACCGGTTCTGCGTGCAGGCCGTGGTCGGTCATCCGCTCACGGTCTACGGCGGAGGGGGACAGACCCGGGGCTACCTGAACATCAGGGACACGCTCCGCTGCGTCGAACTCGCCACGCTCAATCCTGCCGATCGGGGGGAGTTCAGGGTCTTCAATCAGTTCACCGAGCAGTTCACGGTCTCCGAGCTGGCAGATCTCGTCGCCGAAGCCGCCGGAAGGGTCGGCTTCGACGTCACGATCGAAAGCTTCCCGAACCCGAGGGTCGAGCTCGAGCAGCACTACTACAACGCCTCCAACCAGAAGCTGCTCGACCTCGGCCTCGAGCCCCACTACCTCGGCGAAGAGCTGGTCCATTCGATGCTGAAAGAAATCGACCGGTACCGGGAGAGGGTGATCTTCCGGGCGATCACGCCGAAGACCAAGTGGAACCCCGGTGAGCTCGAGGGCGGAGCGCTTTCGGTAGCCAGGGAAACCTGACCCCGTTGCTAGGATTGACGGTCCTGTGAGGGGCGCCGACGCACTAATGGAGGCCCTCGTACACGAGGGCGTCGAGCACATTTTCGGAATTCCCGGAGGTGCGAACCTGCCCACGTACGACGCGCTCGTCGACGCCGATCTGAGGCATATCCAGGCCCGCCACGAACAGGCGGCGGGGCACGCGGCGGAGGGCTACGCCCATGCGTCGGGCAGGACGGGTGTTGCCTTCGGAACCTCGGGTCCAGGGGCGACCAACCTGGTCACCGCGATAGCCGACGCGATGATGGACTCGATCCCGACCGTCTTCGTCACGGGGCAGGTCAGGAGCGACCTGATCGGGACCGATGGCTTTCAGGAGGCCGACATCGTCGGGATCACCCTGCCGATCGTCAAGCACTCGGCCCTGGTGACCGAGGCCTCGCAGATACCCGAGTACATTCACCACGCTTTCAGGATCGCTTCCACTGGGCGGCCCGGACCGGTCCTCGTCGACATCCCCTCGGACCTGATCAGGGAGGAGATCTCCTACACGCCACCGACCGAGTTGGTCGAGCTTCCCGGGTACCGGCCGATCGTCGAGGGAAATGCCAAGCAGATCAGGCTCGCGGCCAAGGCCCTTGCCAACGCCAGGCGACCGATCCTCTACACCGGAGGCGGTGTGATCCACGCCGATGCAGCGACTGAACTCCGGGAGTTCGCGATGTCGGACAGGTTCCCGGTCACCTCGACCCTGATGGGCCTCGGGGCATTCCCTTCCGACTCCGACCAGTGGCTGGGAATGCTCGGCATGCACGGCACCCGGGCCGCGAACTACGCGATGGACGAGGCCGACCTGATCGTTGCGATCGGTGCCCGATTCGACGACCGGATCACCGGCAAGCTCTCCGAGTTCGCACCGAACGCAAAGATCATCCATATCGACATCGATCCGGCCGAGATCTCAAAGAACGTCCCGGCCCACATCCCGATCGTCGGGGACGCCAAGCTGATCCTTCCCAAGCTGACCGGCGAATACCGGGCCCTCCAGACCGAGCAAGAGAGGCTGGATGGCTGGTGGAGCCGGATCCGGGGCTGGCAGGAGGAGTACCCGCTCACCTATGAGCCGGGCTCGGACGGTGAGATCAAGCCGCAGTTCATGATCGAGATGCTCCACAAGGTCACCGAGGGCGACGCCTTCGTCACATCCGATGTCGGCCAGCACCAGATGTGGGTTGCCCAGTACTACGGATTCAACGAACCCCATCGCTGGATCAACTCGGGGGGCCTCGGAACGATGGGATTCGGCCTTCCGTCGGCGATCGGAGCGAAGGTCGCCTGTCCGGGCGAGGAAGTGGTCTGCGTCGCTGGCGACGGCAGCCTGATCATGAACGTCCAGGAGCTCGCGACGGCGGTGACCGAGGACATCCCGGTCAAGGTCTTCCTCATGAACAACGGCTTCATGGGCATGGTCCGCCAGTGGCAGGAGCTCTTCTGGGACGGCCGCTACAGCGGGGTCGACAACGGAACGAGTCCCGACTGGGCAAAGCTCGCCGAGGCCTTCGGCGCGAAGGGTCTGCGGTGCGATGACGAGGCCGATCTCGAAGAGATGATGAGGGCAACCCTCGATCACGACGGAACGGCCCTGCTCGACGTCCGGGTGAGCCCCCTAGAGAACTGCTACCCGATGATTCCGGCAGGCAACGCCGCCAGGGACATGGTGGGCTGATGGGATCGCCGGAGATGGTCAGGCTCGAGGATCTGCGGACCGGCAGGTCACTCACCGGCCGAAAGCACGTGCTTTCGATCCTGGTCGAGAACCGACCGGGCGTCCTCGCCCGGGTTGCCGGCCTCTTCTCGCGCAGGGGCTTCAACATCGACACGCTCGCGGTCGGTCCGACCGACGATCCCGAGGTTTCCAGGATCACCCTGACCCTCGATGGTGCCGTCCATCCGATCGATCAGGTCACCAAGCAGCTCCACAAGCTGATCAACGTCCTGAAGATCCGGGACATGGAGCCCGACCTCACGGTGGCCAGGGAGCTCGCCCTGTTCAAGGTCAGTGCAGCGGTCGAGAGTCGGGCCGAGATCGTTCAATTCGCCGAGATCTTCAGGGCGAAGATCGTCGACGTCTCGCGCCGGGCCCTGATCATCGAGGTAACGGGCTCGTACGACAAGATCGAGGCGTTCGAACAGATGCTCCGGCCTCACGGTCTGCTCGAGATGGTCAGGACAGGCGAGGTGGCGCTCTCCCGGGGCGAGTGACCGCCGGCCCCGGGCTGCTCGAGCAGCTGGAGGAGGGCCTTCGGGATGCCGTCTCGAAGGCGCTGGAACGGGGCAGGAAGACGGTTGTCTCGGTGACCGTTCCTTCGGGGGTTTCCGACCCCGTCGCAACAGCCTTCGCCTCGCGACGAGCCGACGACGACTGGTTTTGCTGGGAGCAGGGAGGCGGATCGGTCTCCCTCGCCGGGATCGGGGTAGCCGACTCGATCGTCTCCCGTGGGCGTGACCGCTTCTTCGACCTGGCGGCCGAGTGTGCCCACCTCTCCGGTGAGGCGATCGTTCTCGACCCGGAGGAGATAGCGGCGAGGACGGGTCCGGTCTGGTGCGGGGGCTTCGCCTTCGACGACGAGGGCGGCGGAAGTCCTGAATGGGAGCCGTTTCCCCCGGCGAGGATGGTCCTGCCGGAACTCCTGCTCGAACGCTCGGCCGGCTCGACTTCGATGACCGTCAATCTCGTGGTGACGGGGGGTACCGATCCCGAGACCGTGGTCCAGGCTGCACTCGGGCGGGCGACCGGTCTCCATGAGCGAGCCCTGCCCCTGCTCGATCCACTTCCGGGAACTGCGACTGAAATCGAGAGCAGGGGGGATCCGGGGGACTTCGAGCGGGTAGTCGCCGAAGCGGCCGGGCGGATC
>VEQW01000091.1 GCA_018883025.1 Solirubrobacterales bacterium | reverse complement strand
GGCCGAGAGCGCGGGCCTGAAGGACTCCTGCACCGTCATCGGCGCAGGGGAGTATCTGGAGATCTGGTCGACCAAGAGCTGGAACAGCGAGCAGGAGAAACTCCGCAAGGAGTTCCCCGAAATAGCCGAGGGCATGTCGGAGGCGGGAGCGTGACCGCCGCTGCGGCGCTCACGGCCTGGGAGCGGACAGTGAACCCACCGGCCGAAGACCACGTGCCAGTCCTGGCGACCGAGCTGGTCGACCTGCTCGACCCAAAGCCGGGCGAGACGGTGGTCGACTGCACCTTCGGTGGCGGAGGCCACGCCCGCCTCTTCGCCGAGCGGATCGGCCCGGAGGGGACCCTGATCGCGATCGACCGCGATCCCGTCGCAGCCGAGAGGTTCGCCGCCTTCGAGGCGGAGGCCGGGTGTCGTACCCGGTTCATCTCCGGCGAGTTCAGCGAGGCCCTGCTGGCCCTGCGCGAGGAGGGGGTAGGGGTCGACGCCATCTACATGGATCTCGGAATGTCATCGCTCCAGCTCGATGCCGCCGAGCGCGGCTTCTCCTACTCCCACGAGGCGCCGCTCGACATGCGGATGGATCCGCGCCAGGAGCTGACCGCGGCGACGATCGTCAACGAGTGGCCCGAGTCGAGGATCCGCCAGGTCCTGAAAACCCTCGGCGAGGAGCGCTACTCCGCTGGCATCGCCCGGGAGATCGTCGCCAGGCGCCCGCTCGAGACGACCTCAGACCTTGCAGAGGCAGCCCGCGCCGGGATGCCGACCGCGGCCCGGTTCGGTTCTGCCCATCCGGCACGGAGGACATTCCAGGCTCTCCGCATAGCCGTCAATGGTGAGCTCGAGTCGATCGACGCCGCCCTGCCGATCGCCTGGGACGTGATCCCGGTCGGTGGTCGGATGGGGGTCATCTCCTTCCATTCGCTCGAGGACCGCAGGGTCAAGCGCTTCTTCGCCGGACTTGCCCAGGGCTGCACCTGCCCGCCCGAGATCCCGGTCTGCGTCTGCGGGCACGAGCCCGAGGCCGAACTCCTGACCAGGCGTCCGGTGATGCCGTCCGCAGAGGAAGTGGAGCGGAACCCCCGGGCGAGGTCGGCCCGACTCCGGGTGGCCCTCAAGCTGGAGGAGGGTGACTGATGGCCCCTCCGACCCAGGCCGCCTCCGTGCTGCCGGCGCCCTCGCGCCGTCGGGTGCCCCGTCCGGCCCCGCGTCCTGCCCGCCACGCCGCGAGGCGGAGGAAGACCTTCGCCACCCACTCCGCCCGGGTTGCCCAGGCGGTGGTCGCCCTGCCGGACTCGGGCGCCGTCAAGGGCCTCTCCCGGACCCGCACCTGGATCGTGGTCATCGCGATCCTCCTGACCGGGCTGGTCGCGGTCAACCTCGTCGCGGTCAGCTTCGGCACCCAGGCGAGCAGGAACCTGACCCAGACCCAGGCGCTCGAGAGGCGAAACGCGATCCTCGAGTCGACCGGGATAGCGGCAGTCTCAGTACCCGAGGTGAGGGAGGGGGCGACCGAGATGGGCATGGTCTCGCCCGATCCGACCATGGTCCGTTTCGTCGAGCACTCCCCGGAAGACATCGCCGCGGCCGCCCAAAGGCTCGCCGCCGAAGGGGGATGACCCCCAAGTGATCCGTCCCCAGGCTCGGGTCGGTCTCCTCTTCTTCGCGTCCCTCCTCCTCCTGCTCGGCCTGTTCGCCCGCTCGTTCTGGCTCCAGGGGGTGAACGGCGAGGCCTTCGCCCGGGATGCCCGGGGCCAGCAGCAGGAAGTCCTCCAGGTACCGGGCCTTCGAGGGGAGATCCAGGATCGCTCCGGCAGGCCCCTGGCGGGCTCCGAGCCGGGAATGAGCATCTTCGCGACCCCCTACCAGGTGACCGATGCTCCGAAGCAGGCCGAGGAGCTGGCCAACGCACTCGGGGCGGACCCGACGGACGTGCTCGACTCGATCACTGCCGAGGGCGGTTTCTCCTACGTCGAGAAGAAGGTCGACCTGGTCAGGGCGGCCGCGGTCGAGCGGCTGGGCTACGAGGCGATCGGCCAGCATCCCGACACGATCCGGACCCGGCCCCAGGGCGAGCTGGCGGCCCAGGTGGTCGGCGCGGTATCCCCGGAGGGCAAGGGGCTGACCGGGCTCGAGCAGCAGTACGACGGGGTCTTGCACGGGGTCGACGGCGAACAGCTGATCGTCCAGGACGCGACCCAGTCGCCGATCTCGTTCGAGACCCTGACCGATCCCCAAGACGGCCAGCCGATCCAGCTGACCCTCGATTCGGCGATCCAGGCCGAGGCCGAGCGGGTAATGACCGAGGTGGGGGATGCGAACGATCCGGTCAACGCCTCGATGGTCGTGCTCGACGCCCACACTTCGGATGTCCTGGCGATGGCCAACTACCCCGGGCTGGACCTCGACCACCTCGAGGATGCTGAAGAGGAGGACCTCCGGAACGTCGCCACCTCCTACACCTACGAGCCGGGCTCGACCTTCAAGGCGATCACCGTCGCCTCGGCCCTCGAACAGGGCACGGTGACCCCCGAGAGCGCCTTCACCCTGGCCCCGACCTACACCCTCTACGACCGAACGGTCGAGGAGGCACACCCGCGGGGCACGGTCACCTTGAGCGTCGGCGACATCCTCGCCCAGTCCTCGAACGTCGGCGCGATCACGATCGGGATGGGGGTCGGGGGCAGGAGCTTCTCGAAGTGGATCGAGCGGTTCGGGTTCGGGAACCAGACCGGGGTCGAGTTCCCGGCCGAGGAGCAGGGGATCGTCCCCCCTTACGAGGACTGGTCGGGCACGACGATGATCAACCTTCCGATCGGCCAGGGCCTCTCGGTCACCCCGTTGCAGATGGCGACCGCCTATGCGGCACTCGCCAGCGACGGCAAGTTGAGGAAGCCCCGACTCGTCCAGTCGGTGGCCGGACGGGAGATCCCGGTCGACCGTGGCAGGGAGGTCGTCTCCCCGGAGACTGCCCTCGAGGTCCGGAGGATGCTCGAGGGGGTCCTCGCAGCGGGCGGTACGGCCTCCGAGGTCGACGTCCACGGCTACTCGGCCGCGGGCAAGACCGGGACGGCCCAGATCGCCGAGGACGGCGGCTACTCCGAGACCCGCTACGTCGCGTCCTTCGTCGGGATGGCCCCGGTCGAGGACCCCGAGATCGTCGTTTCGGTGATGGTCAACGAACCGAGCTACGGCTACTCGGGCGGTGAGGTCGCCGCGCCAGCCTTCGGCCAGATAGCCGAGTTCGCCCTGCCCTACCTCGGGGTACCCACCGACTAGCTACCTAGAATCAGGCGATGCGGCTCGACCAGATCGCCGGTCGCCTCGAGGACGCGAAAATCGAGGGCGACCCCTCGACCGAGGTCTCCGGACTGGCCTACGACAACCGGAAGGTCGAGTCCGGATGGCTCTATTTCTGCGTTCCGGGCTCGGTGACCGACGGGCACCGTTTTGCACCCGAAGCCGTTTCGGCCGGGGCATCGGCCCTGGTGGTCGACCGCCCGCTCGGACTCGGGGTTGCCGAGGTGGAGGTCCCCGACGTCCGCCAGGCGATGGCCCCGATCGCGGCCGAGTTCGAAGGGGATCCGACCGCATCGCTGACCGTGGCCGGGATCACCGGCACCAACGGCAAGACGACCACGGCCTTCCTGCTCAGGGACCTGCTCGAGGCAGACGGCAGGCAGACCGGCCTGATCGGGACCGTCCGGCAGGTGGTTGGAGGGAGGGAGGAGGAGGTCGAGCGGACCACCCCGGAGTCGGTCGACCTCCAGGCGACCTTCCGGCGCATGCTCGACGAAGGGGATTCGGCCTGCGTGATGGAGGTCTCCTCCCACGCCCTCGACCAGCACCGGGCCGATGCGATCCGGTTCGACCTGGCCGTCTTCACCAACCTGACCCAGGACCACCTCGACTACCACGGCGACATGGAGTCCTACTTCCTGGCGAAGCGACGCCTCTTCGAGATGGAGCCAGGGGTCGCCCTGGTCAACGCCGATGACCCCCACGGCAGGCGGCTGGCCGGGGAATTCGGCGCCACCACCTTCTCGAGCGCCGGGCAGGAGGCGGATTTCACGGCCCGTGGGATCGAGTTCGACCGGACCGGTTCCCGGTTCACGGTCGACTCCCCGGATGGGGAGCTTCGGGTCGAGGTGCCCCTGGCCGGGGCCTTCAACGTCTCGAATGCACTGGCATCCCTGGCCGGGGCGATCTCGCTCGGGGTCGAGCCGGAGGCAGCGGTTCGTGGCCTCGCCGGAGCCTCGCCGGTACCCGGCAGGCTGGAGCCGGTCGATGAAGGCCAGGTCTTCGCCGTGTTCGTCGACTACGCCCACACCCCCGACTCGGTCGCAAACGTCCTCGAGGCGGCCAGGGAGCTCACCCGGAACAGGCTGATCACGGTGATCGGCGCCGGCGGGGATCGCGACCGGGGCAAGCGGCCGTTGATGGGCGACGCGGCCGGAAGGCTCTCCGACCTGACCGTCGTGACCTCGGATAACCCCCGGTCGGAGCCGCCCGAGCGGATCGTCGGGGAGGTGGCGGCGGGGATCCCGGAAGGTTGCGAGGTCGTGGTCGAGGTGGATCGGGACGCTGCGATCGGGCGTGCGATCGAGGTGGCGGGCCCGGGGGACACGGTGGTGATTGCCGGCAAGGGGCACGAACAGGGCCAGGAGTTCGAGGACGGTCGAAAGATCCCCTTCGATGACCGGGAAGTCGCCCGGCGGCACCTCGGGGGGCAGTCATGATCGACCTCCCGCCCGACCTGATCGCAGATTCCCTCGGTGCCCAGGTCGTCCAGCAGGGCGCATCCGGGGGGCCCACC
>VEQW01000090.1 GCA_018883025.1 Solirubrobacterales bacterium | reverse complement strand
CTCCAGCGCCAGATCGAGGACGTACCCAAGGTAAAGAGCGTCACCTACCTGAGCAAGGACGACGCCCTGACCGAGTTCCGCAAGGACTACGGCCAGGAGAACCGGGACGTCCTCAAGGAGCTGAAGGGAAACCCGCTGCCCGCCAACTTCATCGTCAAGCCCGATGATGCCGCCAACCTCGAGGCGATCCGGGCCGCGATGCAGGCACCCGGGGGTAGCCCGGGCAGCCCGGCCTGGATCTCGCCAATCATCAAGGACGTCGATGACCGACAGGCGACTGCCGAGAAGATCGAGGAGGTGACCGGCGCACTCAAGTTGGTGCTGACCGTGATCACGATCCTCCTCGTAGCGGCCTCCCTGCTCCTGGTCGGAAACACGATCCGCCTTTCGATCTACACCCGGCGGCGCGAGATCGAGGTCATGAGCCTGGTCGGTGCCACCCGGTGGTTCATCCGCTGGCCCTTCATGATCGAGGGCGTGATCGTCGGCATGCTCGGAGGGGCAATTGCGATAATCGTCCTGTGGGTCGGCAAGATCACGATCGTGGATCCCCTCTCCGACAGCTTCGCGCTGCTCGAGGCACAGGACTCCGTTTCCTTCATCCTTCTAGTCGCCTGCCTGTTCGGAGCTGCCGTCCTCGTCTCGGCCCTTGGTTCGGGGCTGACGCTCCGCCGGTTCCTCAAGGTCTGACCTCCCCGGCCAAGGCCGCTTGAAGACCGCCTGGACAGCGGTCATCGCCGGCTTCGTCGGGCTGTTCGCCGGCATCCTGCTGGCCCAGTCCACGGTCGAGATGCCGGCGCCGTTCGGCTGGGTCCAGGGGATCGGGGAACAGTCGCTCTCCGATGAGGTCACCGAGCTGGTCGAGGACTACTACTGGCGATCGACCGACACCGACCAGCTCGAGCGTTCCTCGGTCGAGGGCATCGTCGATCAGCTCAGACGCCGCTACCGAGATCGCTTCACCCATTACTTCGACCCGAAGCAGCTCGAAACTTTCAACGAAGCGATCGAGGGAACCTTCTCCGGAGTGGGCATGACGGTCGGCGACCTGGTCGAGGGCGGCCTGGTGGTCGGCAGGGTATTTGGGGACTCGCCTGCGGAACGGGGCGGAATCGAGACCGGCGACCTGATCGTTTCGGTCGACGGCGAATCGATCGCCGGTGACGGGGTCGACTCGGTGGTTATGAGGATCAAGGGACCGGAGGGCACCCCGGTGGTGCTCGGGGTAAAGGCATCGGGCGAGGGGTCGAAGAGGTCGGTAAGGCTGGTCCGCGAGGAGATCCAGGTACCGGTCAGCGAAGGGCGGATCCTCGAGAGGGATGGGCAGAAGATCGGCTACGTCTCACTCGCCGGTTTCAGCGAGGGCGCCGGCACGGCCCTCGAGGGCTCCCTGCGCAAGGTGACCCGGCGCGGAGCCGAGGGGATCGTGCTCGACCTGAGGGGCAACGGAGGGGGACTTCTTCCCGAGGCCATCTCCACTTCGAGCCTCTTCGCACCGAAGGGGCGCCCGGTGGTCGAGACCCGCTCGCGGGTCGAGGGCAACCGGATCTACCGGACCGAAGGGGGCGAGCTCGACCTGCCACCGGTGGTCGTCCTGATGGATCGGGGCACCGCCTCGGCAGCCGAGATCCTCGCTGCGGTCGTCCGGAAGTACGGGAATGCACCGCTGGTCGGTACGCGTTCCTTCGGCAAGGGCCTCTTCCAGCAGCTGATCGAGCTCGAGGGCGGCGGTGCCCTCGACCTCTCGATCGGCGAGTTCCTGACCGCCGAGGGCGAATCGCTGGCCGGGAAGGGGCTCCGCCCTGACGTCGCGGTCAGTGAGGGGAGTGGAGCCTCCGACGCCCAGCTCGGACGGGCCATCCGGATCCTCCGGGATCGCACCGAGTGACCCGGGACAGACGAAGGTGAACGGGACTCCATCGGGCCGGACCGGGCGGCCCCGGTTCGTTGCGACTGTCGAACGCCGGGGGCGTTACCCGGTGGCGGTACCGCTCTTCGACCGAGGGCCGCAGCTGCCGTTCGAACGAAAGTCACGGCCCCGGGCCGGCAGCCTGGCCTGGATCGAGGAGCGGGGGGGAAGGGCGAAGCTCCTCCAGCAGCTGGGAGATCCCGCAGTCGCACGGGACGTGGTCGAGGCACTGGTCCTGGACCGACTGGGCAGGCGTGGCTTCCCGAAAGCGGTCGAGGCCGAGGCCGAAGCCCCACCGTCCCACGATGTCGAGCGAAGGGACCTGACTGCGCTCCCGACCTTCACGGTCGATCCCGCTACCGCCCGTGACTTCGACGATGCCGTTTCGGCCGAGCAGGCCGGCGATTCGGTCCGGCTCTGGATCCACATCGCCGATGTCTCGGCCTGGGTCAGGCCGGCCTCGGCACTCGATCGCGCCGCAGAAGAGAGGGGAAACAGCGTCTATGTACCGACATCGGTCGAGCCGATGCTGCCTCACGTCCTGAGCTCCGGCGAGTGCTCGCTCTCGCCCGGTGACGAAAGGCTCGCCGTCACCACCGAGATCCTGCTCTCGGGCAGGGGTGAGGTCGAGTCGGTCTCCTTCTACCGGAGCAGGATCCGGTCGGATGTCCGTCTCGACTACGACGGTCTCGACCGGATCTTCTCGGGCGAAGAACAGCCCCCACCCCAGGTGGCCGAGCCGATCGAGCTGGCCCGCCGTGCGGCCGCGGTCCTGACCGGCCTGAAGGGCGAAGGGAGGCTGGAGGTCACCTCCAGCGAGCCCGATTTCGAGTTCGATCCCGAGGGAAACCCGACCGCCTCTCATCGGTACGAGGAGACCGAGGCCCACCTGCTGATCGAGCAGCTGATGATCCTGGCCAACGAGCAGGTCGCGGAGTTCCTCGACCGGAGTTCGACCCCGGCCATATACCGGGTCCACGAGCAACCCGATCCAGAGCGGATCGAGCGCCTGTTCGAACAGTTGGCATCGCTGGAGCTGCCGACGCCCCCACTGCCCGAGGGGGCCGGCCCGACGATGGCCGGTGACCTCGCGGTGGAGGCATCGCGGATGGTCGCGGCCGAGGCCGGCCGGAGGGGGTATGGCGCGGTGCCTTTCGGGTCGCTCGTCCTCCGATCCCTCAAGCCTGCTCGATACCTGGAACAGAACCTCGGTCACGCCGGCCTGGGGAGCACCGCCTACACCCACTTCACCTCGCCGATCCGTAGGTATCCGGACCTGCTGGTCCACCGGGCCCTGCTCTCCCAGGTCGGTGGCGGGGAGGAGGCCCCCGATACCGGGGTCGCGGCAGAGGTCGCCGTCCACTGCTCCGAGACCGAGCGCGAGGCCACCCTGATCGAGCGCGATGCCGACGACATCTGCTCGGCCTTCCTCCTCGAGCGGGAGCTGTTCGAGGGCGGTTGGGACCGGAAGTTCGAAGGCGAGGTCTCCGGGGTGATCGAGGCCGGGGCCTTCATCTCCTTCGCCGGCGACCTCGGGGACACCTACGAGGGCTTCGTCCCGGTTCGTCGGCTTCGCGAGGACTGGTATTCGCTGAACCCCGAGGAGACCGCCCTGATCGGGTCGAAGCGGGGCAAGACGATCCGGTTTGGCGATCCGGTCTCGGTAGTAGTCCGTCGGGTCCGACCGGCGCTGGGCCGGGTCGACCTCGATTTCAGCTCCTGAAGGGCCGTCGACCGGCCAGGGGTAGGGTTGCCGGTCGTGGCTGCCAAGGCGAAGAAAGGCAAGAAGTCCGGAGGGTCCTCCAAGGGGGGGGATCGGACCCCTGCCTCGGGTGATGTTGCGACCAACCGAAAGGCGGGGCATAAGTTCGAGCTCCTCGACCGGGTCGAGGCCGGGATCGCGTTGAAGGGATCGGAGGTCAAGTCGCTCCGCGGAGGCAAGGCACAGCTGGCCGACTCCTACGCCTTGATCGAGGATGGCGAGGTCTGGTTACGCAACCTTCACATACCCCACTACCCGCCGGCTACCGTCAACAACCATGAGCCCGAGCGTCCCCGAAAGCTGCTCCTGAAGCGAGCCGAGATCGAGAGGTTGACCGGTTCGCTCTCCCGCAAGGGCTTGACTCTCATCCCTACCCGGATCTACTTCAAGGGGCCACGGGCGAAGGTCGAGCTCGCACTTGCCCGGGGCAAGGAGGGGCGCGACCGAAGGCGGGAAATAGCCGCCCGGGACGTAAGGCGGGACATCGAGCGGGAGTTCAAGGGCCGCTACCGTGACTGAACTCCCTCTGGAAGATAATCTGGCGGATCCCAGGCATTCGACCCGTTGGTCAGGGGACTGAGAGAATCGATGGAGATGGAGCGAGCTTCGAAGGAAAGAGAGGGCCAGTTGCGGCGCGCATTCCGGCACGGCTGCAGCGTGCTCGCGATGGTGCTGGTGTCGCTCCTTACCCTCGCCCCGGTCAGCGTTGCCGCCACCCCGGCAGCTCCTTCTCCGGCTCCGACAGCCCCCGCCCCCACAACACCCGCTCCCGAGCCGGCCCCGACCTCCTCGTCCGGAGACGAATCGGTGTTCACACAGGTCGGCAACTTCGCCTCGGACAACGCGACCTGGTTCATTGTCGGCCTGATCGCCCTGGCGGTGATCCTCGCCGCGATCTTCATCATCCGTGCCGGTCGGAAGGGGAAAACGGTGGATTCACCCGCGACTGTGGCGCCGAGAAACGCGCCAGCCCAGTCCCGAGCCAGCGCCGGGGCGGCCGCTACCAGCGCTGCCGCGGGCCAGCCTTCAGCAAAGGCTCCCGGCCAGCCCTCCGCAGCCGAGATGAAGCGGCGCCGGCGAGCTGCGATGCAGCGAGCACGTGAGGAGGAGCGTCTCCGCAGGCAGGGGGCGAGGAGGACTCCCAGGCAGCCCTCGGC
>VEQW01000018.1 GCA_018883025.1 Solirubrobacterales bacterium | reverse complement strand
CGCCGTCACTAGAGAAAAGGAGCAGACGATTCCCGAGACAGAGGAAGTAGACGAGGAAGCAGTAGAGGAGATCGAGGTTGACATCTCGGTCGTCAGCGAGTTCAAGAAGGGCGAGAAGGTCGTCTACCCGCGGCATGGTGCCGGGGTGATCATGAAAAAGGCGAAGGCCGAGAAGTTCGGCGAGTCGCGCGAATACCTGACGATCAAGATCCTCCACAACGAGATGACGGTCGAGGTGCCGGTAGAGACCGCTGCCGCGATCGGGCTCCGGAGGGTGATCGACGAGGACGAGATCAAGAAGGTGATCTCCGTCCTCTCCGACGAGGTCTCCGACATGCCGAAGAACTGGAACCGGCGGTTCAAGTACAACAAGGAGAAGATCCGCACCGGCGACGTCTTCGAGCTCGCCGAGGTGGTCCGCAACCTCGCCCTGCGGGAGATGGAGAAGGGACTCTCGACCGGGGAGAAGCAGATGTACACCCAGGCCAAGAAGATCCTCGCCTCGGAGTTCATGTACGCGCTCGACAAGGACGAGGAAGGGGCTGAGGAATACCTCGACACCCTCCTCGAGGAGAGGTTCCAGGCCACGGTCGCGGCCGGCGCCTCGAACTGAGCCGAGGCCCGGCGTTTGGCTCCGGCAGGGAGCTCCGTGACTGGTGAGGTGACTGCGTCCGCAGTCATCGTCGCCGCCGGGTCCGGTGAACGTCTCGGGGCAGGTGGGGCCAAGGCCCTGGTTGAGGTGGCCGGTCGTCCGCTCTACGAGTGGTCCGTGGTCGCCGCCGAGGACGCCTCCCGGATCGGGGAGGTCGTGGTCGCGGTTCCGCCCGGCGAGGAAGGCGCTTTCGAAGGACTGGCCATCACGGTGGTCGCCGGTGGTCCGACCAGGTCGGAGTCGGTAGCCGCGGCCCTGGAAGCCGTCAGTGCGGACCTCGTGGCCGTCCACGATGCAGCTCGTCCACTCGTAACGCCCGAGCACTTCGATATGGCGGTCTCCCTGCTGGCCGGCGACCCGGACCTCGACGGGGCCATCGTCGCCTCCCCGGTCGCCGACACCGTCAAGCAGGTCGATTCCGGCGGCCTCGTCGAACGGACCCTCGACCGTGACTCCCTGAGGCTGGCCGAGACCCCCCAGGTCTTCCGCGTCCGGGCGCTCAGGGAGGCGATGGCGGCCGGGGATCCCGGTTCGGCGACCGACGATGCCTCGCTGGTCGAGGGGAACGGTGGGAAGGTCGCGGTGGTCGAGCTACCCCTGCCGAACCCGAAGGTGACCTATCCCGGGGATATCGAGCTGGTCGAGGCGCTGTTCGAGCGGGCCAGGGGCCGCGTGCCCGAATGGAAGGTCTCGGGATGCTGAGGCCGGCGGCGGCCTGGCGGTCGGTCGGGTGACCGTCCAGGTCGGAATCGGGTACGACAGCCACCGCTTCGCGGAGGGGCGGCAGCTGGTCCTGGGCGGGGTCGAGCTTCCGGCCGAGGAAGGCCTGGCAGGCCATTCCGATGCCGACGTCCTGACTCACGCGATCATCGACTCATTGCTCGGTGCGGCCGGTCAGGGCGACATCGGCACCCACTTCCCCGACGATGACGAACGGTTTCGGGACGCGGTCTCGCTCGACCTCCTGAGGACGGTGGTGGGGATGGTCGGCGGGACGATCATCAATGTGGATGCGACCCTGATCCTCGAAACCCCGAAGCTGGCAGCGCACAGGGAAGCGATCGAGGCCTCGCTCACCGGGGTGATCGGGTCCCGGGTGAACGTGAAGGCGACCACCAACGAGGGCATGGGCTGGATCGGCAGGGGGGAGGGGATCGCTTGCATCGCGGTTTCCTCGGTCAAGCTTTCGTGATCGCCGGATTCGGAATCGAAGGGGCGGGATGACCCCGCTCGGAGCCCTTCGCGGCCTCGTGGCCGATGCCGGCTTCGACCTGTCCGTCCTGGCCCGCGCCGGGATACTCGGGCCAGATCGACCGGACAGGGCGATCAGGGCGGTGGCTGCCCTGGTTGCCGGGGGACAGACCCTCCCGACCGCGCTCCGGGTAGCGACGATCAAGCACCCCGACCGGACCATGATCGAGGACCGGGACGGCTCCCTCTCCTACTCGGAGGTTGACCGCCGCGTGACCGCAATCGCCTCGGGACTGATCGCAGAGGGCATGCGGCCGGGTCAGTCGGTGGCGATCCTCTGTCGCAACGGTCGTGGCCTGGTCGAGGCAGTCCTCGGTGGCGCCAGGGCCGGCCTCGACGTCGTCCTCCTCAACACGATGTTCTCGGGACCGCAGGTCCAGGACGTGGTCGAGGCGGAACGGGTTTCCGCTCTCGTGTTCGACCCGGAGTTCGAAGAGATCGCAGCGGAGCTCGAAGGGATCGAGCTGTCCATCGTCACCGGAAGTGACCCTCCCGGGGACCGTTTCGTCTGGCTCGAGTCGCTAGCCAGCGGTCCGGCCAGTCCGGAACCGCCCCCCAGGGAGGATCCCCCGCGGTTCGTCATCCTCACCTCGGGGACGACCGGCCGCCCCAGGGGTGCACCCCGATCGACCGCAAGCGGACTTTCCGGAATGGCCGCACTGATCGACCGGATCCCGCGCCGGGCAGGGGAGAGCGTGATGATCGCTTCCCCTCTCTTCCACTCGTGGGGATTCGTCAACTTCGCCCTTTCGCTGACCCTCGGGGCTACCGTCATCCTCGACGGCCGCTTCGACCCTGGTCGCACGGTCGAACTGCTCGACACCCACAGGCCCGAGACCCTGATCGCCGTTCCGGTGATGCTGCAGAGGATGGTCGAGTGGGCCGAGGCCGAGGGAACGACCCGCCAGCCGCATCGACCCCGGATCGCCTCGGTCTCGGGTTCGGTCCTGCCCGGAAGGCTCGCTACCGACTGGATGGATCGCTTCGGCGAGAACCTCTACAGCCTCTACGGCTCGACCGAGGTCGCCTTCGTCTCGGTGGCCGGCCCGAGCGAACTGAGGGCGGATCCCGGCACGGCCGGAAGGCCAGTCAGGGGTACGGAGGTACGTCTCCTGGACCAGGAGGGTCGCGACGTCCCCCCGGGCGAGGAGGGTCGGATCTTCGTGCGGAACGAGATGGCCTTCGAGGGTTACTCGGACGGCTCCGACAAGGAACGGGTCGATGGCTTCGTATCGACCGGGGATGTCGGCCACTTCGAGGGTGGACTCCTGCGGGTCGACGGCCGGGACGACGAGATGATCGTCTCGGGCGGGGAGAACGTTTTCCCGAGGGAGGTCGAGGATGAGATCGCGGCGATGGATGGGGTGGTAGAGGTCGCGGTGATCGGGGTGGACGACGACCGGTTCGGTCAGGCGCTGGTGGCACACGTGGTCGGAAAACCGGGTGAAGAGCCCGATTCCGAGGAGATTCGGGCCCATGTGAGGGAGCGTCTTGCCTCCTTCAAGGTCCCACGGGAAGTGGTATTCCTCGACCGCCTTCCCCGCAACGAGACCGGAAAAGTCGTCAAACGCCATATTGGAGGGTAGGATGGATTCCAGGATGAGCGAGACGGGGGTTCCCCGCCAACCTGCTGCTTCCGGCGGCGGGAGCGAGATTCCAGACGAGCTGAAGCCCGTAGCGGTGGCTTCGGCGAAAGTCGCGGCCCGCTTCGAGGCCCTGGCCGGCGAGCTCCAGGAGCGCGAGGCGAAGGCCCGCAAGGCCGAGCTGGAGGCCCGCGAGCGTGAGCTGAAGGCACTCGAGGGGGCCCGGGAGGCGGTCGCCCGCGCCCGTGAGATGGAGCGCAGGGCCGCCGATGCGGAGGCCCGTGCGGCATCGGTCGACCAGCAGGTCGAGCAGGTCCGGGCCGAGGCCACCCGCCAGTTGGCGGAGGCCCGCGAGGAGATCAAGGAGAAGGCCCGGGAGACCCTGGCCAAGCTCGGGGGCGAGGCGCGTTCGAAGATCGAGGCTGCCGCGAAGGCGCGCTCCGAGGCAGAGGACCGGATGAAGGAACTCGCCCGAAAGGAACGGGAGATAGAGACCGAACGCTCGAGGCTCGAGGGCGAGCTCGCCAGGGCGAAGCAGGAGCTTAAGGCCGAGCGCGAGAACCGGGCCGAGGCGCTCGGCAAGGTTGCCGCAGAGGGTGAGGAGAAGCTCGCAGCTAGGACCCGACAGCTCGAGGAGACGGCCGAGCGGCTCGCCCGGGAAGCAAGTGAGGCGGCCCAGGCCGAGGCCAATCGGAGGATCGCCGAGCTGGTCGAGGAGACCAGGGCGGCCGAGGGGAGGGCAGCCGAGGCCGAGGCAAGTGCTGCCGAGTTCGAACGCCGTACCGCGGAGCAGGTCGAGCGCATGGAGGCAGAGGTGGGCCGCCGTGTGATGGAAGGCACCGAGAGCGTCCGGCGCGACGCCGAGCAGCGGGTCGAAGAGCTGATCGAGCGGTTTACGGCGGAATCCGAGGAGGCGACCCGCAAGCACGCCGACGAACGGCTCTGGGACCAGGAGCAGCACCGGCGCAGGGAATCCGAGATGCGTGCCGAGATAGATCGGCTGACCACCGAAGTCGAACAGCTCCGGGCCCGCGAGCAGGCCCGGGAGGCCGGCCAGAGGGCTCGTGAGGAGGCCCTGACTGCAGCTCAGACGACCGCCCCAGCCTGGGAGCGGGACGAGATCGAGCGCAGGGTTATGGAAGAGACGGAACGGATCCGCCGCGAGGCTTCTGAACGGGTCGAACAGCTGATCGAAAGGCTCTCCCGGGATGCCGAGCGGGAGGCCCGGGAGCGTGCCGAGAGGCGGCTGGTCGAGGAAGACGAGAGGATTCGCCTGGAGGCCGAGCGACGGGCCGAAGCTGCGAAAGAGGCAGCGGAGGAGTCGGTCAAGGCCGCCCGGGAACGGGCCCGTCAGGAGGCCCAGGAGATCGCCAGCGAGACGGCCCCGGAGTGGGAGAGTCTCCCGACCGAGGCTCCCGGTGCCGAACAGGGCCGTCCCCCAGAGCGGCCCTACACCCCCGAACCCGAGTCGCGTCCTCCGGAGAGCGGTGGTCTCACCGAGAGGACCTCTCCCGGTCCGGCCGGAACCGAGGGTGAGGACACCGGCAGCAGGCGCTCACGCCGCTCGCAGGGCGGTCCTGGCTCTGGCGGTTACCGGACCTTCTGAGCATCAGCGAAACTAGGGTCCGGACGTATGCCCCGTCGTCCAGTCATTCCTTGCTGCTGGCATCCCGGGCAAAGGCCTTAGAGTTCCGGCGCCATGCGTGAGGTAAGCGTCAAGGACACGGCCAGCGGCGAACGGAAGCCGATCGACCCGGGAGTTCCGGTCTCGATCTACGCCTGCGGACCGACCGTCTACTCGAGGATCCACATCGGCAACGCCCGCCCCTTCGTCGTGTTCTCCCTCTTCTCGAGGTTCCTTCGTAGCGAGGGCTACGACGCCAGGCTGGTAGTCAACGTCACCGACATCAACGACAAGATCTACGAGGCCGCCACTGCCGCTGGCGTTGGATCGGAGGACCTGGCGAAGGAGATGACCGCCGCCTACCTCGCCGACACCGATCGGCTGGGACTCGGGCGGCCGGACTCCGAACCACTCGCCTCCGAGACGATCGGGCCGATCATCGACCTGATCGAGGACCTGATCGAGAAGGACAATGCCTACGAGTCGGGGGGAGACGTCTATTTCTCGGTCCGCTCCTTCCCCGATTACGGGAGTCTCTCCCACCGGGATCCGGACGAGATGGACCAGGGGGAGCCCGACGATGGATCGCCCAAGCGCGATCCGCTCGATTTCGCACTATGGAAGGCCCAGAAGGAGGGCGAGGACACATCTTGGGACTCCCCGTGGGGTCCCGGTCGGCCGGGGTGGCACATCGAGTGCTCGGCGATGGCCGAACAGGAGGCCGATGGACTGCCCCTGGCAATCCACGGCGGCGGTTCCGACCTGGTCTTCCCCCACCACGAGAACGAGATCGCCCAGTCTGAGGCAGCTCGTGGGGTTCCCCTGGCCGGGATCTGGATGCACAACGGAATGATCGAAACCGATCGGGAGAAGATGTCGAAGTCCGAGGGGAACATCTTCCAGCTCTCCAAGGCCCTGGATCGATATGGATCCGAGGCCGTTGTCTCGTTCCTGGTCTCCGGCCACTACCGCCAGCCACTCGCCTTCGGGGAAGAAGGCCTCGAGGAGGCCGTGGCCCGGAATGAACGGATCCGGAACTTCTTCCGTGAGGCCGGAGCGGACGGAGCGGAACCGGACAGCGCAGCCCTGGAATCGCTCGAGCGCTTCCGGGACGCACTTGCTGACGACTTCAACACCCCCCAGGCATTGGCCGAGCTGTTCGACCTCCTGAGGCGGGCCAATCAGGGGGAGGCATCTGGAGTTGCACCGGTGATGCGGGAGATGCTGGGCCTGCTGGGGCTCGAACGCCTGGCCGAGGTGGAGGAGGGGGTCGACGAAGAGGCATTGGCGCTCCTCGAGGAACGGGAAACGGCCCGGGCGGGCGGCGACTTCGAGCAGGCCGACCGGATTCGTGACCGACTCGCCGAGTTGGGCTGGGAAGTCCGCGATTCCCAGGACGGGGCATCACTGGTCAGGCTGAACCGGAGTTGAGCACCGAACCCGAGATCGTCTATGGCCGACGACCGGTCGCCGAAGCCGAGTCCGGCAGACGGAACGTCTTGAGGATTCACCGGGCCCCGGAGGTGGCGGACTCCGAGCTGGAACGCCTTGCCGGATCGCCCGACCACCAGGGAGTGGTTGCCGAGGTCGAGCCCTTCCCCTACGGAGACGGAATTGACCTTCTGGAGCGAAAAAAGGGGTTGATTCTCGCGCTCGACCAGGTCCAGGACCCGAGGAATCTCGGCGCGGCCTGTCGATCGGCGGAAGTCGCGGGTGCGATCGGGGTGGTGATCCCCGAGCGTCGCTCGGCGACGGTCACCCCGGCTGCCTGCAAGGCCTCGGCTGGGGCGGTCGAGCACCTCGAGCTCGCCAGGGTTCGCAACCTCGCCGATTGGCTGACTGCCGCGCGGGATGCGGGCTACTGGATATGGGGTGCCGCCGGCGAGGGGGGAGTGCCCCCGTGGGAGGTCGACCTCTCGGGCGGCACCGTCCTCGTCCTTGGGTCAGAGGGAAAGGGCCTGCGGCCGCGGGTCAGGGATGCCTGCGACGGGATCGTCTCGATTCCCCAGGCCGGTAAGACCGGTTCGCTCAACGTCTCGGCAGCCGCCACCGCCCTCCTCTTCGAGGCCGTCCGACAGCGTGCCGAAGGCTGAGTCAGGTCGGTTGCGGAGTCGCTCGCCAAACCCTTAATCTCAACCTTGGATTGAGGGTTTGGCCTAGCCCAGCGAGCGTTGACCTCGATCCCTCCAAAGCGCTGAATCCCAGTTGTGAAGCTGTTTTCGTGGCTCCTCGGTATTCCCCCGGCCGTCCCTTCGCCCATCCGCACTTGACACGTCCTGTGGAATCCGTAAACTGCCGCCTCGGTAAAGAGTCAACCTCGACTTCAGTCTGAGGCTTGGCTCGAGGACAAAGGCGTCCAGGGGAGGTAAGTGGCGCCACGAGCTTCTTCGAGAGGAGAGGAATCAGTGGCCAGCGCAGCACCGTCGCCGAGCGGCGACTCCCCGAATGGCAGTGCCCGCAGGGCGCAGTCGACCGACAGGAATATCGGGATGGAGCCCGATGACATCAAACTCGTCTTCCTTGCCAAGCAGGGCAGGGCCGAGGCGACCGACCGGCTGGTGAGGCGGTACCAGGGCTTCGTCCGGATGAAGGCTTCGTCCTACTTCCTGGCCGGAGGCGACTCGGATGACCTGATCCAGGAGGGAATGGTCGGGCTGTTCAAGGCGATTCGTGATTTCCGCGATGACCGGGAGTCGAGCTTCCGGAACTTCGCGGAGCTCTGCGTGACTCGTCAGATAATCACCGCCGTCAAGACGGCGACCCGGAACAAGCACGCCCCCCTCAACCAGTACGTCTCGTTCGCCCAGTCCCCGTCGGGTACAGGTGAAGTGGAGACGACGATGGAGGATGTGCTCCCGGGGCCGTCGGCCGCGGATCCGGTCAACCAGGCGATCTCCTCGGAGGAGCTAAAGAGCCTGGTCAACTGCCTCAAGGGCAGCCTCTCGGAGATGGAGAGCAGCGTGCTCGCCTTCTACCTCGAGGATCGCTCCTACGATGAGGTTGCCCTGCTCCTGGGCTGTGACACCAAGACGGTGGACAACGCCCTTCAGCGCGTCAAGCGGAAGATCTCCCGCCACCTGGCTACCCGGGAGGCTGCCTGAGCCTCCCGGGCCGTCCCGGCCTGCCAACATCACCGGACCGCCCGCCTAGCTCAACTGGCTAGAGCACCTGTCTTGTAAACAGGAGGTTTCCGGTTCGAGTCCGGAGGCGGGCTTCAGTATCCAGACCGCCCGCAACCCCCGGCCGTAAGGTGTTTTGAAGAATCGGCGGGTCAGCTGCTGAAGAGAGGAGGGCAGCGGTGTCGAATAACCGCACGAAACGACGGTGTCTAATCGCAATCGCGGCCGTGGCGGCCGCCATCGTGACTGCGCTCCTGCCCGGATCAGCGATCACTCCGGCGCCGTCGAGCGCCGCGACCGTCTGGCTCTGCAAACCCGGCATGAAGTCGAATCCCTGTGCCGTATCGATGGCGAGCACGGCCCTCTACCCCGATGGAACGACCAGAGCGGAGAGGCCGAGGAGGCCGAAGGCTCCACCGGTCGACTGTTTCTACGTCTACCCGACCGTGAGCACACAGCCGACGGGGAACTCGAACCTGACCATCGAGCCGGAGGAGGTCGCAGTCGCCCAGGACCAGGCATCGAGGTTCTCGGCAAAGTGCCAGGTCTACGCACCGATGTATCGGCAGCTGACGAAGGCCGGTTCGATGCTCGCTACGAGCCCCCCGACCACGACCCCGGACCCCGAGCTCGCCTACCGGGACGTCCGGGCGGCGTGGCGGGAGTACCTCAGGAAGTTCAACCGGGGCCGCGGAGTGATCCTGCTCGGACATAGCCAGGGCGCCAAGAACCTGACCCGGCTGGTCCAGGAGGAGATCGACGGGAATGCCAAGGTCCGAAAGAAACTGATCTCGGCAATGATCATCGGAGCGGCGGTCCTGGTTCCCGACGCCAGCGACGTCGGGGGAAGCTTCCAGAGGGTCCCGGCCTGCAGGCAAGCAAGGCAGACCGGATGCGTGATCGCCTACAACACCTATCCCTCCACGCCCCCGCTCAACGCTTTCTTCGGGATCACGCTGGTACCCGGCATGCGGGTCCTCTGCGTGAATCCGAACGGGCTGGCGCCAGGGGTAAGCGGTCCCGCGCTCCCCTACGTCCCGACCGCGAGGGTGGCCTCAGCGCTCTCGTCCGCGGGCTTCCCCGTTCCGGGAACCTGGTGGGTCAGCCTGCCCGACATGTATTCGACCCAGTGCCTCTCGAACGCGACCCACACCTGGCTGCAGGCCAACGACGTCAGCCCGGCAGGGGATCGCCGTCCCCGGTTCGGCCAGGCATTGGGGCCGAGGTACGGATTCCACCAGGTCGACATCACTCTCAACCTCGGATCGTTGGTGAGGCTCGCCGGCTCTCAGGCAGCCGCCTGGAAGAAGAAGGCGAAGGCTAGTCAGTAACGGAGGTCACGGGCGACTGGACCCGCCGGCCCCTGGGGTTCCAGATCACCCACCAGAAAGCTCGTCGAGCAGGTCGGCCAGTTCCGCGGGGGCCATCAGCATCGAGTCATGGCCAGTCCGAAGTTCGTGGAACTCCCAGGACGGGTCGGCCTGGATCCGGTCGGGTGTCTCTCCCAGAGGCGCATAGGCCGGCTCGATGCTGTGAACGAAGGCCCGATCCAGCCCGTCCGTCCCGCCGTTCTCGAGGGTGAAGCGCTCGGTGAAGGTTCCGGCGGGCATCGGCCTGGTCTTCCCGGCGAGCAGCTCTCGATCGGCAGCAGCCTCGACTCCGAATGCCTCCGGCGGTGGCGCAGGCAGCACCGGTCCGAGGCCAAGGTCGACGATCGCCTCGAGCCTCTTCTCCCTTTCCTTCGGCGGGTTGCCGTCACACCAGGCGAAGCTCGTCCCCGGTGCCATCTCCTCCGGCACCCCAGCATCGAGGTAGACGTAGAGGGCGGCCCGGTCCCTCAGCACGTCTGCCGCCCCGGTCATCGGGAATCCGCCGTAGCTGTGGCCGACCAGGATGAGCCGATCAGTCGAGAGTCCGGAGGCCGCCCGGAGCACGTCCTCGACGTGGGTCCCCATCCCGATTCCCTCTACCGAATCGGTTCGATCCTCCTCGAGTCCGGAGAGGGTCGGGGCATGGGTCCGGTGCCCGGCAGCTTCGAGTAACGGGACCACCCGGTCCCAGCACCAGCCACCGTGCCAGGCCCCGTGGATCAGCAGGAAATCGGCCATCGGCCGACTCAGGCTAGCGGTGAGGGACTCCCCAGCATCAGCGGTTCGACGATCCTGGACTCGGTCTGCTCGGCGATCCAGCGGAGCGTGAGGTCCGGTTTTTCGGCCTGCGGATGGTGGCCGACCTCATCGACTTCCGTGACTCTGGCTTCGGGGAACACCCTCGAGACCCCGTTCGAGGTCGGCCTGAGCGGGACCATGTGGTCGTGCCGCCCGAGCAGGACGGCTACCGGTCCCCGATAGTCGCTCGCAGAGAAGGGCTTGATCGACAGACGCCTCAGGACGTGCATTCCCTGGCGGATTCCGGGGACCATCGTCTCCCGACCCTCGATCAGTCGCTCCCGGAGCTCGTCGGGCAGGTCGCTCGCGTAGGAGAAGAAGCCCCGGTAGGCGAGGTTGAGGAGCGGCCTGAACCGCATCGCCTCGGGGGCGGTCCTGCCGAGGATGAACTCGACTTCGGGCCTCCCGAGGATCTGGGCCAGGGGGAGTCGGCCGAATCCGGCCGGGGCGATGAGGAGGAGTTTTCGCACCAGTCCGGGTGAGAGGTCTGCCGTCGCCGTGGCAAGAGCCCCCCCGAGCGAGTGACCGAGCAGGTAGGCAGTCTCGACCCCCAGCTCGTCCAGGGCTTCGAGCAGGAGGTGGGCCCAGAGGTCGAGGTCGTCCCCGGCAACCTCGCTCTCGCCGAAGCCCGGCAGGTCGAAGGAGAAGGTGGGACGCGAAAGGGAGCGGGCGAAGGGATCCCAGCTCTCGGCGCTGTCCATGAGGCCGTGGAGCATCACGATCGGGTTGCCCCTTCCCGAACTCTGACGGAACGAGAGGGTCGTCCCGCTGACCTCTACCTCTTCGGCCGAGAGCATCGACATCGGACCTCAATTCTTCCCAATCGCCCTGACGGGCCTCGTCGCCTCAGGGCCCTTCCCTTCTGTTCCCCTCTCGAAGGGGCGACCTAGGCGAGGCCGCCCTGATGGAGTCGGCCGAGGAACCTGCGTGTCTCGGGCTCCGAGGGCGAATCGATCACCGTGGCTGCCGGTCCGACCTCGAGCAGGCGACCACCCTCGAGGAAGGCGACCCGATCGGCGACCTCCCGGGCGAACCCCATCTCGTGGGTCGCGATCAGCATCGTCATGCCCTCTGCCTTGAGTTCCCGGACGAGTTCCAGCACCTCGCCGACCAGCTCCGGGTCGAGGGCGCTGGTCACCTCGTCGAGCAGGAGGGCACGGGGGTTCGGGGCGAAGGCACGGATCAGGGCGACCCGTTGCTGCTGGCCGCCGGAGAGCCGGTCGGGCTTCTCCCTCTCGCGGTCTCCGAGGCCGAACCTGGCGAGCAGCTCACGCCCTCTTTCCTCAGCTTCCTTCCGCTTCATCTGGCCGCTCTGAACTGCCCCGAGGGTGATGTTCTCGAGTACGTCGAGGTGGGGGAAGAGGTTGAACGCCTGGAAGACGAACCCGAGCTTCTTCCGGACGGCCACCGGATCGACCGAAGGATCGGTGATTACCTCGCCGTCGAGCAGGATGTCGCCCCCGTCGACCTCCTCGAGCAGGTCGACGCACCGAAGCAGGGTCGACTTTCCCGAACCCGAAGCCCCGATCAGGGCGACTGCCTCGTGCTCCCCGACCGTCAGGTCGATGCCCTTCAGGACTTCGAGCTCGCCGAAGGCCTTGGTCACCGAGAGGACGTCGATTACACCCGCGCCATCGGCGGTTCCGGGGCCGCCCTCAGTCATTTGGCCATCCCGCGGCTGGGGTCGTCCGGTCGGGAAATGTAGTCGAGCAGCCTCGCCATCGGGATGGTCACGGCGAGGTAGAGCAGGGCCGCGGCCACCAGGGGCGTGTAGTTGAAGGTCGCCGCGGCATCGATCTGGGCCTGACGGTAGGCCTCGATGACTCCGACCACGGCCAGGAGGGCGACGTCCTTCTGGAGCGCGATGAAGTCGTTGAGCAGGGGCGGTCGCACCCTCCTGACGGCCTGGGGCAGGACGACGTGGCGCAGTGTCTGGAGGCGGTTCAGGCCGATTGCCAGGCCCGACTCGACCTGGGTCCGGTGGATCGAGAGGATCCCTGCCCGGAAGACCTCGGCGACGTAGGAGCCGTAGGCCAGGGCGAGGGCGATCGAACCGAGGATGAGCGGGTCGGTCGGAACCCCCTGGAGGGCCAGGGCCGGGATCCCGAAGCCGAAGAGGTAGATCAGCAGGACGACCGGGATGCCCCGGAAGACGTCGCAGTAGACGGCCCCGAGGACCCTGAATGGGAAGAGCGCCGGGTTGGTGCTCGTCCTCACCACCGCGACGAACAACCCGAGTATGAGGACGACCACCTCGACGATCAGGAAGACCTTGACGTCGATCCAGAAGGCGCTGAGGATCCCCGGAAAGGAGTCCGTGAAGGCCTTGACCGAGAAGAACTGACTCTTGACCTCGGGCCAGCCACTCGAAGTGAATACGGCGACCGCGAGGCCGCCGAGCACGACGACCGACGAGGCGAAAGCGATCGCCTGGCCTCGCCGGGTCTTTGCCTTCCTCGCCCTCTCCCGGGCGGCCTGCCGTCCACCATCCCCTGGTGCGGGGATGGCGTCGGCCTCAGTTGAGCTCGGGTGCGCTGGCCGCGTCACTCATCCAGCGGGTGGTGATCTCCTCCAGCGTTCCGTCGTCCTTCATCGCCGAAAGCGCGGCGTTCACGCACTTGGTCAAGTTGGAGTCCTTGGCCAGCAGGGCACCCCACTTGTCCCCTCCGGGAGCCTTGAACTGCCCTGCGACCTCCGAATTCGGGACTTCGACGTCACGCAGGTAGATCGCAGTCGGCAGGTCGACCACCACGGCATCCACCTGTCCCTGCTTGAGGGCCGAGACGACATCGTTGGAGTTGTCGTAGACCTTGGGCGCCGAGCTCGGGTCGATCTGGTCCTCGACGGCGGCAAGGCTGGTCGTCCCGACCTGTACCCCGATGGTCAGGTCCTGTAGCTCATCCAGCCCGGAGACCTGGCCGATGTCGGAATCCTTGGTCACCAGGACGGCCTGGTTGGCGGTGTAGTACGGGATCGAGAAGGAAACGGCCTTCTCGCGGGCCGGAGTGATCGAGATCTGGTTGACGTCGAAGTCGAACTTCTTCGGACCCGGGGCGTAAGAGGCGTTGAACGGGACCACGGTCCACTCGACCGCCGAGCGGCTGAACCCGAGGCGATCGGCGATCGCGTAGGCCACGGCGCTCTCGAATCCCTTCCCGTTCGAGGGATCGTTGTCCTCGAAGTAGGGCGGATACGCCGGGCTGTCCGTTCCCACCGTGATCACGCCATCCTTGTAAGTGGTGATCTTCCCCTTCTGGCAATCGTCGAGCGAGGCCGTCTGCCCCGAGTTCGATCCGTTCGAATCGGATGAATCGCTCGCGCACCCTGCGAGGAGTGCGACGGCGAGGACGGGCACAGTAAGGAAAGCGATGCGGGACTTCATTTCGACGGTCTACCTCCGGTCCGCGACGTTGACGGCTGGAGGTTATGGCATAAACCGGTGCACCGCCATCGGCCCGGTCGATCATTTCGGCCCCCGCCTGCGAAGGTCCCCCCACTTCCCGTGACCGACGAACGGCTAGCCGCCTACCACGAGTACACCCGCCGCCACGGCGTCAACCGGGCCCTCTACCTGGTGGTCCGGGTCTTCTTCGAGCCGTTCTTCCTCATCTACTTCCAGTTGTCCCGGCAGGGCAGGAGGAATGCGCGGATCAAGGGCGGAACGATCGTCGCCGCCAACCACCGGAGCTTTCTCGACCCTTTCGTGATCGGAGCCTGCCTGCCCTGGGGCAAGCCGATGAACTACGTAGCGAAGGTCGAGCTGTTCGAGAAGCGGTGGCAGGGATTCGTACTCAGCCGGGTCGGTGCCTTCCCGATTCGGAGGGGCGAGTCGGACGAGGACGCGATCCGGACCGCTGAGCTGGTGATCGAGCGGGGCGGGACGATCTGCATCTTCCCCGAGGGAACGAGGATAAGGCGGGGGTCGCTCGGCAGGCCGAAGCGGGGGGTCGGCCGACTCGCGATGAGGACGAGAGCCCCGGTCCTCCCGGTTGCCGTCTCGGGGACCGAGAACGTCCGCCGGGGCTGGAGGATCCGGCCGAGGAAGGTGAAGATCCGGGTCGGGGTACCGATGGAGTTCCCCTATGCCGAGGATCCGAGCCCGGCCCAGGCGAGCGCCGTCGTGGCCCGGGTCTGGCCGAACGTCGAGCTCCAGTGGGAGGACATCGGGGGACTCCCACCCATGCGCCGGGCGGCGGTGATCGGGGCCGGAAGCTGGGGGACGAGCGTCGCCGTCCTGCTCGCCCGGGGTGGACTCGAGGTCCAGCTCGGCTGCCGGACCGCAGCCCAGGCCGACCTGGTCGCCGGGTCGAGGGAGAACGAGCGCTACCTGCCGGGGGTGACCCTGCCTGACGGGATCGACGTACGCCCCCAGGCCGAGATCGAGCTGGGCGGGGTCGACCTCGTCTGCCTCGCCGTTCCGTCCGGGGCATACCCGGAGGTCGTCGACTCGATCCGGGGCAGGACCGGGGACCGGGCCGGAATGCTCCTCCTGGCCAAGGGACTGATCGCCCCTGACGGCGAAATCCCTTCCGACTACGTACGGGACCGGGTCAAGGTCCGTGGAATCGCCTGTCTTGGCGGCCCGGCTCACGCCCGCGAGGCGGCTTCCGGCTCGGCCGCGCTCGTGCTCGGTACGAAGGACGGGGATTTCCGGATGCAGCTCGGTGACGTCTTCGATCGGGCCGGCCTGATCTGCGAGCGATCCGACGACATGGTCGGGATCGAGATGGCCGGGGTGGCCAAGAACGTGTCCGTGCTCGCCGCCGCGACGGCTGAGTCCTACGGTCTCAACTCGGCGGGGATCGCTGCCGCTGAGGTCTGGAAGGAGTGCGTCGGCTTTGCCGAGCTCAAGGGTGCGCGGCTGGAGACCTTCAACGGCCTAGCTGGCGTCGGAGACCTGCTGGCAACCGTGATGGCTCCGGGCAGCAGGAACAGGAGGGCCGGAGAGCTCCTCGGGACCGGCAGTTCAGCGACCGAGATCAGGAGCGCGATCGGCCAGGCCTCGGAAGCACTCGAGTCGATCGGGACGATCGCCCGGACACTCGACGCAGCCGGCTGTCCCAACCAGGCGATCGCGGGGCTTGCGGCGGTGACCGACGGAACGCTCGGTGCCGACGAGTGGGTCGCCGCCGTCAGGCGGATCGGTCCGGCCCGCCAGGTGAGGACCTGACCCCTCGGGTCCTCGATCCGGCCCCGGCACGGGAAGCCCTCCGACGACGCCGCGCCCTCCGTATCCGGCGCCGCCGTCCGACCCCGGGAGCCTGACCTCCCGGCAGGCGTGCGGCTGCGAATGCGACCAGGCCGGTAAGGCCGACCAGCAGGTTGAGCAGGTTTACCGACCGGCTTGCCGGCAGCAAACCGGCCAACAGCTGACCATCGGGGGCGAGGACGCCCCAGATACCGAGGCCGGTGTAGAGCAGTCCGCCGATCAGGGCCCAGGCCCCCGGTCTCGCCCTGGCGAGAAGGAGGGCGGCGAGGCCGGTGGCCAGGTGGAGGGTGTCGGCCCAGCCATTCACCGGGTAGAACCCGAGCAGGTCCTCGGTCAGGGTCGGTTCGGTGAATTCCGATCCCACGGCGAAGCCCAGGAGTCCGAGCAGGGAGAGGAAAAGGCCGGCGACCGAGGCGTGTAGGCGGGTGAAGGAAGAGCGGTCCAAGACCCCCATTGTTGCGTCACCGGCCTCCGGGCGGGGGAAGCCGTTCCGTACCCTTGGTCGGGATGGCCGAGTGCTACCGCCACCCGGGAGTCGAGACCGGAGTCTCCTGCTCGAGCTGCGGACGCCCGATCTGCCCCGACTGCATGACTCCCACTCCGGTCGGGATGCGGTGTCCCGAGTGCTCCCGGGAGAAGACCAGGGTCGTTTCGGGGCCGACCGTGGCTGCCGCCGGTGGCTACCCGGCCACCAAGCTCCTGATCGGTCTCTGCGTCCTTGCCTATCTCTTCGAGATCGCCACCGGCACGGGCGGAATATCCCCCGGGTCCAGTTCGGCGATCTACGACTTCGGCCTGAGGGGGATCTTCGTCGCCGACGGCCAGTGGTACCGGCTGATCACCAGCGGGTTCCTCCACGTCTCGATCTTCCACCTCGCCTTCAACATGATCGCCCTGTTCTTCCTCGGCCGGATCCTCGAGCCCTCGATCGGAACCCCGAGGTTCGTCTCGATCTACTTCGCCTCGATGCTCGCCGGCTCGTTCGGGGCCCTGCTCCTCTCGGGCAGCCTGGTCAACACCGTCGGGGCCTCCGGAGCCGTCTTCGGCATCTTCGGTGCGACCTTCGTGATCGCCAGGGGCCGAGGCCTCAACCACATCGCCCGGGAGATCGGGGTGATCCTCGGGATCAACCTCCTCCTGACCTTCACCGTCTCGGGGATCAGCATCGGGGGACACCTCGGCGGGTTGGCCGGCGGGGTCCTCTGCGGCCTGATCGTCATCGCCGGAGAACGGGGTCGTCTGGGCAGCTCGCCGGCGGTGGTCGAGTACGGGTCTTTCAGCTTGATCGCCCTGGCATCGGCTGTCGGCGCGGTGGCCGTCTCCGAGCCGCCCCCACCCGGGGTGATCATCGGCCTTTCCGGCGGATCGCACCTTCCGGCCTTGCTGATGGTCGGCTGGCTAGGGTTGAGGACAACTTCGGCAAGGAGGGGTGATGGCACTATTGAACGAGGACGAAATCCAGGAGGCGCTCGGTACGGTCAGCGATGGGTGGCGACAGGACGGAGCGGCGATAACGAGGACCTTCAGGTTCACCGACTTCGTCGAGTCGGTCGGATTCGTGGACCGGCTGGTTGCACCGGCCGAGGAGCTCGCCCACCATCCCGATGTGGCGATCTCCTGGAACGAGGTCGTGGTCACGGTCTCGACCCACTCCGAAGGAGGCCTGACCGCGGCCGACTTCGAGCTCGCCGCGAAGATCGACGCGCTGGTCTGACCCCGACTCACGCGTCGTAGACGAAGAAGCCCCGACCGGACTTCCGGCCCAGGTCCCCGCGGCCGACCCTCTTGGTGATCGCGTCGGGTGGCGCATGCTCCGGGTTGCCGGTCTCGGCCGCGAGCGCTTCACCGATAGCGACCGCGACATCGAGGCCGACCAGGTCGAGCAGGGCCAGCGGACCCATCGGATACCCGAGGCCGAGCCGCATGCAGGTGTCCACGTCCTCCGGCGCAAGGCCCGTCGTCTCCATCAAGCGGACGGCCTCGAACAGGTACGGGAAGAGCAGCCTGTTGACCACGAATCCGGGGGTGTCCGGAACCCGAATCGGTGTCTTCCCGATCGCGAGGCACCATCTCTGCGCCCTCGAGGCGACGTCTTCGGGCGTTCCTTCCGGAACGGAGAGCTCGACCAGCTCCATGCCGGTCACTGGATTGAAGACGTGGATCCCGACCAGTGGCCTGGACGGGGTGAGTCTTGCGGCAATGCCTCCGACCGAGAGCGATGACGTTGTCGTCGCCAGGTCTGCTTCGGGAGCCGTTTCGGCCGCCAGCCCGAGCACCGTTGCCTTGAGGTCCCCATCCTCGGCGACCGCCTCGATCACCAGCCCGGATCCGGCGATCGCCTTCGGGTCGAGGCTAACCTCGACTTCGACTGCGGGGGCGACCCCGAGCCGTTCGGTCGCGCTCTCGATACTCCTGGTGGCCCGCTCGGCCGATTGGTCGGACCGGGCGAGCAGGACGACACGTTCAGCCGCCGTCGAGGCGACTGCGGCGACCCCGGTCGCGATCGTGCCCGAGCCGACGATGGCCACCCGGGGGTAGGGACTCTCGATCGATTCGGCTTCTTCCACTGTCTGGTGTCGGATCCTCGGATCGGATGGGGGACGTGCCGTCCCGTCTCTGACTGACAAGTCAATCGGTTATCTTGGCGACGCGCAGGGTCGTTCCGACCCGGTCCGATCGGCATCAAGGTAAGCGACCCGGGATTCCCGGGAAGAGAGGGTTGGCAGATGAGCAACTTCGGTGGACGGGAAGTAGTTATCGTCGAGGCGGTCCGGACTCCGGTCGGCCGTGGCCACAAGGAGAAGGGCTATTACCGGGACCTCCACCCCTCGAACCTGCTCGCCCATTCCTACTCCGAGCTGATCTCCCGGGCCGGAATCGATCCAGCCGAAGTCGAGGACGTAGTCGCCGGGTGCGTCCAGCAGTTCGGCGAACAGAGCCTCAACATCGGTCGTAACGCCTGGCTCGAGGCCGGTTTCCCGATCGAGACCCCGGCCACCACGATCGATCGTCAGTGTGGATCGGCCCAACAGGCGGTGAACTTCGCTGCTGCGATGGTCGCCTCGGGAGTCCATGACGTGATGATCGGAGGTGGAGTCGAGCACATGGGTCACATCGGCTTCGGTGACGCCTTCAAGGTGATGGAGGAGTACGGCATGGGCTACTCCCCGGCCCTGATGGAGAAGTACAACCTCGTTCCCCAGGGGATCTCCGCCGAGATGATCGCTGACCAGTGGGAGATCCCTCGGTCCGAACTCGACGAGCTCGCAGTTCGCTCCCACGCCAACGCCCACAGGGCGACCGAGGAAGGTCGCTTCGAGCGCGAGATCGCCCCGGTGGCGGTCAACGGGGACACCTACTCGACCGACCAGGGGATCCGTCCCGATACGAGTATGGAGGCGCTCTCGGAACTGAAGCCCGCCTTCAAGGAGGACGGCAAGGTGACTGCGGGCAACTCGTCCCAGATCTCCGACGGGGCGGCCGCCGTGCTGCTGATGACCCGCGAGAAGGCCGACGAACTCGGACTGAAGCCCCGGGCGAAGATCGTCGACCAGACCACGGTCGGGGTCGATCCGGTGATGATGTTGACCGGTCCGATCCCGGCGACCCAGAAGCTCCTCGAGCGTAACTCGATGACGATGGACGACATCGACCTGGTCGAGATCAACGAGGCCTTCGCCTCGGTGGTTGCGGCCTGGAACCGTGAGCTCCAGCCCGACATGGATCGGGTGAACGTGAACGGCGGGGCGATTTCGATCGGCCACCCGCTCGGCTCGACCGGGGCGAGGTTGATCACCACCCTGCTCCACGAGATGGAGCGCTCCGACTCCGAGACGGGCCTGGTCACGATGTGCTGTGGAGGCGGGCTCGGGACCGGAACCCTGATCCAGTTGACCGACTGATCGGGCGTGGCCTCCGAGTCGATCGGGGCGATGGGGAAGGTCTCCCTGGGGGTGACCGGGGACGGCCCGGCCGAGATGGCCGAACTGGCGCGGAGGGCAGAAGCTGCAGGAATCTCTCGGGTCTGGGTGATCGAGTTGTTCCGCAACGCTTTCACCCAGGCGACCTGGCTGGGGACCCAGACCTCCCGGGTAGGCCTCGGGACCGGGATCGCCTGGGGGTTCGTCCGCAGCCCGATGTCGATCGCGATGAGTGCGATGGACATCGACGAGATCACCGGGGGAAGGTTCACCCTCGGCCTTGGACCGGGGGTGAAGCGACTGATCGAGACCTGGCATGGCGTCGAGTACGGGCGGCCAGCACCACACATGAAGGAGACGATCGAGGCAGTACGGGAGATCATCCGGGCAGCGGCCGCTTTCGAGCCGGTTCGCTACGAAGGCGAGTACCACGACATCGATATTCGGGGCTGGACCAGGGGTACGCCACCCGTCCGGGAGGGAATCCCGATCTTCACCGCTGCGGTGCAGGAGGGGATGTCGAGGATGGCCGGAGACGTGGCCGACGGCCTCATCGGCCACCCGCTCTGCTCGACCCGCTGGATCGAGGAGAAGATCATCCCGGCGTTCGAGACGGGCCTCACCCGCTCCGGGCGAAACCGCTCGGACTTCACCTTCCTGCCGAGTATCTGCGTCGCTATCGACGACGACTACGAGCGTGGCCTGGATGCTGCCCGGAGGACGGTCGCCTTCTACTCGACGGTCAAGACCTACATGCCGCTCTACGAGATGCACGGTTTTGGCGAGAACGCATCGAAGGCGACTGCAGCCTTCCGCGAGGGCGACCTCGAGGGTGTGGCTCGGGCGATCCCCGACGAGATGGTCGAGTGCTACTGCGCGGTCGGTACTCCCGACCGGGTCAGGGAGAAGGTCGGGGAGGTCGCTGCCTTGGCCGACGAGATCTTCCCGGGCGCCCCCAACTACTTCATCCCCCCCGAACAGATCGCCGAGTACAACGACCGGATCATCGAGGTCTTCGGCCCGAAGGGGTCCTAGTTCGGCTTCAGGATGGTCCGGGCCCTGATCCGTGCCGGGAATGAGTCGGGGGCGACACCCCGGTGGGTGCCGCCCCC
>VEQW01000017.1 GCA_018883025.1 Solirubrobacterales bacterium | reverse complement strand
GAAACGCTCCTTCCGACGGGAGCGGCCGTCCTCCCGAGCGGGATCGTCGGCATTACCGCGGACTCCGATCAGGGTGCCCTTCTGTTCACCCGACCGGCCGGAGCGGGCACATCCTTCACCCGGACGGAAATGGTCGAGGACACGGCCTCGATGCCGGCGGCCGACCAGTGGGGACGGCTCCACTTCCTCACCTCGATCACCGGGGGGCCGACCGGCACGACCTGGTGGGTCCGGGTCCGGGAGCTCGACGGATCGCTCCGGGAGGCGATCCCGATCCCGACCGAGGGTGCGAATGCCGTGCCGGTCGAGGACGGGCTGCAGGTCTTCCCAAACGGAGCCGAGGCGATCGTCACCCGGAGCGACAGCGGCTTCTACATCGCCTTCCGAAGGCCCGGGGCCGGCGCCTTCTCGGTTCCGCGACGCCTGGCCAGCACCAGCGGAGTGACCGGCGGCGCAGCCAGCCGGACCGCCCAGGGGGACATCCTGCTCGCCTGGACCCGCGAGGTCACCCCGGGCAGGCGGCAGCTGATGGTCGGGGGCTGGGACAGCGGCACCCTGCCTGCGATCACCAAGCTCTCGATGCCGAAGCAGATGCGAAAGGGCGCTACCGGCCGCTTCTCGGTGTCTGCGACGGACTCGATGGGGGTCGGCCGGATCACCTGGCAGTTCCCCGGGAATCGGCGGCTGGAGGGAGGCTCGGTCCGGGCCCGACTGACCAAGCCCGGGGTCAACCGGGTCAAGGTGACCGTGTTCGACCAGGCCGGCTTCCGCTCGATCCGGATCCGGCGAGTGAAGGTCGTCGTCCCAGGAGGAACCCGGGTTCAGGGCCTGGCCGGAACCTCGGGTTCGCCCAGCCCGTAGGTGTCGTAGGCACCGAAGCGGGAGAAGGTCCGGTGGGTCGGACCGTGGAAGTCCGAGGAACCGGTCGCAGCGATGCCGAGTTCGCGGGCCAGGTCGAGCAGGTGGGCGGTCTGCTGCTCGTCGTGGGAGGGGTAGAAGACCTCGATCCCGCCCAGGTCGAGTGAGCGGATCAGCTTCTCGACCTCGTCGGGATCCTTGATGTCCCAGTAGGGGTGGGCGATCACCGGAACGCCCCCGGCCTCGCGGATCAGCGCACAGGCCTCTGCCGGGCTCGGCCACTCCCGGGAAACGAAGGCCTTCGCGCCCGGGACGAGGTACTCCTCGAAGAAGGGACCCAGGTCCCCAGTCGCACCGGCGGCCCTGGCGATGTGGGGTCGGCCGATCGCGTCGGCATCGCCCGCCTCCCTGATCGCATCCTCGATGGTGACGTCGAAACCGAGTCCCTGGAGGTTCTCGATGATCCGGGCGGCCCGCTCGCGACGGCCCTCCTGGGCCCTCTGGCAGGCCGGTTCGATCACATCTGGATCGACCCAGTAGCCACAGACGTGGAGGTCATCGACCATCTCGTTGGCGGCCGACATCTCGATCGCCGGGACTACCTCCACCCCCAGCCGGTCACCGGCCTCGATCGCTTCGGGAACCCCGGCGACCGCGTCGTGGTCGGTCAACGCGAGGACCGACACCCCGGCCTTTGCCGCCTCCTCGACCACCCCTGCCGGCGGCAGCTGGCCGTCCGAGACGGTCGAGTGGCTCTGGAGCTCGATCACCGGGCGAGGATATGGCAAGCGGCCCGGTCAGGCCGGCCGAGAGGTTCCCCGAGTGGGACCCGGGCCCTTGGGGGAGACCCGGGTCCCTGCTCGGGAGGACGGAGGCCCAATCGCCTTGGGGTCTTCGTCCGACAGGTTCAGGAATCAGGGGAATCCTGAACGAGAATACGAAAGTATCAAACAATCGATTAGGTAGTCTCTCGACCGGGTCGCCACTTCCGGCGAGCTCCCCGGTCTTTCCGGATCCCCTGCAGATCCGGAGTTAGGATGGATTTTCGTTGTCCAGAGTGAGTGACAAGGCAGTCGAGGTCGGGGCCGGCGGGGCTCTCCCGGGTCCCGATCGGGACATCCGCCGGACCGAGGCCGAATTCGCCGAATTCGAAGCTCGGATCGCCGCGATCGTTTCGGATGCCGGCCTGACGATGGAGGCGGCCTGGGAGCCCGTACTCCGCCACCGCCCAACGACGGAGAAGGGCAAGCGCACGGTCACCCGACTGCTCGATTCGGCGCTCGACCTGGTCGGCACGGAGGGGATCAGGGCGACCAACACCCGCTCGATCGCCCGTGAGGCAGGGGTCAACATCGCCACCCTCTACCAGTACTTCGACGACGTCGATGCGCTGCTCAAGGCAGCGGCACTCAGGGACCAGGCACTCCGGACAGCGATCCTGAGCCAGCGGGCCCTCGACCTGGGGAGCGGTGCCCCGCTACGGGAGTGGCTCGATACGACGGTCGAGCTGGTGGTCCAGGGGGCGCTGGCGACGGATCACCACCTGGCGGTAACGACTGCGCTCCAGGCGATCCCGGCACTCCGCCCGATCCCGAAGCTCGGTTGGGAGACCGGGGCCCTGTTGCTCGCCACCGCTCTGTCGTACCGCTACGGGGAGGACACGGAGGAGTACTGGCTCCCCTACACGAGGGCCGTACAGAGCGCCACGAGGCTGGTCGCAGACGACGCCGTCGAGAAGTCCCCAGAGGACCTCGATCGGATCTGGCGGGTGAGCGAGATGGGATGGGAGTACCTCCTGGCCAGGGTCCCCGAGTCGCCCAACTGAGGCGGGTCGGCCCGGCCTCAGGAACCAGACGACATTTGATTCGCCCGGTCGGCCCGGGTCTCGATGAGGATGCGCTGACGCTCGGCTTCGGGATGGAGCTCGATCGCGTAGCGGACCGCCGTCCTCCCCATCCGGGCGCCGTTGCGGGTGAGGAAGCGGTCGAGCGCCGGGCGATCCCTCTTTCCCACCTCCCTAAGGACCCAGCCGAGCCCCTTCTGGATCAGGTCGTCGTGGTCTTCGACCACCAGCTGGCCGACCTCTAGCGCCGGCTCCAGCTCGCCCTGGCGGACCGGCCCGAGGGTGGCCACCACGGCCCGCCGCCGGGTCCAGAGGTCACGCGCACGGGCCTGGCGCCGGACCGCCTCCATGCGCCTGCCGGCCAGGAGCTCCCCACCGATGATCCAGGGAGCCGAGATGTCGACCAGGTCCCAGCTGTCGACCCGGTCCGAGTGCTCCTCGTAGAAGCGGTAGGTCTCCATCCGTTCCCGATCGGAGCCGGCCGAGCGGTACCGGTCCCGGAGGATCCGGAGCGCGACCATCCTGATCTCATGGAAAGGGCTCGCCAGGAGGCTCGCGATCGCCCCCAGATCGGCCCCGCGGTGGCGCCTGGCAATCGCCTCGAGCTGCCCCGCCCTCACCCCCAGGAAGCGGTCTCCCTCGCCATAACCGCCGGGACCGGTCTGGAAGAAGCGGGAGAGCTCCCTCGCAAAGTCCGGATCGGCCTCCGCCTCGACCTCCTCGGTGATCTCCGTCGCCTCATCCGCCACGTCCCGAGGATACGACCGTGGCAGGGAGCGGGAAGGGCTACTCGCCGAATAGAATCGCGACCGTGTTCGAGAAGGTCCTGATCGCAAACCGCGGCGAGATCGCGATACGGGTCGCGAGGGCGCTCCGCGAGATGGGCATCACCTCGGTCGCCGTCTACTCGGAGGCAGATCGCGATGCGCCCCACGTCCGGGAGTGCGACGAGGCCTACCTGATCGGGCCGGCCGTACCGGCCGAGAGCTACCTCTCGATCGAGAAGATCATCGGCGCCGCCAAGGAGAGCGGCGCCCAGGCGATCCACCCGGGTTATGGATTCCTGGCCGAGAACGCCGACTTCGCCCGGGCCTGCGACGAGGCCGGGATCACCTTCATCGGGCCGCCGGCCTCGGCGATCGAGGCGATGGGCTCGAAGACCGGCGCCCGCGACCTGATGGCCGCTGCCGGGGTACCGATCGTGCCCGGCGCAACCGAGCCGGCCAAGGATCTGGCCGAAGCCCGCGCCCAGGCCGAGGAGGCCGGCTACCCGGTCGCCTGCAAGGCAGTCGGTGGGGGTGGCGGAAAGGGATTCCGGGTGGCGATGACCCCGGATGACCTCGAGGATGCCTTCGAGGGTGCGGCGCGCGAAGGCGAGAAGTTCTTCTCCGACGACCGGGTCTACATCGAGCGCTACCTCGAGGATCCGCGCCACGTCGAGGTCCAGGTCCTTGCCGACACGCAGGGCAACGTGGTCTACCTGGGCGAGCGGGACTGCTCGGTCCAGCGTCGTCACCAGAAGCTGATCGAGGAAGCGCCCGGTCCCCACGTCGACGAGGAGATGCGGGAGCGGATCGGGAAGATCGCGACCGATGCCGCAAAGGCCGTCGGGTACTACTCGGCCGGCACGATCGAGGGTATGCAGGTCGGTGACGAATACTTCTTCCTCGAGATGAATACCCGGGTCCAGGTCGAGCACTGCGTGACCGAAATGGTCACCGGGTTCGACATCGTCCGCGAGCAGATCCGGATTGCCGCAGGCGAGCCGCTCTCGATCTCCCAGGAGGACGTCGAGCTGAAGGGCCACGCGATCGAATGCCGGATCAATGCCGAGAAGGCCGAGGCGAACTTCGCCCCGGCCCCGGGGGCGATCACCTTCTACGAGGAGCCGGCCGGCCCGGGGGTCAGGGTCGACTCGGGGGTCGAGGCGGGATCCGAGGTGACCCCGATGTACGACCCTATGGTCGCCAAGCTGATCGTCTGGGACACCGACCGGGAGAAGGCGACCGACCGGATGTTGAGGGCCCTCCACGAGTACCGGATCGGCGGCCTCTCCACCCTGATCCCCTTCCACAAGGCGCTGCTCTCGACCGAGCAGTGGCGGAAGGGCGAGACCTGCCGCGACCTGACCGAGGACAAGGAGTGGCTGAAGACGACCGCTCCCGCGCCCGAGGAACCTGCGGGCGAATCCGAGGACGGCCAGGAGAAGGTCAGTCGCGACTACACGGTCGAGGTATCGGGCCGCCGGTTCGACGTCACCGTGATCGGTGAGGCGACCGGTCCGGTGATGGCTGCTGCAGGCCCCACGAACGGTGCCGGGGCGCCCCCGAAGCGCAAGGAGCGATCCGGTGGCGGTGGCGGCTCGTCCTCGGCCGATCTGCCCTCCCCCCTCCAGGGTTCGATCTTCAAGGTCGAGGTCGAGGAGGGTGCCGAGGTATCCGAGGGAGACCTGATCTGCGTGATCGAGGCGATGAAGATGGAGAACGAGATCACGGCCCATCGGAGTGGGAAGGTGACCTCGCTGCCGATCTCGGTCGGCGATGCGGTCGCTCCCGGCGACCCCCTGGTCACGATCGAGTAGCCGGCGCTAGGAAGTCGGGCGGGGCCACTTCGGTGCCCAGGCCCGGCAGGACTGCCCGGCGCAATCGCGGTACTCCTCGAGCTGTCGGGCCATGTAGGCCTTGACCTTGTAATAGCGCCGATCCTTGACCAGGTTCCTCAGCTCGTCCGGATCCCGGGTCAGGTCGTAGAGCTCCCGATCCCCGGTCCGGTGGAGGACGTACTTGTAGGGCCCGAGCCTGATCCCCCGGTAGAACTCGTCCTCGAGCGGATCGGCCGTACCCTGGCTCAGGTCGCCGAAGGCGCTCAGCATGACCGGGCGCCTGGTGGTCCTGGCCGGATCCGTCCAGAAGGGGGCCATCGAGCGACCGTCGAAGCTCCTCCGGGATCCCAGCCCGGCCAGGGACAGCACGGTCGGGGCGATGTCCTGGTTGGCGACCAGCTCGGCGCTCCTCGCACCCTTCGGGATGCCCGGGCCCCTGACCAGCATCGGCACCCGAACCGCCGGCTCGTACGGGTACCGCTTGCCCCGGACCAGCCGGTGCTCGCCATGGAAGAAGCCGTTGTCCGAGAACAGGAAGACGTAGGTGTTCGAGAGCCTCCCGGTGACCGCGAGGGTCCCGATCAGGTTGGCGACGGCCTGGTCGACCGACTGGAGTGCCTCGACCGACTTGACGTACTCCTCCCGGATCGAACTCGACTGCCGGGTATTGATCCTCGGCAGGCTCTCGATCCAGGGCGGCTTGTCGCTCACGTTGGCCTCGTCGTACCCGACAGGAGTCGGACGGGGAGTTCCTTCGGCGATGTCGTAATGGCGGGCTGCCGGCTCGGGACCGATCGGCGGACGGGAGTCGCCGTGGGGAGTGTGGATTCCGATGTGGGCGAAGAAAGGTGTGTCGGACGGGGTGGCGGTTATCGCCTGGAAGGCCCGGGCTGCTACGGCATCGGTGTGGTAGTTGCAGGCCGGCACGCCCAGCTCGGGACAGCCCGGCGGATCCTTGACCGTTCCCGGACCGTAGTTCGCCGCGCCGAACGGGCCGCCGATGCTGCCGTTCAGGTTCAGGCTGTAGCCGTAGTACTCCCGGGTCGACTCGTCGTTCCCGTCGGCCTGCCAGATGTCCCACCCCGGTGGGACGTACTGGGTCGGGTAGCCGTCCGGCTCCATGTAGAAGTTCATGAACTTTCCGAACTGCATCGTCCGGTAGCCGCCGTTCCTCAGCCAGACAGCCAGGTTCTGGTCGAGGATCTCGTTGTTGCGGAAGGCATCCCAGCCACCGTTGGGGCCGCCGACCGCGAGGACCCCGTTGTTGTCCGCGTACTGCCCCGAAAGGAGCGATGCCCGGGAGGGAGCGCAGATCGGGTTCGGGGCGAGGTAACGGGTGAACCGGACCCCGTTCGCCAGCATCGCTTCGGAGGTCAGGGGCATGTTCGGCCGTACCTGACCGGTCGAGTCCACCCAGGTCCCGTCGAGATGGAGGTTGGCGAAGTCGTCGAGCTGGATCAGCACGAAGTTGGGGCGGGTCGAGGCCGAGGCTCCCTCGGGGCGAAAGACCGAGAGCAAGGCCAGTACGAAGCCGACCAGGATGATTCCAACCGTCCTGACCAGCGGCCCTCGGATGTAAGTCTCACCAATCACTCGTTGCTTGGTCCTTTACGTCGCTCGTTCGCTGGATGGGTAGATTCCCGACAATGTCCTTTGCGGGAATGTTCTCTTTGCAGGGTTTCCGGGTGGGCCGCCCATCCGCGGCCCTTCGAGGCTGCAGGCTGGATCGGGCGATTCCGACCGTCCCTGCCTCAGGCGTTGAAACCCGCCAACGGACACAGAGTATCGGCCGAAACCGCGAATCCAAAGCGTCCCGCTGAGTGGGTCCGGAGGTCCCAATCCGGGTCGCAGGGCCATCCGACGCCGAGGTCGTAACCGGACTGATCGCGGCCTTTCGCGACTACCTAGATCGAGACGCTCCGACCGAGGAGGGAATCGAGGGAACGGTCTCGGCTCTGCTGACTGACCCCGGCACCGAATTCCTGCTGGCCGGTGAGCCCGAGGTCGGCCTGGCCCAGGTCCGGTACCGGCCCTCGGTCTGGACCGGCTCCGAGGATGCCTGGCTCGAAGACGTTTTCGTCCTGGAGGAGGCCCGGGGAGGCGGGGTCGGTCGACTGCTCACCGAGGCGGCGGTCAGGCGGGCCGGCCAACGGGGCTGCGGCCGGATCCAACTCGAGTCGAATGCGGCAAACGAGGCCGCGATCGGGCTCTACGAGTCGATCGGGTTCCGGGCCAGCCACCTGCCCGACCGGTGGGGCGAAACGCCCGACATCTGCATGACCCTGGAGATAGAACCGGCAGGTTGAGCTCTTGGCCGGACCGTCGGCCGCTCAGCCGCCGGCGCCCAGCTTCTTCACTGCCTCGCGGAAGTTCTTGACCTCCAGCGACGGGCGTTTGCGGCCGTCGAGCTTTTCCTTGTGGCGGTTGACCCAGATCACAGGCACCTTCATCTTGATCAGGGGGGCGACGTCGGTCTCGTAGTCGGAGCCGATGTGGAGCCAGCCCTTCTTGCCCCCGATCCGGCGGGCGCACTCCTTGAAGTGGGTCGGGTCGGGCTTGTAGCTTCGAACCTGCTGGGCGGTGACCACCAAGTCGAGGTCGGTCCGAAGGTGGCGACGGGAGATCCCCAGCATCTTGTCGTCGATGTTCGAGACGATCCCGATGTCGTACTTCTTGGCCAGCCGGTCCATCGCCGCGTTCGATTCGCGGAAGGGGAGCCAGTAGGCAACGCTGTCGGGCAGGAACTGGGCCCGCGAGGGCTCGATCTCCCAGCCGATCTCCTCGCCGACCTTGATCACCGCCCTCCTCAGGACCTCCGCGTAGAGCTCGTAGGAGCCGGCCATGATCTCGGCCTGGACCTCGAAGAAACGATTCATGAAGGGATCGGGATCGAAGCTGAACCCGTCCTTCTCGGCCTCCTTCAGGCAGGCTTCGGAGATCCCTTTTTCCCAGTCGATAAGGGTTCCGTAACAGTCGGTGGTCACCCACTCGATCGTCTTGAGGCTTGGAAGCGGCATGCCGGACTCCCCATTATGACGGTAGGCTGACGGTTCGGCGCCGCCCGTCCACCAGTGGTGCCCGGTAATGGACCTCCTCGAATACCAGGGAAAAGAGCTGTTCTCCAAGCATGGCCTCCCGGTCCCGGCCGGGAAGCACGCGCCGGATGCCGAATCCGCGGTCGAGGCGGCGGATCAGATCGGGTATCCGGTGGCGGTCAAGGCCCAGGTCCTGATCGGCGGACGGGGCAAGGCGGGAGGGATCAAGATCGCCTCCAACGCCGAGGAGGCGGCAGCCCACGCCGAGGCGATCATCGGGATGGAGATCACCGGACCTCACGGAGAGGGTCCCTTCACCGTCGGGGAACTCTGGATCGAGGAGGGCTCGGAGATCGAGGCCGAGTACTACGCCTCGGTAATCCTCGACCGGGCGGCCAAGAAGCTCCTGGTGCTGCTCTCGGCGACCGGTGGGATGGACGTCGAGGCGATCGCCGAGTCGGATCCGGACGCCCTGGTCCGCCACCACGTCGACCCCGTCAAGGGCCTGACCATGGACGAAGCGCTGGAGGTTGCGGGCAAGGCCGGCATCCCGGAGGAAACCGCCGATCAGGTGGCGGCAGTCCTGGTCTCCCTGGTCGAGATCGCGAAGGCCGAGGACGCGACCCTGATCGAGCTGAACCCGCTTGCGGTGGTCGCCGGTGGGAAGGTGGTCGCCCTCGACGCCAAGGTGACGATCGACGGTAACTCGCTCTTCCGCCACCCCGAGCTGGCCGAGCTGGCCGACGACCTGGGTGGTGACCCCCAGGAGGAGATGGCCCGCAGGAAGGGGCTTACCTACGTCAAGCTCGACGGCGACATCGGGGTCTTCGGGAACGGGGCCGGCCTCTGCATGTCCACCCTCGACGTGGTCGCCCAGGCCGGTGGCAAGCCGGCCAACTTCCTCGATGCGGGTGGCGGGGCAAGGGCCGAGGGGATCATGGACGCGCTCGAAGTGATCACCTCCGACCCCAAGGTCAAGGCCGTACTGTTCAACATCTTCGGCGGGATCACCCGTGGCGACGAGGTCGCCCGCGGGATCATCGAGGCGACCAAGCGGAGCGGGATCGACCTGCCGATGGTCGTCCGGCTGGACGGGACCAACTCCGATGAGGGCCTCGCCCTGCTCGGTGAGTCGGGGATCGACAACCTCCATTACGAGAAGACGATGCTCGGTGCCGCCGAGAAGGTCGTCGAGCTGGCGGGCGGTTCCGGCGAGTGAGCATCATCGTCGACCAGGACACCCGCCTCGTGGTGGCCGGTCTCACCGGTCGTGAGGGGAGCTTCCACGGGCTGAGGAACCGCGAACAGGGAACCGAGGTCGTGGCAGGGGTGACTCCCGGAAAGGGCGGCCAGGACGTCGAGGGAATACCGGTCTTCGACACGGTTGCCGAAGCCGTCTCCGAGACCGGCGCCAACACCTCGATGATCCTGGTGCCTCCGCCGTTCGCGGCCGGCGCGATGGACGAAGCGATCGACGCCGGAATCGGCACCGTGATCGCGATTACCGAAGGGGTGCCGGTGATGGACATGCTCGACACCTACTGGAAGGCCCGTGACGCCGGGGTCCGCCTGATCGGACCGAACTGCCCCGGGGTGCTCTCCCCCGGCAAGGCGAACGTCGGGATCATCCCCGCGGAGTTCTTCGAGGCCGGCCCGATCGGGGTCGTCTCCAAGTCGGGGACCCTGACCTACCAGATCGGGAACGAGCTGGGCCAGGCCGGCGCCGGCAACTCGTCGATCGTCGGGATCGGAGGGGATCCGGTGGTCGGATCAGACTTCGTCGACGTGCTGGCCCTTTTCGAGGATGACCCCGAGACCGAGATGGTCGTGATGGTCGGGGAGATCGGTGGTGATGCGGAGGAACGGGCGGCCGAGTACATCGCCGAGAACCTCTCCAAGCCGGTGGTCGCCTACATCGCCGGCTTCACCGCCCCACCCGGCAAGCAGATGGGCCACGCCGGGGCGATCATCTCCGGCTCATCGGGGACCGCCCAGGCGAAGAAGGATGCCCTCGAGGCCAAGGGAATCCGGGTCGGCAAGAGCCCGACCGAGACGGCGACGATCGCGGTAGAGGTACTCGGCGGTTAGGGACGACCCGGGATGGAAGCGAGCCGGGCAGACGACCTGATCGAACGGGCCCGCACGGGCTCGACCCGACCGGGTCCCGCCCGGCTGGTGCTTGCGATCGGGATGGTGGTCTCGGCGATCCTCGCCCTGACCCTCGGTAGTCACGCCTCCTTCACTGTCGACGAGTACTCCTGGATCTCGCTCAGCGCCGACTTCAGCCTCGGTGAGGCCTTCGACGCCTACGTCGGCCACCTGATCGCGATCCCGAAGCTGATCTACTGGATCGTCCTCGAGCTGGTCGGGATCCCCGGCTACGCCGTCTTCCAGCTGCTTACCCTCGCATCGCTCTTCCTGATGGTGGGTTTGCTGTTCGCCTTCCTCCGAAAGCGGGTGCCGGACTTCGTCGCGCTCGCCCCCTGCCTCGTCCTCCTCGTCTTCCCGGTCGACCACCTCCACTACCTGACCGGCAACGGGATAGCGATCTCGCTCGCGCTGGCCTTCGGGATAGCCGCCCTGCTCGCCTGGGATCGGGGTAGCCAGTCCGGCGACTGGTGGGCCTTCGCCTTCCTCATCCTCGGGATCTGCACCTACACGGTGGCCGTCCCCTTCGCGATCGGCCTGCTCGCAGTCGCGATCTTCCGGAGCGAGGACCGCCGCCGGGCCTGGGTCCCGGCCATACCACTCGTCGCCTACGCGATCTGGCGGGTGGTCGCAGCGAGCGGCGGGGTCGAGAGCGAGACCGGGAGCACCGACTGGGCCAACCTCTTCCTGCTCCCTGCCTGGACCTTCCAGTCGCTCGGCGCGGTGCTGGCCGCGCTGACCGGCCTCGGCTTCGACTTCTCGAACGTTGCCGGGGGGCCGGCAAGCGAGCAGGGCCGGCTGGTCGGGCCGGCCTTCGCGGTCGCCGCGCTGCTGGCCCTCGCCTGGCGGGCCAGGCTCGGCCGGATGCCGATCGGATTCTGGGTGGTAGGAGCAGCGCTCCTGGCGCTTTTCGCCTCCCAGGTCCTGGTCTGGGGCACGCTCGACGCGCGGGACCCCGGGGCTCCGAGGTATCTGCTCCCGGGCGCAGTCCTGGTGGTGATGGTCGCCTTCGAAGCCGCCCGGGGCCTCGGCTGGACGAGGGCAGCCTTCTCCGGGCTCTGGATCGTGGCTGCGGCGAGCCTGCTGATCAGCATCGGCATCCTCGCCAGGAACACCGAGTGGCTCGAGACGGTCGAGCTCGGGGCCAAGGCCGAGATCACCGCGGTCCAGATCCTCGCCGGCTCGACCAAGGAGCCTCTGCCCCCGACCGAGCAGCCCAGGGACCGGATCAGGAGCGAGTTCGACCCCGCCAAGGCCGCGGCCTACGGCAACCTCGGCTTCTCCGAGGAGGGCCTCGCCTCGCAACCCGGCTGGGTCGGCAAGCGGGTCGATGACTTCCTCGCCGAATCGCTCCGGCTCGGGCTGAACCCGCTTCGTCCCGGAACGGTCCCGACCGGCTGCCGTCCTGCCGAGCCCGGCCGGTTCGCGCCCTACTCGACCAAGCTCAGGCTGTCGGGGTCCGGTGCGGTGCTCCGGGCGACCGGTGAACTGGACCTGACCCTCGGACGGTACGGCGGCTGGGCCTCGGTCGAACTCGGACCGATGGCACCCGGGGCGGTCCGCAAGCTCTGGTTGCCCGACGACGGCGGCACGACCGACTGGTTCATCCAGGCCACGCCGGAGGGATCCGGCTCCCTGGCCGACCTCGAGATCTGCGACTTCAGCTGAGCGGAGCGGTCGAAACCGGGGCGAGCGGATCCCGATCGGCCAGGGCCGGCCGACCCTGGAGGCCAACCCCCACCGGGGTGCTCCTAGCCGGGATGGCGCTCTCGGCAGTCCTGGTATTCGGATTCGGTCGCCGGGCCTATTTCTCAGGGGACGAACTCTCGATCGTCTCCCTGGTAGGCAGGCTCGAGCCATCGGAACTGTTCGAGCCCTATGTGGGGCACCTGGTACCGATTCCGCTGCTCGCCTACCGCGCGGTACTCGACGTCTTCGGTACCGGCGAGTACTTCGCCTTCCAGGCGATGACCCTGTTGGCGATCTTCCTGCTCGCCTGGTTCCTCTTCCTCTGGGCGAAGGAACGGGTTCCGGCCTGGGTCGCCGTCGCCCCCTGCCTTCTGCTGACGATCTTCCCCCAGGACATCCTCCACTACCTGGCCGGCAACGGATTCACGATCGTCTTCGCCCTCGCCTGCGGGGTCGGGGCGCTCTACGCGTTCGACCGGAGGACGGCCCTCGGGGACGTCGCCGCCTTCATCCTGCTGGTCCTCGGGATGATGACCTACACGGTCGCGGTCGCCTTTGCGATCGGGGTCCTGGTCGCCGCGCTGTTGGATCGCGACCGCAGGAGGGCCTGGGTGGCCGGACTCCCACTGATCGCCTACGCGATCTGGAGGCTCACGGTGGCGAGCGCGAGCACCGAGATAGAGGACACCGGCCCCGACTTCGTCAACCTCCTCCTGCTGCCTGCATGGACCTTCCAGTCGATCGGCGGATCGCTGGCAGCGCTGTTCGGGCTCGACTTCGACTTCTCGGGGCTAGCGGCCGAAGACGGAGCCGCCACCTTCGCTGCCGCCTCGCTGGCAGTCGTCTTCCTCGGCTACGGCGGGGTGGTGGTCGCCCGGGGAAGAGCCGGATCCGGCCTGGTGGTGGTCGCAGCGATCGCCCTCGCCCTGTTCGCCTCCCAGACACTCGTCTGGGGGACTTTCGAGGCGAGGCCCGGTCCCGGGGAGGACCGCTACCTCTACCCCGGGGTGCTGGCGGTGGTCCTGATCGGGCTGGAGCTGGTCCGCCAGGTCGGGTGGGACCGGATCAAGGTCGGGGCAGTCTGGCTGGTGACCATCCTCTCCCTGGTAGGCGCGATCGGGATCCTGGCCACCTCCCGCAACAGGGAATCGCTCGCCGGCAAGGCCCGGGCCGAGGTGCTCGGCGTCACCCTGCTGGCATCGACCGAGGAGCCACCGAAGGTCGCCGACCAGCCGCGGGATGCGATCCGGAAGAGCTTCGACCCGGAGGACGGCTCCCGGTTCGGCTACCTGGGCTTCACCGAAGCCGACCTCGCCGGGGGGGATTCCGAGTGGGGCGAAACGGTGGACGCCTTCCTCGCCGGCTCGCTCAGGCTGAAGTTGAGGCCCGTGCCGGATGGCGTGGTCGCCTGGCGCTGCCGCCCCGCTTCGGGTCCAGTGGTTACCGATGGTGACCGGGCGCTGCTCCCGGTACGGGGAGCGATCCTCTACTCGGAAAGACCGCTCGAACTCCTGCTCGGTCGGTACGGGGAGACGGCCACGGTGCCGGTCGGTCCGCTCGGAGCCCGGCGAGCGGCCACGATTCGCCTTCCCCGCGACGACGGGCGGAAGAGATGGTTCCTCTCGGTCGCCGGCGGGTCTCCCGGAACCCTGGCCGATCTGACCGTCTGCCGGTACCGGCCCGCCCCCTCCCCCGCGGTATCATCGCCGTTCCCGAAGGGCCCTCCGAGGCCCCCGGACCAAGCCAGGTCCGTGGCATCGGCACCACCCGGCGGACCCTGAACCAGAAGACCCGAGGAGAACGTGGCCGAGACGATCAGCTTCGCCCGAGGAGCACCCAGCCCCGACCTGATCCCGGTCGAGGCGATCCGGACCGCCACGGCCAGGGCCCTCGAGGACGACTGGCAGACCGCGCTCTCCTACGGGGTCGGGATCGGGCATCCCGGACTCTGCGAACGGATCGCCCAGACCCATGGCATACCGGCCGGGGGCGTAATGGTCACCAACGGCTCGCTCGAGGGCGGTGCGATGGTCTTCAGGCACCTGGTCTCCCCCGGAACCCGGGTTGCGGTCGAACAGCCGTCCTACGACAGGACCCTGCTCCTGCTCGAGCAGCTCGGGGCCGAGTTCGTACCGATCCCGCTCGAGTCGGACGGGCTGGACGTGGATGCCCTGGAGAGGGCGCTCGAGGCCGGTCCGATCGAGCTGGTCCACGTGATCCCCAACTTCCACAACCCGGCGGGCTGCACCCTCTCTGAGGAGAAGCGTCGGCGGCTCGTCGAACTGTCCGCGGAGCATGGCTTCACGATCTTCGAGGACGACCCCTACCGGGAGGTCTACTTCGGGGACCCGCCTCCGCCGACCATGCTCTCGATCGACGAGGCCGACCGGGTGATCCACTCCTCCTCGTACTCGAAGACCGTCAGCCCCGGGATCCGGGCCGGCTACCTGGCCGGTCCCGAGGCGACCATCGCCCAGCTGGCCAAGACGGCGAACGAGAACTACATCTCGCCGAACATGCTGTCGGGGAGCCTGGTCCTCCAGCTGTACGAATCGGGGGCCTACGAGGAGAACCTGGGCGAGGTCAGGGAACGACTGGCAGAACGACGGGACGCGCTGGTCGAGGCACTCGGGAGCCACCTTCCGGATGCCCGGTTCGAAGTCCCGGGCGGCGGCTACTTCCTCTGGGCAGACCTCGGTGAAGGAGCCGATACGGTCGCCCTCTCCGAGCGCTCGAAGGAGGCCGGGGCCCCGTTCATCCCCGGTACCGATTTCATGCTCGACGGAGGCTGGAACCTCCTTCGATTCTCGTTCGCCTCGGTCCCGCCCGATCTGATCGACGAGGGCGTCGGCCGGATCGCTTCGGTCGCCTGAGCGACCAGTGGAGCCTCAGGCTCCCCTGACCCGACAGCGGGCGACGACCCACGGAAGCGAAGTCGTCACCTCGACCGGTTCCACCGCGGTCGAGAGGAAGTCCCGGAAGGTCCGGGAGTTCCAGTGGTTGACGTGCTCGGGGTGGTTGCCCAGGCCCGATACGTACTTCCCCCGGGCAAGGCTGCCGAGCCTGAACCAGGGCTCGTGGGGGACCGAGAGGATCAGGTCGCGGGAGGAGACCCGGGCCAGCTCTGCCAGGGCCGGTCTGGGGTCGGGTATGTGCTCGAGCACCTCGAGGCAGAGAACCAGGTCGAACGAGTCGTCATCGAAGGGGAGGTTCAGCAGGTCGGCCGTGTCGAACTGATCCCCGGGAAGGCGTTCGGCTGCAAAGGCGACCGAGCCGGGGTTGAGGTCGACCCCGGTGACCGGATGGGGCAGGAGGTCGCCGAGCCGCTCGATCGTCTCGCCCTCACCACAGCCGGCATCGAGCACCGCGCTGGGGGAGCTCTCCCGGACCATCCTTCCGACCGTCTCGAAAAAACGGTCGAAGAGGCGCCTGACCACCGGGTTCCCGGTCTGGAACTTCTCGTAGTTGGTCGTCTCCACGGCGACCCAACCTAGAGGACGGACCGCCCGCTGCGGGGGTCAGGCGCCGTCCGTCATCAGGCTGCCGACCACGGCCTCGTAGAACCCTTCGCCCGCGCGGCCTTCGGTGACGGTTACGTTGTCGAACCGGGAGAGGGCCTCGCGGATGCCGGGATCTCTTTCCGGTCCGTTTGCGACCAGGAAGAAATGGCCGACCACCCGGGCGACGTCGAGATCTTCGAGCGAGTCCCCGACCGCGACCGTCTGTTCCCGGTCGTAGCCCATGATCCGGGCGTGCGCCTCGACCCCTGCCGCCTTCGAGACGGCCTTCGGAACGAGGTGGTAGGCGTGGGAGTACTCGATGCCGGGCATCCGGTGACCGATCGCCCCGTTGTCGAGCAGGCGGAGGTCCCCGTGGCCGGACTCCGCGAGGAATGCATTGACCTCCTCGGTGTCCACCTCGCCCCTGAACAGGTGGGAGGTCTCGCGATCGAGGTGCCATGGCTCGTGGAACTCGAGCCTCCCTTCGTAGCGCTCGAAAAGGAGGTCGGGGACGCCCCTCTCGGTCACCTGCTCGACCACCGTCCTCGAGGGATCGGCGTCGAAGTCGCCGAGCAGGAGGGTGATCTCCCCATCCACCACGACCCCGGAGCCGGCCTCGAAGATGTAGCTCGGTTGGCCGATCAGGCGGGCGTCCTCGTGGACCTGGGCTCGACGTCGTCCCGACATCAGCACGACTTCGGCCCCGGCCCGGTCACAGGCCTGGAGCGCCCGGGCCTGGCTGAGCGAGAAGTTTCCCTCGAAGTCAGTGAACAGCGACGCGCCCCGGCCGAGCAGCGTGCCATCGAGGTCGGTGTAGAAGCAGCGGATCGCCATCTAGGCGATTTCGGGGGCGAGGCTCGCGAACGGCGGCCTCACCGCCGGGCCCTGCCGGGCATCCCCAGCGGCCGTGATCCGGCCCAGTTCCGGCCTGTCGAGGCGATCGAGCACCTCTGCAAGGGCCGAGGTCACCTCGTTCGCCATCCCGTTCAGGGCCGAGAGGCTCTGGTGGGCATTCCTCTTGGTGCCGAGGTCGACCTGGGCCATCGCGTCCAGCCCAACCCGATCCCAGACCTCGACCAGCATCGCGATCTCCACTCCGTATCCCGTGTGGAACGGGATCGAGGTGAGGACGTCCCGGCGTACCGCGACCTCCCCGGCCAGCGGCTGGTCGAAGCCGACCAGCTCCGGAACGCACCTGGCGAGCAAGGGCTTGGCGGTCAACTCGGTGACCCGACCCCCTCCCCGAATCGATTCACTCTCGCCCTGCCGGAACGGACGTCGGTAGAACCCCTTGACGAAGGCCCTTTCGGGATCGGTCAGCAGCGGCCCGAGCAGGCCCGTCACGTAGTGGCGCCCGAAGTCAGCAACGTCCCCGTCGACGTAGACGACGATCTCCCCGCTCGCCGCCCTGAGCGCACGCCACATCGCATCCCCCTTGCCACGCACCGGGCCGACCGAGGGCATCAGCGAGGTCTCGGAGACGACCTCCGCCCCGGCTGCCCGAGCCGTCGCGGCGGTCCCGTCGGCCGAGTCGGCGTCGATCACCAGGACCTGATCGACGAGCCCCATACCGACCAGCACCTGGAGCTCGGCGACCGTGTGGGCGATCGTGCCGGCTGCATCCCGGGTCGGGACGACGACCGAGACGGTGGAGCCGGACTCGGCCTTGGCGCGGGCCAGGTCTGAGACCGGGAAGTCGGTATGCGTGAAGGTGTCTAGCATCGGTCCGGTGGAAGACGGCAACGACGTGGGGAGCGTGCGCACGGCGGCCGGTCGGCTCAGTCTAGAGCGGCCGGCGATAGTCGGCGTCGTCAATGCGACCCCCGACTCCTTCTCCGACGAGGGCGACCGGACCGAGGCTTCGTTCGTCCGGAAAGTGACCGATCACGTCGAGGCAGGCGCGACGGTGATCGAAGTGGGCGGCGAGTCGAACGTGACCAACCGGCCCGCCATCGACGCCGAGGAAGAGGTGGCCAGGGTGGTCCCGGTTGTCGAGGCGGCAGTCTCCCTGGGCGCGACGGTCTCGATTGACACCTACAAGCCCGAGGTCGCCGAACGGACTCTGGAGGCAGGTGCCGCGATCGTCAACGACATCAGCGGAAGCTCGCGCGAGGAGATGCTGGCGGTCTGCGCCCGGCACGGGGCAGGGATGGTGGTGATGCACACCGAGGTGCCGCCGAAGACCCAGAGGTGGGACGAAGACCTCTACCCCGACGGCGTGGTCGCCCGTCAAGTGGAGTTCTTCGCCGAGCGACTCGAGGGCCTTGCCGAAGCCGGCATCGAGTCCGACCAGGTGGTGCTCGACCCCGGCCCCGACTTCGGGAAGACCCCCCTCCAGACGATCGAATCGCTTCGGGGGATCCCGACCCTGATCGAGGAATTTGGGCGGCCGGTGATGCTCGCCGTCTCCCGCAAGGACTTCGTCGGTGCCCTTACCGAACGCCGACCCAGGGAACGGGCCGCCGGGACCCTGGCCGCGATCGGCTTCGGTCTCGATGCCGGCGCGAGGCTGCTCCGGGTCCATGATGTCGCCGGGACGGCCGACTACCTCCGGGTGCGGGAAGCGCTGCTCGGGGAGGTCGAGGTCTCACCGGGACTGAGGATCTCCGACGAGGTCCGAAGGGAACCGCCGGCCGGGTCGGATCGGAGTTGAACGAAGTCGATCGCTCGCTGCTCGGCTCCCCATGGGCCGTCGCGATCGACCCGGCCAGGCGGGACGGGCGGGTCGAGCGCTCGCGGGTCGAGCCGGGACTGGACGCGGTCACCGAGCCGATCCCCGACGAACTGGATCCCGGGGTCGCCGAGACACTCGAGCGGGCCGGAATCGGATCGCTCTACGCCCATCAGGTGGAGGCCTGGCGCGAGGCCCGTGAGTCGAACCTGGTCATCACCACCCCGACCGCCTCGGGGAAATCCCTCGCCTTCAACCTGCCGGTACTCGACGGCCTGGCCCGGCCCGGTCGGTCGGCCGCGCTCTACCTCTACCCGACCAAGGCCCTCGCCCAGGACCAGGCCAGGGCTCTCGCCCAGCTGAATCCCCCCGGCCTCCGCTACGCGATCTACGACGGGGATACCCCACGGGACCGCAGGGCCGCGATCCGCCGGGAATCGAACCTGGTGATGACCAACCCCGACATGCTCCACGTCGGGATCCTGCCCAACCACCAGTCCTGGGGGAACTTCCTCAAACGGCTCGACTGGGTGGTGATCGACGAGGCCCACACCTACCGCGGCGTCTTCGGCTCGAACGTCGCGAACGTGATCCGGAGGCTCAGGAGGATCTGCGCAGCATACGGTTCGACACCCCGCTTCCTGCTCGCCTCGGCGACGATCGCCAATCCGGTCGAACTCGCCGAGCGGTTGGTCGGAGAGGACTTCCGCCAGGTATCCGAAGGTGGGGCGCCCTCCGCCGAACGGGAGGTCGTCGTCTGGAACCCACCGCTGATCGACCGGGCCACCGGCACCAGGCGCTCGGCGATCGCCGAGGCCGCCGACCTGCTGGCCGACCTGGTCGCCTTCGAGATACGGACGATCTGCTTCATGAAGAGCCGCCGGGGAATCGAGCTCATCCGCAAGTTCGCGGCCGAGCGGCTCATGTCAAAGGGCCGACCCGACCTGGCCGAGCGGATCGCGCCATACCGCGCCGGCTATACACCGGCCCAGAGACGGGACATCGAGGCTCGCCTCTCTTCGGGCGAGCTGCTCGGGGTGGCCGCTACCGACGCGCTCGAGCTGGGGATCGACGTGGGCCACCTCGACGCTGCGATCTGCGTCAACTTCCCCGGGACTGTCGCCGGTCTTCGGCAGATGTGGGGCCGGGCCGGCAGGAAGAGCCGCGGCCTGGCCGTCTACGTGGCCGGGCCGGACGGGCTCGACCAGTACTTCTGTCGTCATCCCGACGAGTTCCTCGACCGACCGGTCGAGGCGGCGATCCTCGACCATGCCTCCCCCGAGATCGCAGCTCGCCACCTGACCGCGGCCGCCTACGAACTGCCCCTCGGGCCTGACGAGGGGAGGTGGTTCGGGGAGGGTGCGACGGAGACGGCGAACGACCTGGTCAGGGAGGGCGTCCTCCGGAAGACCGGGAAAGGACTGGTTCCACGGCGGTCGGGGTTCGTCGCATCGGGGATATCGCTCAGGTCGAGCTCGTCCGACTCGGTTCTGGTCGTCGATCGGGACTCGGGCGAGGTAGTCGGCGAGGTCGAGACCGGCCGAGCCTTCACCACGCTCCATCCCGGCGCGATCTACATGCACCTGGGCACGAACTGGGAGGTCTCGGAGCTCGACCTCGGTGCCGGCAGGGCGATCGTCAGTCGTTTCGACGGCGACTGGTACACCCGCCCCAGGGTCGAGACCGAGGTCTTCATCGAACGGGAGACCGACCGACGGGATGCCGCCGGAGTCGAGCTCAGCTACGGCAGGATGGCCGTGACCGAGACGGTCACCGGTTACGAGCGGGTCCTCTCCGCCGACCAGACGGCAATCGACCTGGTCGACCTCGAGCTCCCACCCCAGGACTTCGAAACGCGGGGGCTCTGGTACCTGCCACCCGATGAGATGGTCGGCAACCTGCCCCTGCCCGAACTGCTCGGATCGCTGCATGCGACAGAACACCTCCAGATCGCCGTGCTGCCGCTGATCGCGATGTGCGACCGGTGGGACATCGGGGGCCTCTCGACCAACGTCCACGCCCAGACCGGGTCACCGACGATCTTCATCTACGACGGCCACCCCGGAGGGATCGGGATAACCGGCCGGGGGTTCGAGATGTTCGAGCGGCTGGTCGCCGATGCCGGTCGGCTCGTCTCGGAGTGCAGCTGTGAGAACGGCTGCCCATCCTGCGTCCAGAGTCCCAAGTGCGGCAACCTGAACGACCACCTCGACAAGGCCGGGGCGATCCGGCTGCTCGGTCTGATGGAGGCTGCTTCGGCGACGGAGTGAGCGGCTCGTCCCCGGTCCGGTCCAGCGACGATCCCGACCGGCCAGCGGATACCCTTATCGCCCCCTGGCGAGGTAGCTCAGTTGGTAGAGCACACGACTGAAAATCGTGGTGTCGCCGGTTCGATCCCGGCCCTCGCCATCGCTTCGGCTTGCCAAGCCCTCTACTGATGAGCCCTTGGGTCGCTGCTTACTCCCAATCCGAGCTTCAGAGGAACAGGTTGAGGAGAAGAAACGCGTTCAGCGCGATGATCGGAATGACGA
>VEQW01000089.1 GCA_018883025.1 Solirubrobacterales bacterium | reverse complement strand
CGCCAGAACCGCATCCGGGATCCTCTTCGCCTTCGGTATCGCAACCGCCTCGATCGAGCGGACCTGGTCCAGTTCGGATGTGTCGGTCTCAAGTCCCCGCAGGCTCAGGAGTTCACGGACACGAGCCCCGACCTCCGTCTCCACATCAGGTTCCCCCCAGCCCCACCACCGGGTATCGGTCCGGGGGACAATCGACGGATTCATGAATCGGCTCGCCCGTCGAGCGCCTCGCTCAACCGTCCGAGGGCCCCATCGAGCAACTTCTTCTGATCCGACTTGAGCGACGGACCAGCCAGTCTGGCAGCACCCTTCAGCTCCCCGATTGCAGTGACCGCGACCCTGGTTCCCCCAGGAGCGTCGGAGAGCTCCACCTCGACGGCCTGCCTGACCAGGTGGCCCGAGAAGGCAGTGCCTTCGAGCTGGTGTTCCCAGCAGAGTTTCGAATCCCGATCAGATGCGACCATCCGGTAGTCCAGCCTGAGTCTCCTGCCCGAGTCGGCCTCGACCACGTTCGTCCAGGTGAGACCTTCCTGGCCGGGATCGCCCTCGACCGCTTCCACCCTCACGACCCTCGGCCACCACCTGACCAGGTTCGACGGGTCTCCGAGGAACCGGAAGACCTCCCCTGGTTCGACTGGAACCTCGACTTCCCTGGTCGTGCTCGGCAGTTGGCAGCCTCAGGAGTTGGCAAAGCGCCGCAGGTCACGAACCAGCAGCGATTGCTTGAGCTCGCCCATCGAGGTGGCGATCCTCTCGAGCGACTCGACCGCCTCCTTTCGACGCTGGGGGTTTCGGGAAACCAGCTTCGGTGCCAACAGCGCCTCCACCAGCTGCGACTCGCGATCCGCCGAGGTCCGAAAGGTCTTGAGGTTGCGTGGTCCGATCCCGGCCTTGACCAGTTCACCTGCGGCGTTGACTACGGCAACATCGGTCTCGTCGTAGATCTCGGTATCCGGGCTGGGTGGCTTTCCGACCAACCCGTAGTCGATCAGTTCCCTCAGTAGCTCTGGCTCCGCCCCCGTTTCCTCGGCCAGGCCGACCAGGTCGAGCCTCTCGCTCGAGGCCATCAGGAGGCGCGCACGTCTCGTCCTGTTCTCCCCTCCCCCGGACCGCTCGACCGCAACTTTGCCGGAGGCGAGCTCCTGGCGAATCACCCGCAAAGGGAGGAACTCATCCCGCTGGAGTCGGAGGATGGTCTTCAGGCGATCGACATCGGCCTGGGAATACAGCCGGTAGCCGCCCGGAGTGCGCCTGGGGGAAACGAGCTTCTGGTCCTCCAGGTACCGGATCTTCGAAATCGAGATGTCATCGAAGTCCTTCGAGAGCATTCGGGCGACCGCCCCGATTGTCAAGGCCTTGCGCCGCCGTGACCCGGAGCCCCCGACCGGCCCGGTCTTCGTTCCTTCGCCGCTCGGTGGACTCATCTCTCGAGGAAGCTGAGCTTGTACTTCCCGACCTGGATCTCGTCGCCATCTTCGAGCTTCCGCGACTCGACCCGATGACGATTGACGTAGGTCCCGTTGAGGGATCCGAGGTCGTCGATGTAGATGCCGTCGTTGCGGGTCACCAGAAGGGCGTGGTTCCGCGAGACCGTGACGTCGTCGAGGAAGATCGGGGCGTCGGGGCTACGACCGATCGCCAGGCGCTCGCCGTCGACCGGGAATACTTCACCTGCTCGTCCGCCTCCGCTGCGGATCACCAGGCTGGCCCCGGGGACGTCGATCCCGGGCTCGATCTCGATCGCATCCTGCTCCCCCGTCTCACCGATCCGGTAGCTGCTCGTCGTCGGTTCGTCCCCCGACTCGCCGGCCCCCAGGAAAGCTCCACACTTCTGGCAGTAGTTCGCCCCTTCGGCGTTTACGAAGCCGCATTCGGTGCAATGGAGAGCCACGAGGCGATTATAGGGGCGATCCCGAAGTATCAACCTCCGGTTGAAGGTTGGTCGTCCGCTTCCATCTGGGCGATCCGTGCCCGACCGTCCTTGACGTAGAGGATCGTCGCGGCCCAGGCCATCGCGACACCGATGATCAGGAGGGCGTCGGGGAACCACCCGGGGATGACCATTGCGAAGAGCAGTGCGGACATCACGGGAAAGACCGCCATCCTCCCGATCCAATTGACCTCGAGGTCCACTCCGCGCGAGAGAGCCCACCGAGCGAGGAGGAGGGTGCCCAGCTCACGAACGACGAGGAGGATCAGGAGCACCTCCGGCAGGAGGTCGAAATACCAGCAGACGATGATCCCGGAGACGATCAAGAGACGGTCGACGACCGGATCGAGCAGTGCACCCAATCGCGAGTACTGTCCGGTGACCCTGGCCAGGAGTCCGTCGAGGTAGTCGCCGGCCGCGATCGCCCAGTAGACGACCGCCGCCCAGAGCGAGACACCGTCCTCCCCGCTGAATGCGAGGTAGAGGAAGAGCGGTATCCCGAGCAGGCGCAGGAAGCCGATCAGGTTCGGGATCGTAAACGGACGGAGCGGCTGTCCACTCCTCGTCGCACTGGGTTCCGGACCGGAACGATCGAGGCCGAAGATCCGTCGCAGCCGCCCCCTTCCGAAGGGATCAACGCCGGACAAGCTCAGCTCATTTCGGCAACCAGCTGCCCGATTCGCACCGTGCCCTGGTCGAGGGGGATCGTGAAGTCGTCACCTGAGGCCCGCCAGCTCGCCTCGAGTTCCCCGGCCTCGACTCCTTTTCGTCCAACGACGATCCTCAGCGGGCAGCCGATCAACTCGGCATCGGTCAGCTTCTGACCCGCTCCTGCCTCTCGATCATCGAACAGGACCTCCACACCGGAGTCCCGGAGTTCCCGGTAGAGGTCGGCGGCGATCCGGGTGGTCTCATCGTCGCCCTTTCCGAGGGCGACGAGCTCGACTTGCCACGGGGCCACGGAGGCCGGCCAGGAAAGGCCGGCCTCGTCGGCTCCCTGTTCGGCCAATGCGGCAACGATCCGGGCCGGACCGATTCCATAGCTCCCCATCACGATAGGTCTCACCCTGCCGTCCTCGTCGAGGAAGGTTGCGCCGAGCGCCTCGCTGTAGCGGGTTCCGAGTTTGAAGATGTTCCCTATCTCGATCGCGGGTTCGAGCCGGATCGGGGAGCCGTCCGGAGCCGAGTCTCCCTCCCGGACGCGCCGGATGTCGTGTTCCTCGCAGGCGAAGTCCCTGCCCGGTTCCACCCCCTGGAGATGTCGGTCCGCGGCATTCGCCCCGCAGACCAGACCCCGCCCCGTAACCTGGCTGTCCTTGATGACCCGGACCTCGGTTCCGACCGGCCCGATGAATCCGGGTGGGCCGATCCGGTCGCTTATCTCACCTTCGGTCGATGGCCTCAGATCGAGGCCGGCGGCATTGCCGAGAAGGATCGGGTTGACCTCGTCATCGCCCCGGACCAGGGCCATCACGACTTCCCCCGTGTCGCCGGTGAAGGGAACTGCCTTGATCAGGGCACCCTCGGGAACCCCGAGTGCACCCGAGACCTCCTCGACCGTCGTCAACCCGGGAGTTTCGACCTCCAACGGGGCGTCTCGGCCCTCTGGAAGCTCCACCGGTTCGGGCGTCCCGATCGCCACGTCCACATTCGCGGCGTAGCCGGCCGAAATCGCAACCTCGTCTTCACCGGCGGCACAGGGGGCCATGTATTCGTCGGCGCCCTGCCCACCCATCATTCCGACATCGCTCGCCACCCGGTACCAGGAAAGGCCGCAACGGTCGAAGATCCTGTCATAGGCGCCGATGCAGGCCTCGTAGGACCTGTCGAGCCCTTCCTCATCCCGGTCGAAGCTGTAGGCATCCTTCATCACGAATTCCCTCGTCCTCAGGATCCCGGCGCGCGGTCTCGGTTCGTCCCGTTCCTTTACCTGCAGCTGGTACAGCAGTTTCGGCAGATCCCTCCAGGAGCGAACCTCGCTGGCGACGTGTGCCGTAATCGCCTCTTCATGGGTCATCGCGAGGACCAGGTCAGACCCCTTCCGGTCCTCCAGCTTGAACAGTTCTTCGATGCCGACCCTCCCCGTTTTCGTCCAGAGATCGGCCGGCTGCAGAACCGGCATGAGCATCTCCTGACCGCCGATCGCATCCATCTCTTCACGGATGATCGCCTCGACCTTCCTGTGGACCCGCCAACCCGCCGGGAGAAAGGTCCAGAGACCCGCCCCCAGCTGCCTGACCATCCCTGCCCGGACGAGGAGCTTGTGACTGGTCGCCTCGGCGTCTGCCGGACTCTCCCTGAGGGTCGGGATAAGCGCTTCGGAGAACCGGGTCATCCGGCCTAATCTAGACGGTGCGTCCCACGACGCGAACCCGCAGGACCCCTAGGTGCGGGTGAACCGGCGCCCGTCGGTCGGCGAATCCGACTCATCGAGGAGGACCCGGTCCGACTCGCCCTTCTCGGCAGCCTCCCGCTCCATCCGGGCGATCTTCTCCGGGGTCAGGTCGTCCGCATTCTCCGTCTCGATCTTCCGTACCCACTCTTCGCCCTCGGCCGCCTCGGTTTCGTCGTACTCGACCGAGCCCCGCTCGAGCGAGAGATCGATCTGGTGGAAGAGCTCGTCGACCAGTCGCTCGGTGGGCACTTTCTTCAGTGCCCTACCCCCTGCGAAGACGACGCCTTCGTCCTTTGCCCCCGCGATCCCGAAGTCGGCGTGCTTGGCTTCCCCGATTCCGTTTACGGCACACCCGAGCACCGCGACCTCGATCGGTTCCTCGTATTCCTCCAGACGTCGCTCCACCTCCGCGACCACCGTGTCCATGTCGAACTGGAGGCGCCCGCAGGTCGGGCAGGCGATCAGCACGGGTCCCTTCTCCCGAAGCTGAAGGGCCTTGAGGATCTCCCAGGCGACCTTTACCTCCTCCTCGGCATGAAAGGTCGAAAGGCTGACCCTGATCGTGTCCCCGATCCCGTCGGCAAGGAGCGCGCCCAGACCGACGGCCGACTTCAGGGACCCCGACCACCGTGTGCCCGCCTCGGTGATCCCGAGGTGGAGCGGATACGGGATCTTCTCCGACAGCATCCGGTTTGCCTGGATCGTGTCGGGCAC
>VEQW01000088.1 GCA_018883025.1 Solirubrobacterales bacterium | reverse complement strand
GTTCACGATCGCCGAGATCGGCGAGGGTCACGCGCTGAGGATCGGGGTGATCTCCTCGGGTGACCATCTTGGGTTCGGGTTCTGTGCCGACCCGAACCTGGTCAAGGACCTCGACGAGATGGCCGAAGGGGTAGAGATCGAGGCCGCCCGCCTGGCCGAGCTGGCCGGGGCAGCGACCTAGGGGACTACCGGACTACGACCTTGCCGCCCATCCCGGAGTGGAGGGTGCAGACGTAGCGGAAGGTGCCGCGGCGCTTGAAGGTCTTCGAGTAGCTCCCGCCCCTGGTCATGTTGGGCGAGTTGAGGACCGAGCCCCGGACGTTGTGGACGCCCTGGCGGACGACCCAGGTGACCTTGGTCCCCCGGCCCACCGTGACCTTCTTCGGGGTGAAGTAGTTGTTGTAGGCGCCGACCTTCTTGGTCGCTCGCTCGGAAGGCTCGGACCCGGCGACGGCCGGAACTGTGAGGGCGAGTAAGGCGGCGACGATCAGCAGTCTCTTCATGGGCGGGAGTATAGGGAGGGACCCTCAGCTGCCTGCAGATTCGAGTACCGAGAGAAAGGCCTCGGGCACGGTCTTCTCGCCCGATGCAACCGCGGCCTGGGCCGCCTGGACTGCCTCGGTCACTCCCTCGCGGGAGAGGAAGTGCTCGAGGGCTGCGTCCTCGATCATCGAGTCGAGCCAGACCTCGCGCTGGCGGGCCCGGCGCTCCTCCAGGAGGCCCGAATCCTCGAGTACCTTCCGGTGGCCCTCGACCGCGTCCCAGATCTCGGCCAGGCCGGTTCCCTCCAAAGCCGAGGCGGTCAGCACCGGGGTCTCCCAGCCCGGGGTCGAGGGCGGCAGCATGTGGAGGGCCTGGCGGAAGTCCCCCCTTGCGCGGTTTGCAGCGTTCACCCGGTCGCCATCTGCCTTGTTGACGACGACGACATCGGCCACCTCCATCAGGCCGCGCTTGATCCCCTGGAGCTCGTCGCCCGTACCGGGGACGAGCAAGAGGCAAAGGGTGTCGACCAGGTCGGCCATCTCGGACTCGGACTGGCCGACCCCGACCGACTCGACCAGGACTACGTCATACCCGGCGGCCTCGCAGAGGAGGATCGCCTCGCGGGTCTTCCGGGCCACTCCGCCCAGGACCCCACCCGAGGGGGAGGGCCGGATGAAGGCGTCCTCGGAGACGGCGAGCTGCTGCATCCGGGTCTTGTCGCCGAGGATCGAGCCGCCGGTCCGGGCGCTCGAGGGGTCGATCGTCAGGACCGCTACCTTCTTCCCCCGCTCGACCAGCCAGAGGCCCAGCGCCTCGATCGCGGTCGACTTGCCGGCGCCGGGGACTCCGGTCAGGCCGACCCTCAGCGCCCCGCCGGTCTTCGGCAACAGGGCGCTGATCAGGGCCTGGGCGGCAGGGGCGTCCTCGGGGCGGGTGCTCTCGGCCAGGGTGATCGCCTGGGAGAGCGCGCCGCGGTCGCCGGAGAGGACCCCGGCCTCGAGTTCCCCTGGATCTGGGGCGTTGCCGTCGGCCATCAGGCCGTCTTCAGGTCGAGGCCTCGCCGTTCGGCGAGCAGGTCGAGCAGCTCACCGGCCGCCTCGCCGATCACCGTGCCTGGCGGGAAGATCAGGTCGGCACCCGCCGCCTTCAACGGTTCGAAGTCGACCGGGGGGATCACCCCTCCGGCGACGATCGCGATGTCGGGGCGGTCGAGGGCATCGAGTGCGGCCCGGAGCTCTGGCACCAGGGTCATGTGGCCGGCGGCGAGGGTCGAGACCCCGACCGCGTGGACGTCGGCCTCGATCGCCTGGCGGGCGACCTCCTCGGGCGTCTGGAAGAGCGGGCCGATGTCGACGTCGAAGCCGAGGTCGGCAAAGGCGGTCGCAATCACCTTCTGGCCGCGGTCGTGGCCGTCCTGGCCGATCTTCGCGACGAGGATCCGGGGGCGGCGGCCCTCGGCCTTCTCGAACTGAACGACCCTGTCCTTCACGGTTGCGAAGGAATCCGAATCCACTCCGATCTCCTCCTGGTAGACGCCGCCTATCGACTTGATCTCCGCCTGGTGGCGACCGTACTCCTTCTCCAGAGCATCGCTTATCTCGCCGACGGTCGCATACGTCCTCGCAGCCTCGACCGCGAGTTCGAGCAGGTTGCCCTCACCGGTCTCGGCTGCCCGGGTCAGGGCGTCGAGTGCCTTGTCGACCTCGGCCTGGTCTCGCTCCTCGCGGAGTCGCTCGAGCTTGGCTATCTGGGCGGCCCGGACCTCGTCGTTGTCGATCTTCAGGACGTCGACCCAGGTGTCGCCCTCGGGCCGGTAGACGTTGACCCCGACGACCGGCTGGGCGCCGGAGTCGATCCTCGCCTGGGTCCGGGCGGCGGCCTCCTCGATCCGGAGCTTGGGGATGCCGGCGTTGATCGCCTCGGTCATGCCACCGGCCTCGTCGATCTCGGCCATGTGGTCGAGGGCGCGGCGGGCGAGCCGGTCGGTCAGGTACTCGACGTAGTAGGAGCCGGCCCAGGGGTCGATCGTCCGGGTGGTGCCCGATTCGTACTGGAGGAAGAGCTGGGTGTTGCGGGCGATCCGGGCCGAGAAGTCGGTCGGCAGGCCGAGTGCCTCGTCGAGCGAGTTGGAGTGGAGCGACTGGGTGTGGCCCTGGGTCGCGGCCATCGCCTCGACGCAGGTCCGGATCACGTTGTTGAAGGGGTCTTGCGCGGCGAGCGACCAGCCGGAGGTCTGGCAGTGGGTCCGAAGCGACATCGAGCGCGGGTCCTTCGGGTCGAACTGGCGCATCAGACGGGACCAGAGCAGGCGCCCGGCCCGCATCTTCGCCACCTCCATGAAGAAGTTCATCCCGATCGCCCAGAAGAAGGAGAGCCTCGGCGCGAACTCGTCGACGTCCTGCCCGGCGGCGAGCGAGGCCTTCACGTACTCGATCCCGTCGGCCAGGGTGTAGCCGAGCTCGAGGTCGGCGGTCGCCCCTGCCTCCTGCATGTGGTAGCCGGAGATCGAGATCGAATTGAACCGGGGCATCTCCTTCGAGGTGTAGTCGATGATGTCGGAGACGATCCTCATCGAGGGCCGGGGCGGGTAGATGTAGGTGTTCCGGACCATGAACTCCTTGAGGATGTCGTTCTGGATCGTGCCCGTCAGCTGGTCGTGGGGGACGCCCTGCTCCTCCCCGGCGACGATGAAGAGCGCCATCACCGGGATGACCGCCCCGTTCATGGTCATCGAGACCGACATCTGGTCGAGCGGGATCCCGTCGAAGAGGGTCCGCATGTCGTAGATCGAGTCGATCGCGACCCCGGCCATGCCGACGTCGGCCATCACCCTGGGGTTGTCGGAGTCGTAGCCGCGGTGGGTCGCGAGGTCGAAGGCGATCGAGAGGCCGCGCTGGCCGGCGGCGAGGTTTCGGCGGTAGAAGGCATTCGAGTCCTCGGCGGTCGAGAAGCCCGAGTACTGGCGGATCGTCCAGGGCCGGTTGACATACATCGTCGGGTAGGGACCGCGGAGGTAGGGCGGGAAGCCGGGCATCGTCTCGAGGAAGTCGAGGCCTTCGATCGCTTCCGAGGTGTTGCCGGGGTCGAGCTCGATCCCCTCCGGGGTCGTCCATTGATAGCCGTTGGGGCCGGAGGCCTCGGCCAGGACCTCCTTCATCGCTGCCTCGGACTCGGGCTCGGGGTGGACGCCGCCCAGCTCGACCTCGGTGAAGTCGGGCAGGGAGCCGGCGCCGAAGCCGTTGGTCGAACCGTTCATCGTCCCGTCGTCGCTCACTTGACCCCGAGCCTCCCGAGCGCCCCGGCGAGGGTGATCAGCATGTCGACCCCGTCGCGGACCACGTCGTCGGCCCCGGCGACCTCCTCCACCCCTGGTGCGGGCCGGGCGAGGTAGATGAACTCGGCCCCGGCCTTACGGAGCCCGGCGACCAGGTCGGCGACGTCCTCGGGCGGGATGTCCTTGCCCGCACAGACCGCCGCGACCTTGAAGCCGCCGTCCGAGAGCGCCTCGGCCTGGGCTGCATTGTCGGGGAGCGGGCCGCTCGGCACGGTGGTGATCCCGCCCGACTCGAAGAAGCTCTTGGCCCAGTTGGCCTGGGATACGTGCGAGGCGATCGGGCCGGGGCAGGCGAGGAACATCTGGAGCGTCTCGCCGGTCTTCGACTCGTGGTCGGACGCGACCTTGCGGAGCCGCTCGAATGGTGCTGCGTCGGGCCTGGGGGTGATCGGGTCGACCTCGTCGGGCGCGCCGTCGAGGGCGTAGATCATCTCGTCGATCCGGGCACCGGCCCTGGCCAGCTCGACGGCACGAGCGAGCAGGCCGTCGAGGTCCTCTCCGGCAAGGGCCGAGCAGTCGACCGGGTCGGACTCGGTCAGGCGGTCGGCCTCGAGCCTGGCGAGCGGTTCACAGTCGAAGGGTTCAGCCTCGGTTCCGTCGTCGCCCAGGATCGGGAACTCGTTGACCGCGGTCATCACCTTGTCGCGGTGGATCAGCTCGTCCTCGAAGCGCTCGGCACCCTCGGTCAGGGTGGTCTGGATGGCACCGGAGCGGAGCGTCTCGACCATGCCGCCGTTTCGCTCGATCTCCTGGAAGCGCTCCCAGGCGGCCTCGGCCAGCTGGTCGGTGAGGGATTCGCCGTACCAGGAGCCGGCAAGCGGGTCGGCCGTCCGGCCGATCGAGGCCTCGTCCTGGACGATCGTCTGGGTGTTTCGGGCGATCCTCCGGCCGAGCTCGGTCGGCTCGCCGAGCGGGCGGTCGAAGGGGGTTACCGACACCCCGTCGGCCCCGGCCGCCCCGGCGGCGAAGGTGGCGGTGGTGGTCCGGATCATGTTGACCCAGGGGTCGATCCAGGTCATGACCCGGGAGGAAGTCCGAGCGTAAGTTGCCGAGGAGCGGGAATCGGGCTCGACCCCGCACTCCTCCAGGACCCGGGACCAGAGCCTTCGGGCGGCGCGGAACTTGGCCATCTCGAGGAACTGATCCGTTCCGACGGTCAGGGTGAACTCGAGCGTCCGGGCGACTGCGCTCGGCTCCAGACCTATCCCGTCACCGGCCCTCAGG
>VEQW01000087.1 GCA_018883025.1 Solirubrobacterales bacterium | reverse complement strand
GTCAGGACCGACCTGACCACCCGGGCTCCCGAGCCGATCACCGACCCGGGAGCGACGACCAGCGGTCCCTCCAGGGAGGCGCCCTCACCGATCGAACAGCTCTCACCGATCAGGACCGGCGCCTCGCACTCGATCCCGTCGAGTTCGAGTGACTCGGGTACCCAGACACCGGGGGAGCGCTCGACCCCATCGAGGGCGAGCTCAATCTTCCCCTCGAGGGCACCGAAGTTCCCCGAGAGGAGTTCGGGAATCGTCCCGATGTCGTTCCAGTAGGCGTCTACTTCGAGTGCGTAGAAGGGAACCCCTGCCTCGAGCAACGCCGGAAAGATGTCGAAGGCCCAGTCGGCGAAGTCATCGGGATCCTCCGATCCTCCAAGCTTGCTTTCGCCCGGCCCCGGAAAGTGATCGAAGATGGTCGAATCGAACATGTAGATCCCGCAGTTGGCCAGGTCGGAAAGGGCCTCGGCGGGGTCGGGCTTCTCCTGAAAACCCTGGACCCTCCCCTCCTCATCGGTGATCACCACTCCGAACTCCGAGGTGTCCTCGACCCGAAGGGCGGCGAGGGTCGCGATCCCGTCGTGGGACTCGTGGAACTCGCGCATCGCGCTCAGGTCGACGTCGGTCAGGGCATCGCCCGAGATCACCAGGAACTGGTCGCCGAGGAAAGCCTCGACTTTTCGCACCCCCCCGGCGGTACCGAGGAGTTCGTCCTCCCTGCTGTAGGTGATCGAGACACCGAACTCGGACCCGTCGCCGAAGTGTGACTCGATCGTGTCCGGGAACCAGTGGAGGTTGGCCACGATCTCGGTCAGGTCATGGGAGGCAAGCAGGCGAACGATGTGTTCCATCACGGGCCGGTTGACCACCGGGACCATCGGCTTCGGCAACGAGTAGGTGACCGGTCGGAGCCGGGTGCCCAGGCCCGCGGCGAGGACCATGGCCCTCATGAGGACTCCTCCCCATCGCCTGCCGTTCGCCGCTTGAACTCCTCTATCGCAGAGATATCGGCCGGATCGACCCCGACTTCATCGGCGAGCCGGAGGGAGACGAGGTCGCCGATCATCACCGCCCGAAGGAGCGCCTCGGAGCGCGAGTCCCCGCCCGGGTCGACCTCGATCGAGGGCGCCCCGTACTCACCGACCATCGAGGCGAAGGTGTCCATCGCGGCCCGCTCCGACGGAGAGGCCCCCGGGTCGATCAGGAAGACCGCTGCGAAGTCCCCCCGTCCGGCCCCCCAGGCCTCGATCGCGTTGTGGGCGGCCTCGGGAAGCTCCGCCGCAAAGGCGAAGCCCTTTGCGTTCTCGTTGATCTGGTTCGCCCACCTGCGGGCGACCGGCGTGGTCAGACCAGAGCCATGGATCACCACCGGCAGGCCGGCCATTGTCGGCACGATCGAGCCGGCCTGGGCCGAGATCGACTCGGTCGAACTGGCAAGGGCCTCTGCCGCATCCTCTAGTTCCCCGCGAATATCGGGAGCGATGCCGGCGAGGCCCGCCGCCCGAATCGCCGCCGTGGTCGTGTAGCCGACCGCAGAGCGCGGGGCGAGCAGGCCGGGAACGCCGACCACCCCGACCCCCTCGGCTCGGGCCAGCTCACCCAGTCTCCCGCCAGTGGTGAGCACCCAGCGGTCGAGTCCCCGACGTGAAGCATCTTCGAACGCCTCGACCGCCTCGGGGGTCTGACCGGAGTGGCTCGACACCAGGGCCGACGTCCGGTCGGTCGTCCAGGAGGGAAGCGAGGCCGAGCGGACGACCTCCATGGGGCCCGTGATGCGGTCGCCCAGCACCGCCCGTCCGAGGTCGCCCCCGACCGCGGATCCGCCCAGACCGCAGACGACCAGCCCGTCGGACTCGGTCAGCGGGAGGTCGGCCGAGTCGATCCGCCACAGGGCGTCCCGAATGTGCTCCGGTATTGCCAGTACGTCATCGAGCATCCCGACCTCGATTCTGAACCACCGGGGCCTGGCCACGCACCTCGCCCTCGACCAGCTCACCATCGGAGACCACCGCATCGCCGCCGAGGATCGAGTCGACAACCGAGGCCTTCGGCCCGATCACTGCTCCGGAGAGGAGGACCGATCCGCGGACGTCGGCCCCTTCGACGACCGTGCAGCCTTCGCCGACCACCACCCTGGGTCCGACCGTTGCCGTCGGTGAGACCTCGCTGCCGTCGTGGACGAGGACACCGTCCGTTCGAACGGGCACTGAGGTCTCGAGCCTTCCCTCGAGTACATCCCAGGTCGCCTGGAGGTAGCGCTCGGGGGTGCCGATGTCCATCCAGTAGCCCTCCAGCCCGAGGCCGTACATGCCATCGCCGGCCAGTCGGGGGAAGACGTCGCGCTCTATCGAGAGGGCCTCGCCAGGGGGTAGCTCCTCGATGATCGAGCGGTCGAGCACATAGGTGCCGGCGTTGACCAGCCAGGGCGGCGGCGGGAGGGCCGAGGGGTCTTCGGGCTTCTCGCTGAAGCCGAGCACCTCGCCCGCCGGCCCGAGCTCGACCAGGCCGTAGGGGCCGGGGTCATCGACCTCCTTCAGGCCAAGGGTCGCCCGGGCCCCTTTTTCACGATGGAATCGGATCAGCTCGCCCAGGTCGAAATCCGAGAGCAGATCCCCGTTCAGGGCGAGGAATTCATCCTCCAGATGCCCGAGGGCGTGGCGCATCGCTCCGGCCGTTCCGAGCGGTTCGTCCTCGACCACCCAGGTCAGCGAGGGAAGATCACCGGCCCAGTCTGCGAGGACCTCCTGCATGACCTCGGGCCTGAAGCCGCAGGCGAGTACCACGTCGTCGACCCCGTGATCCCCCAGCCACTCGAGGAAGAAGACGAGGAAAGGCCGATCGACCAGGGGTAGGACCGGCTTCGGGACGGTCTCGGTCAGCGGGAGGAGTCTCGTCCCGCGACCCCCGACCAGGACCAGGGCCTGCATCGGGTCAGTCCGGACGGACCTCGGCCCGCCCCACACCATCCCAGGTGAACCCGGCCGCAGCGAGCTCGTCCGGATCGAGGTAGTTCCGCCCGTCGATCAGCAGCGGGCGGTTCATCACCCCGGCAGCTCCCGTCCAGTCGAGCTCACGGAACTCGGGCCACTCGGTGACCAGTACCGCACCATCGGCACCCTCCAGGGCCTCGAGCGCGGAGCGGGCCATCTCGACCCCGGGCAGCAGCTCCCGGGCGGCGTCCATCGCGACCGGGTCGAAGGCGACGACCTCCGCCCCCTCGGCCGCCAGTCGGGCCGAGAGGACGAGGCTCGACGCCTCCCTCATATCGTCCGTGTCCGGCTTGAAGGCGAGTCCGAGCAGGGCGATCCGCTTGCCCGCGAGAGGACCGATGTGCTCGACCAGCTTGCCTACGACCCGGCGCTTCTGGAGCTCGTTGACCTCGATCACCGCGTTCAGCAACTGGAAGTGGTAGCCGGAGTTTCCGGCCAGGAGCTTCAGGGCGCTGACGTCCTTGGGGAAGCAGGATCCGCCGAAGCCGATGCCGGGGCGGAGGAACTGGGGGCCGATCCGGTCGTCGAGCCCCATCCCCCGGGCCACTTCCGACACGTCTGCGCCGACCTCCTCGCAGACATTGGCGATCTCGTTGATGAAGGAGATCCTGGTCGCGAGATAAGCGTTCGAGGCGAGCTTGACCATCTCGGCGCTGGTCACGTCCGTTCGCACCATCTCCCCCCCGAGGGGCGCGTAGAGCTCGGCCACTGCGTCACCGTCAGCCTCGCGACCGGGAGCGACCCCGATCACCACCCGATCGGGGTGCATGAAGTCCTCCACCGCCGATCCTTCCTTGAGGAACTCGGGGCAGGAGACGTAGCCCGAACCTGGCAACTCGGCCATGATCGTCTCGCCGGTCCCGGCCGGGACGGTGCTCTTCATCACCAGCACGTGGTCCGGGCTTCCGGCGAGCTCGTCGACTACGGCTCGGACCCTGGATAGGTCGGCGTCTCCTGAGTGGGTCGGCGGCGTGTCGACGCAGACGAACAGGAGTCGGGCGTGGTCCAGCAGGCGGTCCATATCGGTCGTGAACTCGAGTCGGTCGGCGTTGGAGGAGAGCAGCTCGGCGAGGCCCGGCTCATGGATCGTAACCTCGCCCCGGTTCAGTGCGTCGACCTTCTCCTGGACCACGTCCCGGGCGACCACGGAGTGGCCGAGCTCGGCGAAGCAGGCCGCCGTGACCAGACCGACCCAGCCGGCCCCGACCACACCGATCGGCGCAGCATCACCTGGCTTTTCCACGGGCTTCCCTGTCATGTGGTCTCCTCAGTTGTCGGTGAAGGCCCGTGTCGAGCGGGCCATACCGAGCATCTCGTCATTGTCGAGGGTAAGCAGCAGGGAGTTGGAGATCCAGTAGACGTTGCCATCGACGAACCAGGCGACCAGGCGTATCCGGTCGCCCTCCGAGTAGACACGGAAGGTCCTGCCGCCCGAGGTCACCTCGTCATATGGTGCCTCGAGGATCGGGGGATCTTCCCAGCCCCGGATTCCCTGAACGCCGAAGTAGTGGGTCCCGTCAGCGGCCTCGAGGGCGAAGACCATCCTGTACGCCGCATGGGAGTTCTTGTCCGGATCACGGATGTGGTACCCGCGACTCCCATCGGCCAGGATGGTCGAGGGCGGAAGGCTCTTGGGGTAGTAGATCGGGAAGGCTCGGGCTCCGATCTCGTCGTTCAGCTGGACGGCGAGGGAGATCGTGCTCTGCGCCGAGTCGACCAGGCCGTCGTCCCCCTTCTTCGGGACCTTCGCCTGGACGGCCTCGGGGCCGGGCTTCTTCTTGCCTGCCCCGGGTCCGCTGCTCCCCTCCGAGAGGGTCCCGACCGGGCCAGCCGGCTCCTCGAATCCGAGGAATCGGTCGACCGCCGCCTGGATCTCCGGCTCGGTCGCGGTCACATAGGTTCCGGCCAGGGTCGCCGGGAAGGGGACCTCGACCACCCGGGCTCCCCGTGAGTCGAACAGGAGACGAAGGAGCTCGAGCGACTCCTCGCTGCCAGAGATGTCGGACTTCGTGTTCTCGGTGAAGGCCTTGATCAGCTCGTTTCGCCGCTTGATGATCTCGCTGAAGGAGAGGCGGTTCCGAACCTCACCGATCAGGTCCTGCTGCCTGGACGACCGGACCAGGTCCGTGTC
>VEQW01000086.1 GCA_018883025.1 Solirubrobacterales bacterium | reverse complement strand
CTCGACAGCCGGCGCAGCAAGCTGGAGGCCGAGCTCGAGAAGGTGGTCGGGCGTCTCGACTCCCCGGGATTCACCGAGAAGGCACCGCCGGAGGTCGTCTCGGAGGAACGCCGTCGCGAGCAGGACCTCCGGGACAGGATCGCCGGACTCGGTTGACCGAGGCGGCTCCCGAGAGGTCGACGGGAGAGTGGTTCGACTCGCTTGCCGAGGTCGGGTGGCGCCCCGGACTCGAGCGCATGGGACCCTTGATGGAGCTGCTCGGCTCGCCCCAGGATCGCTACCGGACGGTCCACGTCGTCGGGACGAACGGGAAGACATCGACGACGCTCTATGGGGCTGCCCTGCTCGGTGCCGCCGGGATGTCGGCGGGTTCCCACACCTCGCCCCACCTGACCGACTGGACCGAACGGATCCGTGTTTCGGGTGAGCCGATCGGGGCGGCGGCCTGGGGAGCCGCACTGGAGAAGGTCCGCCCGGTGGTCGACCAGGTCGAGGCCCGGATGCCTGATCACGGAAGCCTCTCCCAGTTCGAGGTGGCGACAGCGGCCGGCTTCGTCGCCCTGGCCGATGCGGGGGTCGAGGCGGCCATGATCGAGGCCGGTATGGGAGGCAGGCTCGACTCGACCAACGTGATCAGCTCCGAGACCACGGTCCTGACCTCGATCGGACTCGACCACACCGAGTGGCTGGGTGAAACGGAGCTGGAGATCGCCGGCGAGAAGCTCGCGGTCCTGAGGCCCGACACTCGGCTGGTGGTCGGCCCCCTGAGGGAGGAGGTGAGGGATCTTGCGGTGCGGACCGCGGCCGACCGGGGATGCGAGCTGGTCGAGGTGGGTGATCCCGGCCCCGGTCCGGCCGCCCCTGAAGGACAGTATGCCCGGATCGATTTCGCCCTGGCGCTGGCTGCGACCGAGCCCCTGACCGGTCCAATGGACGAGGCGAGCCGCCGTCTGGCCCTCGATCGGGCCGGGGTCAGGGGCCGGCTCGAGGTCACCGGATCGGATCCCCCCGTCGTCTTCGACGTCGCCCACAACCGGGACGGGATCCGGGCGGTCGTCGAGGCCCTGGGGGAGGTGATCGGGGATCGCCAGCTTGCGGTGGTCTTCGGTTGCCTCTCGGATCGCGATCCGGTCCAGCTACTCGAGCCGCTCGTAACCCGAACGGCGGCCCTCTTTGCCTGTCAGGCACCGGACCTGGTCGGCTCGCGAGCCCGCACGGGACTCCCTGCTGAGGCGATAGCCGCGGCGGCGCGGGAGCTGGGAATGGAGGCCGAGCCTCTCCCGGAACCGGTCGATGCCCTCGCTGCCGCTGTCTCTGCTGCGGCGGCATTCGACGGTGCCGTGCTGGTCTGCGGGTCGCACGGGCTGGTCGCTTCGCTTTCAGCCCTGCAGCCCTGAGTGCCGGATTCCGCAGCCCGGCCTCCCGGTCCGGTCGCTATGGCAGGATTGCCGGGTGGATCGTCAGTCCGGAACCCAGCTGTTGACGATGATGGCTCTCGTCGCGGCCGTCGTAGCGGTGGTGATCCTCGTCTTCTTCGGAATCGGCTACCTCTTCGGGAGGCTCTTCCTGTGACATCCACGGCAATCGCAGTCCAGACTCCGACACCGGTCGAAGCGCTCTTCGGCCTGGGCGACGGGGTCCTCGGGATGTTCCTGACCCTTGCCGTGTTCGGGCTGATCGCGGTCTGGATCGCCCTGATCGTCTTCACCTATAACGACGCCCGCAAGCGAATCTCTGACCCCTTCCTGATCGGCTGTGCGACCGCGGCATCCTTCTTCCCGTTCGTCGGCACCCTCGTCTACACGATCCTCCGCCCGCCCGAGTTCCTCGATGACGTCAAGGAAAGGGAGTGGGACGTCCGCGCCACCCAGGCCCAGTTGAGGCGGGTAAGGGCTGGCTCCTGCAGGAAATGCGGCTACCCGGCCGAGGCGGACTTCCTCCGATGCCCGAGCTGTCGCTCGCGGCTGCGTGAGCCGTGCCCCTCGTGCGATCGGCCGGTTGGCCTCGGCTGGAAGCTCTGCCCCTACTGCGAGACCACCCTGATCGAGCCGAAGCGGAAGCCGGAGGGGCGCAGGAGCCGAACCAAGGGCGGGAAGACGGATCAGGCCGCCCCGGGATCCAGTTCGAAGGGATCGAGGGCCAGGGCTGCCCGCGGCCGGGTTCGTACCGGAGCGGGTGACGAGAGCGCCGCCGAGAGGCCGACCCGCGAGGGGGAGAAGCCGATAAACGCCGGCGAGGACCAGGGCGACAGGTAGAGCTGCGTCCTTCCGCCGGCCAACCGGAACGGAGTAACCCGACATGTCCCAGACATTGATCCTCGTAAAGCCCGATGCGTTCGAGAGGGCGCTGACCGGAGAGGTTCTGGCCCGCTTCGAGCGGAAGGGCCTTCGGATCGCGGCCCTCAAGAAAATGACCGCAACCGAGGAGATCGCCCGCGAGCACTATGCCGAACACGCCGAGAAGCCCTTCTTCGGTGAGCTGGTCAGCTTCATCACGGGTGGCCCGCTGGTGGCCGCCGTGCTGGAAGGCACGGAAGCGGTCAAGGCGGCCCGCCAGCTGATCGGGGCGACCGATCCGATCGAGGCGGCTCCTGGGTCGATCCGGGGCGACTTCGCCCTCGAGGTGACCTTCAACATGGTGCATGGATCCGATTCCGATGAGTCGGCAGCGCGGGAGATCGCGATCTGGTTTCCCGAGGGTCTCTGAGCGAGGCCCCGCGAGACCGCTTCCCCTCACCGAGTCTCGCCTGCCCGGAGCCACGGGTCGATGATGACCGGGACCCAACTTCCCCCAGTCGTGCTCGCGTCGGCCTCGCCCCAGCGGCGGGAGTTGCTCGGGAGGCTGGGGATCCCCTTCGCGGTCTCCGGACCGGAGGTCGAGGAGGTGACCCACGGTGAGCCGCGGGAGGTCGTACTCGCCAACGCGCTGCTAAAGGCACGTTCGATCGCCGAGCCGGGCAATCTGACCATCGGGTGCGATACCGAGGTCGTCCTGGGCGGTCGGCTCCTCGGAAAGCCGGAGGACGCCCTTCGGGCACACGAGTACGTCGCCCAGCTCTCTGGACGCATGCACCTGGTCCTGAGTGGCCTGGCGGTGATCGGTCCCGACCCCGACGACGTCCGGACCGGAATCGCCGAGACCGAAGTCGTCTTCCGGGAGCTGACCCGGGAGGGAGTGGATGCCTACGTCGCGAGCGGGGAATGGGAGGGGCGAGCAGGGGGTTATGCGATCCAGGGAGCGGGTTCTGCCATGGTCGATTCGATCGAGGGCGACCTCTCGAACGTGATCGGCCTTCCGGTGCCCCTCCTTGCGGATCTCGCACCGGAACTTCGCATACCTGCGGGAACCGACGTTCCGGAACCGCGGGGCGCGGGGTGAATGCGGAGCCCCGCCACCGTCCGCTCCCGGATTTCCGCCCCCGGCAGTGGCAGAGTCGTGATTCAACCGTTCGGGGGACGGCGCGGCGTGAGTCCGGGCGAAAGGTGACGTGTACAGGAAGCAGATAAGGCGCAGGCGAGCGGTCCTCTTGGGTCTCGTTGCCCTTGCCTTCATCCTGATCACCGTCACCTTCGGTGGTGGATCGGGAGGATTCGGGCAGGCGGTTGGCACGGTCACCGGTCCGATCGGCAACGTGATCAGCGATGCCTTCAAGCCGGCCCGGGACCTGATCGGCTGGTTCGACGAGACCTTCGCAGCCCGGGGTGAGAACGAGCGGCTCAGGTCGAGGCTCGCCAATGCCGAGGCGGAGGTGGTCGCGGGCCGGGTCGCCGTGCAGGAAAACCGACAGTTCCGCCGTCTGCTCGGGCTCCAGAGGAGCGGCCGGATTCCCTCCGGCTACCAGCCGGTGACGGCGAGGATCACCACCCGATCCCCGACGATCTGGATCACCACGGCCGGAATCGACCGGGGCTCGTCCGACGGGATTGAGGTGGACGACCCGGTGGTCTCGGATCAGGGGCTCGTCGGCAAGGTCAGCTCGGTGGCTCCCTCGGAGGCAGTCGTGACCCTGCTTCCCGACGGAAGCAGCGCGGTCAGCGCGAAAGTCGTCCCCGGAGGGGCGCAGGGCGTGGTCACTGCGAAGATCGGGACGACCGGGGAGTTCGTGCTCGAGTTCATCGACGAGACCCGGGGTCTGGAGGATGGCGAGAGCGTGGTCACGGCGGGTTGGCGCGAGGAGGACCTCGCATCGATCTATCCGCCGAACCTCCCGATCGGGGAGGTCAAGGCCGTTCCGATCGATACCCGCGAGGCCGTCAAGAGCGTCGACATCCGGCCATACCCGGACTTCGCCACCCTCGAATACCTGACCGTCCTCACCGGGGGCAGCAGGGGATGATCCTCACTCCGTCGATACTTGTCCGCTCCGGCCTGTTGCTCCTGCTGGCCCTGGTCCTCCAGACCTACCTGTTTTCCCCGGTCGAGCTGACCGGGACCGTGGTCTGGGTCCTGCCGGCCTCGGTCGTCGTCTTCGGCCTGCTCGGAGGCAGCCTGACCGGGGGGGTTGCCGGGTTCCTGGTCGGTCTGCTTTCCGACGCGCTGACCAACTCCCCGCTCGGATCGACCGCCCTGGCCTTGATGGCGGCCGGCTACCTCGCGGGCCTCTACCGGGAGCGCGGAAGCGAGCTTGGGTGGCTTGCGGCCGGAATCGCCTGTGGCCTCGGAACGCTCGTTGCCAACCTGGTGATCGGGCTCCTGATGGCAGCCCTCGGCCAGTCCGGGCCGCTCAGCTGGGGTGCTCCAGCCGAGCTGGTGGTCCAGGCCCTTTATGGTTTCTTGCTCGGGATTCCGATCTTCCTGTTGTTCAGGAAGGTCCTGGCACCGGGTCTGGTGGACGACCGCGACCGGCGCCGGCGGCGACGCAGGAATGCGACGGCCCGCGGGAACGTTCCCTGGGAAGGCATCGGGGATCGATGAAGGACATTTTCGAGAAGAGTCAGGGAACCAACGCAAGCAACGGGAAGGGACGTCGGGGTCTCACCCGGGCGATGGTCCTCGGCATCCTTGCCTCGATACTCCTCGGCGTGCTGGTGGTGAGGCTCTGGTCGCTCCAGGTGGTCACAGGCGATGAATACCTAGCGGAAGCCAGGGCGAATCGCACCCTCGAGTTCAGGATCCGGG
>VEQW01000016.1 GCA_018883025.1 Solirubrobacterales bacterium | reverse complement strand
GTCCAGGACGTGGAGGTGGCCGGGCGCACCGCCCTGGTGCGGGTCGATTTCAACGTTCCGCTGGCCGCGGGCGAGGTCACCGACGACACCAGGATCCGGGCAGCGTTACCGACGATCCAGCTGCTGCTCGAGCGGGGCGCGGCGGTGATCCTCGCCTCGCACCTCGGGAGGCCCGACGGAAACCCCGACCCGGCCCTCTCGCTCGAACCGGTTGCCCGACGCCTGGCCGAACTGCTCGATCGGCCGGTCGCCTTCTGTCCGGAGGCGACCGGGGAAGAGGCCGTCCGGATGGCCGACGCCCTGGAACCCGGAGAGGTGATGCTGCTCGAGAACCTCAGGTTCGACCCGGGGGAGACCGACAACGACCCCGCTTTCGCCCGGGCCCTCGCCTCGCTGGCCGATCTCTACGTGGATGATGCCTTCGGTGCGGCCCACCGGGCCCACGCGAGCACCGAAGGGGTGCCCGGACTACTCCCATCCTCGGGCGGCCTGCTACTCCAGGAGGAAGTCGAGCGGCTCTCGGCGGTCGCCGATGACCCGGAGCGACCCCTGATCGTCGTGCTGGGCGGGGCCAAGGTCTCGGACAAGATCGGTCTGATCTCGCGCTTCCTCGAGATCGCGGACGAGATCCTTATCGGAGGCGCGATGTGCTTCCCGTTCTTCCGGGCCCAGGGGATCGAGACCGGTGACTCGCTGGTCGAGGAGGAGGGCATCAGCCTTGCCGCGGACCTGATCGCTTCGGCGGAAGCACCCGATACCCGGGCCGAGCTGGTCCTCCCGGCCGACATTGCCGCCGGTGAGAGTTTCGACGCCGGTGCCGAGAGGGTCGAGCTCGACTCCGACTCGGTGCCCGAGGGCATGCTCGGACTCGACATCGGGGAGAAGACGGCGGCCGACTACGCCGCACGGATCGGTGGGGCAGGGACCGTCTTCTGGAACGGCCCGATGGGCGCCTTCGAGCTGCCGGGCTTCTCGCTGGGGACGCGGATCGTCGCCGACGCGGTCGCCTCGACCGACGGGCTGACGGTGGTCGGGGGCGGTGATTCGGTGGCCGCTCTCGTCGAATTCGGCCTGACCGATTCGATCGACTGGGTCTCGACCGGGGGCGGTGCCTCCCTCGAGCTGCTCGAGGGGATCCCCCTTCCCGGCATCGAGGCGCTGGATGGAGGATGATCGCCTGGTGATCAGGGTTCCCGTAATCGCGGCCAATTGGAAGATGCACAAGGGTCCGACAGAGACCCGGCAGTTCCTCGAGGGCTTCCTGCCCGGCCTGCACGGGGACGGGGGAAGCCCCGAGGTCGTCATCTGCCCCCCGTTCGTCTCGCTCGAGGCAGCGGTCGCAGCCTGTGAGGGATCCCCGGTCGAGGTCGCCGCCCAGAACATGCACTTCGAAGAGCAGGGGGCCTACACCGGAGAGGTATCGGCCCCGATGCTGGTCGAGCTCGGGGTCGACGGGGTCGTCCTGGGCCACTCCGAAAGGCGCCAGGACTTCGGCGAGACCGATGAGAACCTCGCGAGGAAGATGGTCACGGCGGTCTCGGCCGGATTGACCCCGATCCTCTGCGTCGGCGAGACCGAGGAGGAGCGGCGTTCGGACGAGACCGAGGCCGTCCTCTCCCGTCAGGTCCTGACCGACCTGGCCGAACTCCACGATGAGCAGCTCGAACGCGTGGTGATCGCCTACGAGCCGATCTGGGCGATCGGGACCGGCCTGACCGCCTCGGTCGAGCAGGCCGAGGAAGCTGCGGCGACCGTCCGTGAACTGGTCCGGACCCGGGACGCCGAGGCGGCCGAGAAGGTCCGGATCCTCTACGGCGGTTCGGTCAAACCCGAGAACGCCGCCGAGCTGCTGGCGCCTGCCGACGTCGACGGGGCACTGGTCGGGGGAGCCTCACTCTCCCCGGAGGACTTCGCAGCGATCGTCGCCGCCGCACCCACATCGTGAGCGAGGGGTTCGACGGAGGCCCGACTGCCCTGCCGCTCCCCGGCCTGGCGCTGGTGATCCTCGATGGCTGGGGACTTGCCGAACCGGGACCGGGCAACGCGATCGAACTTGCCCGGACCCCCAACTTCGACCGGCTCTGGGCGGACTTCCCACATACGACCCTGAGCGCCGGGGGACCGGACGTCGGCCTCCCGGAAGGTCAGATGGGGAACTCCGAGGTCGGCCACCTGAACCTCGGTGCCGGCGCGATCGTCCCCCAGGACCTGGCCAGGATCGACTCGGCGATCGCCGACGGGACCTTCTTCGAGAACGAAGCTCTGGTGGCTGCCTGCCGGCGGGCGATCGAGAGTCCAAGCGGACGCCTCCACCTGATCGGCCTGGTCTCCGACGGCGGCGTCCACTCGGGCTGGGAACACCTCGAGGCATCGATCGAGCTCGCCTCCCAGGAGGGAGTCCCCGACCTGGTCTTCCACGCGATCACCGATGGAAGGGACACCTCGCCCACGGGTGGGGCCGTATTCCTCGACGAACTGGAACGGTGGCTCCGTTCGGCCGGCAGGATCGGGACGATCTCGGGGAGGTACTACGCGATGGACCGGGACACCCGCTGGGACAGGGTCCGGCTCGCCTACGACGCGATCGTCCACGGGGAGGGTCCGCGAACCGACGATCCGGTCGGCATGCTGCGGACCTCCTACGAGGAAGGGGTTACCGACGAGTTCATCGTCCCGACCGTGGTCGGCGATTACGACGGGATCGGTGAGGGCGAGGTGGCCGTCTTCGTCAACTTCCGTCCCGACCGGGCCCGCGAGCTGACCCTGGCGCTGGCCGACCCTGAGTTCGACGAGTTCCCCCGCTCCGGCGGGCCGCTGCTTGCGATCACGACGATGACCGAGTACCGGAAGGGATGGCCCTACCCGGTCGCCTTCCCGGAACAGAGGCCGGCGGTCACCCTTGCTGAGGTCATCTCCGAGTCGGGCGGTGCCCAGCTCCACGTCGCCGAGACCGAGAAGTACGCCCACGTCACCTACTTCTTCAATGGCGGCCGCGAAGACGAGTGGGAAGGAGAGAGCCGCCACCTGGTGCCCTCCCCACGGGACGTTGCGACCTACGACGAGAAGCCTTCGATGAGTGCTGCCGATGCCGCCGGGGCATTCATCGGGGACTGGGAGAACGGCAGGCCGAAGTTCGGCATCATCAACTTCGCCAACCCCGACATGGTCGGCCACACCGGAGTCGTACCGGCCGCGGTCGAGGCGGTCGAGGCCGTGGACCAGGCGCTCGGCCGGGTGGTCGAGGCCGTCCACTCGACGGGAGCTGCATGCCTGGTCACGGCCGACCACGGCAATGCCGAGCAGATGGTCGAACCCGACGGAAGCCCGAATACCGCCCATACTTTGAACCCGGTGCCGCTGGTCCTGACCGTCTCGGGAGTAGGGCTGGAGTCCGGCGGGATCCTCGCCGACGTCGCCCCGACCGTCCTTGAGGCACTCGGCATCGCCCAGCCGCCCGAGATGACCGGCCATTCGCTGATCATCGACGGCTGAGCCGGACCTCCCTCACGATGCGCGACGATCCGGCGAGACTCTCATTCGAACGGACCGCCACCGATGGTGCCGCAAGGACCGGACTGCTGAAGACGGGTCACGGCCCGGTCGAGACCCCGGCCTTCGTCCCCCTGGCGACCAGCGGGACGGTGAGGGGACTCTCCTCGGCCGAGGTCGAGGGACTCGGCTACGGGATGGTCCTCGGTAACACCTACCACCTGCTGGTCTCGCCGGGACCCGACCGGATCAGGGAGGCCGGGGGACTTCATTCGTTCATGGGATGGGACGGGGCGATCATCACCGACTCGGGGGGCTTCCAGGTGTTCTCGCTGGCCCACGGCGGGGTCGCCGATGAGATCAAGGGAACCGGCCGCCGGTCCGGGGGTCCGGCCGAGACCATCTCCATCGAGGAGGAAGGGGTGACCTTTCGGTCCTACCGCGACGGTTCGCTGCTGACCCTTTCCCCGGAGGCATCGATGGAGGTCCAGGCCGCCCTCGCTTCGGACATCGCGCTCGTCTTCGACGAATGCACGCCGGCCTCGGCCGATCGGGACTACACGGCAGCCTCGACCGCCCGGACCCATCGCTGGCTCGACCGGTGCCTCGCCTGGCACGAGGTCAACGGTCCGGTGGGGCAGGCGGTCTACGGGATCGTCCAGGGAGGCGTCTTCGAGGACCTCCGGCGGGAGTCGGTCGAGTACGTGACCTCCTCCGCGGTCGACGGGGTGGCGATCGGGGGGACCCTCGGTCGCGACAAGGAGGAGATGGGGGGCGTCCTCTCGATGACGATGCCGTTCCTTCCGGACGCCGCACCTCGCCACCTCCTGGGGATCGGAGAGGTCGACGACCTTATGAGGGGGATCGGGCTCGGAGTCGACACGTTCGACTGTGCCGTGCCGACCAGGCTCGCCAGGCATGGAATGGCCCTGGCGCCGGAACCCGAATCGAGGTACCGGATCGACCTTCGGAAGAGCCGGATGACCGGCGACGAGGGGCCGCTGGTCGAGGGCTGTCGGTGCGAGGCCTGCTCGAACCACACCAGGGACTACCTGAGCTACCTCTCCCGGGCCGAGGAGCTGACCGCGGTCCACCTGCTGGTCGGTCACAACCTCTCCTACGTCGAGTCCCTGATGGAGGGCGCCCGACGGGCGATCCGGGAAGGGCGCTACGGAGGGTTCGCCGAAGCGGTCATCGGGGGAGCGGTTCCCTGGGAGGCTTGAGTCGGAACCCGCTCAGCGGGTGTTCTGGCGGACGTAGTCCCTCAGCTCACCGGCAAGCTGGTCGACCGACTGGCCGGCCCAGTCCCTGACCTTCACCGTTGCCGTGCGGTCGGTCAGGGCGATCACCCCACCGGCCACCACCGCGGCGATCACGATCACCGCCAGCAGTCCCCCCAGGAACCTGAGGAATCTGGCCGGAGCGGAGCGCTTCTTCCTCGTCCTGACCGAGATCCCGGTGCGACCCTCGACCGGTGAGGGGACCGGGGGAGGAAGGTCGGGTATGCCGCTTCCGACCGACCTCGAAGTCCTCTCTAGCGGCCTGGTCGCGGTTTCGGCCCGGGCCATCACGTTGGTCTCGGTCGACCCCGCTGCCAGGGGGACGGTCACGTCCTCGCCCCGGAGCCCCCTCTGGAGTCCGTCCGACATCTCGGCCGCCGACCCGAACCTGATCGCGGGGTCGTGCTCGAGCGCCCTCATCACGGCAGCGCCGACCGTCTCCGGTACCTCTGCGTTGTAGGTCGTCGGGGAGAGTGGTTTCTCGTTCTGCTGTCGGACCGCGAGCTCGGCCAGGGATGACCCCTCGTACGGGAGTCGGCCGGTCAGGAACTGGTAGAGGACTACCCCGAGCGCATAGACGTCGGTCGCCGGTGTTGCCTCTTCGCCCCTGACCTGTTCCGGTGCCAGGTAGGCGGCCGTTCCGACGACCGAGCCGACCTGGGTGATTCGGGTCTGCTCCATCGCCCTGGCGATCCCGAAGTCGGTCAGCTTGCAGGTGGTCTCGCCGTCGCCCGCAGGTCCTCCGGTGATCATCAGGTTTCCCGGCTTGACGTCGCGGTGGATGATCCCGTGGCGATGCGCGTACTCGAGCCCGGCGCAGGCCTGGACACCGATCTCGACCGTTGTCGACGGCTCGATCGCCGCACCGCCCTTGAGCAGCTGGGCGCCGGACCGACCGTCGACGCACTCCATCACGATGAAGTAGCGACCCTCGTCCTCGCCCGTGTCGTAGACCTGGACGATGTTCGGATGGACCAGCCGGGCGACGGCGAGGGCCTCACGCCGGAACCTGGCGACGAATCGCTCATCGTCCGAGAGGTGCTCGGCCAGCACCTTGACCGCGACCGTGCGTTCGAGCACCTGGTCGTTGGCCCGGTAGACGTTCGACATCCCGCCACTGCCCAGCTTCTCGCCGAGCTCGTACCGGCCGCCGATCACCGTCGGCTCAGCCATTCCTGCCACCTGTCCCGGGGCTCACTCCACCCGGTGTCACCCCGCCAGAATCGGGCGGGGTGGGGGTGGGGGTCGGCGCGGGCTCCGGTTGGGGCTGGGGTTCCGGCTGGGGCGAGGGCCGGTTGCCGCCGCCATCTCTCTGGTTCCCCTGATCGTCGGACTGCGGCTTGGTGCCCCCCGACTCCGTGTCATCGACTTCCTCCTCGACGACGACCGGTTCGGCCTCGTCCGTGGCGCACTCCTCCTGAATCATCATCAGGAGCTGGGTCAACCCATCGCGAAGGTTCGCCTGCAGGCGGTCGTCGATCTCACCCCGAAGTGCCGCGACGTCGGCCCTCGCGCCCTCCGCCCTGTCGAGGGCGGCAAAGCAGTCGCCGGCAGCGACCAGGGTGTCGATCCGGTCGATCTCGGCTGCCAGTCCCTCCGCCGTCTCGGAGCTCAACAAGTTGCTCCTGTCGGTTCCGCACCCTGCGATCGAACCGACCAGAAAAACGGCGAGGAACAGAGCCGACATATGGCGTGCCGCCTTCTTTCCCACCGACATCGAGTCTAGAGAACCGGTCCCGCGAACCCTGCCGGAGATGCGCCGTCGCATCACGTCCCCCTCCCAAGTCGATCGGCGAGGTTGGGTGGCAGGCCGGCCTCGACGATCGCCGCGGCAGCCCGCTCTATTTCGTAAGGGGTTCGGTGGTAGCGGACCGTGAAGGTTTCGGTGTCGAGCTCGAGCCAGGCCGCCCGCGGGTCGCCGTCCCGGGGCTGTCCGACGCTTCCGGGGTTGATCAGCCAGCTCCCGACCGATGCATCCAGCTCGGTCCCCCCGGGTGCCCCGTCGGCCGAGACCCGTGACATCTCGTCCCGACGGGTGAACCAGAGGGCGACGTGCGAGTGCCCGATCAGCCCGACCCGGGCCTCCGATTCGTCCATACAGTCGCTGGCCGTACCGGGGTCCAGCACGTACTCCCAGATCGGATCCCGTGGTGATGCATGGAAGAGGCCGACCCCCTCCCGGGTGGCCGAAGGTCCTGCCAGCCCGGTCAGTACCGACCGGGCCGAGTCGCTCAGCTCGTCACGCGTCCAGAGGGCCGCTTCGGCGGCATCGGGACTGAATGTGGATATATCGAGTTCTCCGAGCGCCGCCAGGTCATGGTTGCCGGTCAGCAGCAGGTCGCACCGCTCGGCCAGGAGTTCGACCACCTCGTTCGGGCTTGCCCCGTAGCCGACCGCATCCCCCAGGAACCAGATCTCGTCGGGGTCCAATCCTGCGCACTCGTCGAGCACCGTCTCGAGGGCCGGCAGGTTGGCGTGGGTGTCTGTGAGGACGGCGACTTTCATGGTTTCGCCTGAGGTCTGGTCGGACGGAATCGGCCGCTCCGGTCCGCGCCCGGAGCCGTCGGCCGGCCCGGGAACGCTCTCTATCGTAGAGCGGGATGCCTTCTTCCCCGACAGGGAGTGCCCCGGTGAACGATCGGGGTCCCGATCCGGTCCGAGTCGCGGTCGTGTGGATGGTTGCGGTCGCCTGGGCCGGGCTGGTCGCGTGGCTGCTCGGCCGTGGACTGGCCCCGGCACTCCCGTCCGTACCGGTCTCCGACGTCCTCTCCGGTGAGTCGCTCGACCAGGCCAGGGAGTTCAGGGGGGCAATCCGCGTCCTCGGCCTGCTCAGCCAGGCCGCCGCCCTGGTAGCCCTTGTGGTCCTCGCCCTCCAGCGTCAGATTCCTTCACCGGGGCAGATCGCACGGCTCTCGGCCCGCCCGGTCATCGGGGGCGCCATCGTCGGGGCCGGACTTGCCCTGGTCCTCTACCTGGTCAGGCTTCCCTTCGGGTTCCTCGTCTGGAGGGTCGGCTCGGACTACGGATTGCTCACCCTCGGCCCCGGAACCTGGATCCTCGATGGCCTCAAGGGGCTCCTCATTTCCGTCGTGGTGCTGGGCCTGGCGGGCGCGGCCGGGACCTGGGCGTGGGCCAGGTTCGGACGCTTCTTCTGGGTAGCCGCCTCCGTCGTGCTCGGCGCCTTCGCCGTCGTCTGGATCTGGATCTGGCCGGTGGTCGTCTCGCCCCTCTTCAACCGGGTCGAGCCCCTGCCAGAGGGCCCCGCAAGGGCCAGCCTCGAGCGGATCGCCGCCCAGGCGGGAGTCGAGGTCGATGGTGTCTTCACCGAGGACGCAAGCCGGCGGACAAGGGCGGTCAACGCCTACGTCCACGGGCTCGGCCCATCCCGCCGGGTGGTGATCCAGGACACGGCGCTGGACCGTCTCGGCCCGGGCCAGACCGAGGTCCTCGTCGCCCACGAACTGGCCCACGTCGAGTACCGGGACCCCGAACGGGGACTCCTCTTCGCCCTCCTGGTTATTCCGCCGGCTGCGCTCGCGGTCCAGATGCTGGCCATGCTCCTCGTCCGGCGTCGTGGCGATGTGCCGCCCGGCCCCCTGGTCATCCCTCCCCTCGCGCTCGGGGTCGCGGTTGCCTCGCTACTGATCTCGATCCCTGGATCCTGGCTCTCCCGGCAGGTCGAGGCGAGAGCCGACCAGCGATCCCTGGAGCTGACCCTCGACCCCCAGTCCACGATCTCGCTCCAGCGGACCCTGACCCGGACCAACCTCCAGGATCCGGCGCCGCCACCCGCCTGGACGGCACTCTTCGGCACCCATCCGTCGGCCGTCCAACGGGTCGGCCTCGCCCGGGCCTTCGAAGCTGATCGAGCTGGTGGAGGGCACGCCCGGTGAAGGTGACCCTCCTGGCGGTCGGCCGGATCAAGGCCCCGTTCGCCGATGCCCAGCAGCACTACTTGAAGATGCTCGCACCCCGCCTCCGGGTCGAGGTAGTCGAGGTCCGCGAGTCGGATCGCCTGGAGGGTCGACTGGACTCCGGGGTGCGAATCGTCTGCCTCGACGGAAGGGGCTCGATGCTCGACTCGCTCGAGTGGTCGGGATGGCTCGAGGCACGTCGGCTCGACGCGCGTGATGTCGTGATTGCGATCGGGGGTCCGACCGGCCTGCCCGACGAGGTTCTCGAACGCGCCGACGAGGTCCTCTCGCTCGGGCCCGAGACGATCGCCCACCAGCTAGCCCGGATCGTCCTGCTCGAGCAGCTGTTCAGGGCGTCGAAGATCCTCGCCGGAGAGCCCTACCACCTCTGAACCGACACCCGTTCTCGTAGGATCCGTCCGATGACGGCAAACGACCCCGTTACCCTGCTCCGGCGGGAGGTCGAAGCGGTCGCGACGGGGATCGCCGGCACGCTGCCCTCCGAACCCTCGCTCGACCCACCCGACCGCCCCGAACACGGCGACTACGCAACCAACGCCGCGATGCTGGTTGCCTCCTCAGGGGGCCGGCAGCCCCGGGAAGTGGCCGACGACCTGGCCGCCCAGCTGGTCGAGCGCCTCGGCGACTCGGTCGAGCGAGTAGAGGTCGCCGGACCGGGGTTCGTCAACCTGTTCATGTCGGACCGGTGGTTCAGGGAGTCGATCGCCTCGCTATTCGATTCCGGTGGCCCCAAGGTAGGTCCGGTCCCCGACCCCCGGAGCACCCTGGTCGAGTTCGTCTCGGCCAACCCGACCGGACCCCTGACCGCGGCCTCCGGTCGCCACGCCGCCTTCGGCGACTCCCTCGCCCGGCTCCTGAGGGCGACCGGCCATCCGGTGACCACCGAGTACTACGTGAACGACGGCGGTAGCCAGGTGGAGAAGTTCGCCGAGTCTGTCATCGCCCGAATGGAGGGGCGCGAGCCACCCGAGGACGGCTACCGCGGTGCCTACGTCGAGGAGCTGGCGACCCGAGCCGCTGCCGAGGCCGTTCCCGCCGACCGGGTCGGCGAGGTCGCGATCGGCTGGATGCTCGACTCCATCCGGGAGTCCCTCGAGCGATTCCGGGTGGGGATGGACGCTTTCTTCTCCGAGCGATCCCTCTACGAGCGGGGTCTGGTCGAGGAGGGCCTGGGCCGGCTGGAGGAGTCCGGCCACACCTACGAGTCGGAAGGTGCCGTCTGGCTGAGGACCACCGAGTTCGGGGACGACAAGGACCGGGTGCTGGTCCGCTCCAACGGGGAGCCCACCTACTTCGGGGCCGACGTCGCCTACCACGCCGACAAGATCGCCCGTGGCCATACCCTCCTGCTAGACGTGCTCGGGGCGGACCACCACGGTTACGTGGCGCGGATGGCCGCCGCGGTCGAGTCGCTGGGCGGCGGAGCGGCCGGGTTCGAGGCGGTGATCCTCCAGTTGATCCACCTTGTCGAGGCCGGCGAGAAGACGAAGATGTCGAAGCGGGCCGGGGACATCGTCACCCTCGACGCCCTGATCGACGACGTCGGGGTCGACGCCGCAAGGTTCTTCCTCCTGGAGCGGAGCCACGACCGGACGATCGACCTCGACCTCGAGCTGGCAAGGTCGAAGACCTCGGACAACCCCGTTTTCTACGTCCAGTACGCCCACGCCAGGATTCGGAGCATTGTCCGGAAGGCGGCCGAAGACGGGATCGAGGCGGCCGGCGCCCTCCCGGAGGAACCGGTCGACCCCTCCGAGAAGGCGCTGCTTGCCGAGGTGCTCGCCTTCCCGGCCGAGGTCCACGAGGCCGCCGAGAAGCGGGCCCCTCACAGGATCTGTGCCTATTCGACCCGCCTCGCCGCAGCCTTCCACGCCTTCTATCGCGACTGCAAGGTGGTCGGGATCGGCGATGAAGAGCTCGAACGCTCGCGGCTCGCGCTTTGCGAGGTGACCGGTTCGACGATCCGGGAATCCCTCGAGCTGCTCGGGATCACGGCCCCGGAAAGCATGTAGGAAGGGTTCCTCCGGAGGCTCGAAAGTGGTTCAGGGACCGAACCGGTCGAGGTCCCGGTCGAGCCTTTCGGCCTCGGGCCCACTCGGCCCCTCGACTTCGGGAAGCTCTCGCTCCGCCTTCCTGCGCCACGAGATGGCTGCGATCAGGACCAGGATCGCCCCACCGATAAGGCCGAGCAGCGGGACCAGGTAGACGAACACGTCCGTATCTTCGTCCTCCGGCAGGGCCAGGACCTGTGGCCCGTACTCGGCCACCAGCGCCGCCTTGATCTGGTCTTCGCTCCGGCCCTTCCGGATCAACCCCCTGATGAAGGCCCTCTGTCGCTCCGCCGCCGGAGCCCGGGAAAGCCCGAGCAGGGTCCCGCATACGGGACACATCACCTCCTCCTCGAGTTGGGGGAGGTTGGCCCTTGGACCATTGGGTTCGGCGACCGCCGGTTCGACCACCGTAAGCAGTGAGATCGATGCCAGGAGTGCGGCAAACGCTGTCCGCATCCAGGTCGTTCTCCTGTCGGTCATCACCCTGCCCCTCCGCTTCGGACTCCCCCTGCAGGCCGGAGGGCCGGTGCGGAGAACCGGGTGATCTCGGGCGCCGAGGCGAACGGCCCCCGCAGCCGCCGGATCAGCTGCCCACTTGGCGAGATGAGGAAGGACTCCGGCACCCCCGTGGTCTCGAGAGCATCGGCATAGCTCCCATCGGGGTCACGGAGCTGGGGATAGGTCAGCCCGAATTCCTCTATGAAGCCGAGAGCGTCGGTCGAGAGGTCCCGGGTATCGACGCCAAGCACGGTCACCCGATCACCGTGGCGCCTGCCGAACCGCTCCAGGGCAGGGGATTCGTCCCGGCAGGGAATGCACCAGGAGGCCCAGACGTTCATCAGTACCCACTGGCCGCGGTAGTCGGCGAGCGAGCCTTTGCCCCCGGGGGGGAGCGTCTCAAGGGTCTCGACCGGCACCTCCCCGCCCGGTTCGAGTCCCTCACCCTGGCTGTCGGCAAGGCCCCAGGCGAGGAAGCCGAGCAGCCCCAGCACGAGAACGGTGACCACGGTCGTCTTCAGGTTCATCGATGACCGAGTATGAAGGACCGGCCGATCCGCTCCGGCTTCGCCTTCAGCCGCGGTTCCGGGGAGGACGCTCCGCGACCGCCTTCAGCAGGTCACCGACCCCGTGCTCCCGTTCGAGCGGGTGACGGAGCGGGACGGAAGGGTCGATCGAGTACCGGTTGCGTCGTCCGACCTTCTCCCTGGTCAGGTACCCGGCCTCCACCAGATCACTGACGATCCGCTGGGCGGCCCGTTCGGTGATCCCGATCCCCTGGGCGAGATCGCGAATGCGGGCCTCGGGATCGCGGGCAAGCATGACGATCGCATGTCCGTGGTTGGTCAGGAAGGTCCACTCGGCCACTCCCGCAGTCTAGCGCTAGGAAAATAAGGAAACACAAAACCTGTCATATATGTCGTATATTGTCCTGCCGATGGACGTCGTCCTGACCAACTTGATCTCCCCGGGGGTCCTCTTCTTCGTCCTCGGCGCCTTCGCCGCCCTGGTCAAGTCCGATGTCGGGCTGCCCAAGCAGGTCGCCCAGACCCTGGCCCTCTACCTGATGGCGGCGATCGGCTTCAAGGGTGGGGCGCAACTCTCGATCTCGGGGGTCAGCGTCGAGGCACTTGCCGCGCTCGGTTCCGGCCTCCTGCTCGGGTTTACGCTGCCCTTGATCGCCTTCTTCCTCCTGAGCAGGTTCACCCGGGTCTCGAGGGTCGATGCAGCCTCGATCGCGGCCCACTACGGCTCGGTCAGCCTGGTCACCTTCGGTGCCGGCCTCGCCCTGCTCGAAGAGATAGGCCAGCCGACCGAGGGCTACATGGCTGCAGTCCTCGCCCTGATGGAGGCCCCGGCGATAGCGATCGGGGTTCTGCTGGCTCGAACCGGTGGGGCCGATGCGAAGGGACCGAGGAAGGGATTGAGGGAGGCGCTGACCAGCGGGAGCATCCTGGTCCTTCTCGGCGCCACCGTGATCGGGATCATCCTCGGGGCCCAGGGGCTGAAGGAGCTCGACGGCTTCTTCGTCGCCCCGTTCACCGGAGTACTCGCCCTCTTCCTGCTCGACATGGGGCTGGTCGCATTTCGTCGGATCCGCTCGCTTCGAAAGGCCGGCCCCTCCCTGATCGCCTTCGCCATCTACATGCCACTGATCGGCGGCACTTTGGGAGCCCTCCTCGGGACCATCGTCGGGCTTCCGGTGGGGGATACGACCCTGCTGGCCACCCTCGCAGCGAGTGCTTCCTACATCGCGGCCCCGGCCGCGATGAGGCTCGCCCTGCCGGAGGCAGACCCGGGACTCTCGCTGCCGATCGTCCTCGGCGTTACCTTTCCTTTCAACCTGATCGTCGGAATCCCCCTATACCTGGAACTCTCGAGGCTGCTCGGTGGCTGATGCCCCCGGCCCGGGCCCGGATGCGGGTCGACCGCGGGTCGGCATGGTCGGCGGCGGACAGCTCGCCCGGATGACCCAGCAGGCGGCGGTCGACCTCGATGTCGGACTCTCGGTACTGGCCCCCTCCCCGGAGGAGCCGGCGGTAGATGCCGGTGCACGGTTCGTCGAGGGGGCGGCTGACGACCCCGAGGCGCTTCGCCGGTTCGCCGACCAGAACGATGTCGTCACCTTCGACCATGAAGGAGTCCCACCCGAGGTCCTCGCGGGACTGGAGGAGGAGGGGCTCCGGTTTGCCCCACCGGCCCAGGCAAAGCTCTTTGCCCAGGACAAGGCGGTCGCCCGCCAGCGGCTGTGCGAGAAGGGGTTCCCGGTGCCTCCCAACCTCCTCGCCGGATCGGTCGAGCAGGTCGCCGGGTTCGGATCGGAACATGGCTGGCCGGTGATCGCCAAGGCCCCGCGGGGTGGCTACGACGGAAGGGGCGTCTGGGAGCTGGCCTCGGCCGAGGAGGCCGCCCCGATCCTCGAAGGCCTCGACGGGGGTCTCCTGCTCGAGCCGAAACTCGAGCTGGTCCGGGAGCTGGCAGTGATCACGGCCCGGCGACGGGGAGGCGAGACCGCTACATGGCCGGTGGTCGAGACGGTCCAGAGAGACGCGATGTGCCGCGAGCTGATCGTGCCGGCGCGCTCTGATCCGGAGGTCCTCGAAGAAGCGGCAGCACTCGGACGCTCGATCGCCGAGGCGATCGGGGCGGTCGGCCTGGTCGCGGTCGAGCTGTTCGAGACCCCCGACGGACTGTTCGTCAATGAGCTGGCACTCCGACCCCACAACTCGGGCCACTTCTCGATCGAGGGTTCGGATACGTCCCAGTTCGAGCAGCACCTGAGGGCGGTGCTCGACTGGCCGCTCGGTTCCACCGCCCCTACGGCCCCGGCCGTGGTGACGGTCAACGTCGTCGGACCGGACGATGGATCCGACCCCCGCGATCGGCTCGAGGAGGCCCTCGGGGTGGAGCGTGCACACATCCACCTCTACGGCAAGGAGGCCCGCCCCGGCCGTAAGCTTGGTCACGTGACCGCGCTGGCCGACACGGTCGACGAAGCCCAGGGAATCGCGATGGAGGCAGTCTCGATCCTCGAAGGTGGCGCCTGATGGCCGATCCCCTGGTCGGAATCGTCATGGGCAGCGACTCAGATCTGGAGACGATGCGCCCGGCTGCCGAGGTCCTCGACGAGCTCGGGATCCCGAACGAGATCCGGGTCGTCTCGGCCCACCGGACCCCGGAGGACATGGTCGCCTACGGCAAGGACGCAGAGGGCAGGGGACTCCGAGTGATCATCGCCGGTGCCGGCGGCGCAGCCCACCTTCCCGGGATGCTTGCTTCGCTCACGCCGCTGCCGGTCATCGGGGTGCCCGTTCCGCTCAGCAACCTCGATGGGCTCGACTCACTGCTTTCGATCGTCCAGATGCCGAACGGTGTCCCCGTGGCTACCGTTGCGGTCGGCGCGGGCCGGAATGCAGGACTGCTGGCAGCGAGGATCGTCGGGGCCTCCGACGAGGACGTCCGGCGCGGGGTCGACCGGCTGCGTGAGGAGGCGGCCGATAAGGCCCGGGCCGCCGACGCCGGTCTCCAGGACTGACCGGTCTGGGCGGTTCGGTCTGACCTATCATCCGCCCGAGTAGCTGGCGGACGTAGCTCAGTTGGTAGAGCGCGAGCTTCCCAAGCTCGAGGTCGCGGGTTCGAGACCCGTCGTCCGCTTCAGCCCGCAGGCGTCCTGGACGCTCAGTCGGTCCGGAAGGGGAGGCTCTCCCTGATCTCGGAGAGGGAGGGAGCCTCCGCGTCCTTCGGAGAGCACTCCAGCTCGAGGTCGGCCGGCCACTCGATCCCGACCTCGGGGTCGTCCCAGCGGAAGCCGGCGTCGAGCTCGGGGTCGTAGTAGGCGGACTGGTCGTAGAGCACGTCGGCCGACTCGCTCAAGACGCAGAAGCCGTGTGCGAATCCGACCGGGCAGAAGACCTGACGGAGGTTCTCACCGCTCAGCTCGAAGCCTTCCCATTGGCCGAAGGTCGGTGAGTCGGGCCTGATGTCGACCACGACGTCGAGGATCGCCCCATTGACGCACCGGACCAGCTTTGCGACCCCGTCGCCGTACTGGAAGTGCATCCCGCGGACCACTCCGCGGTGGGAACGGGAATGGTTCTGTTGAACGGGGTCGAACTCGATCCCCTCCTCGGCGAACAGGGAACGCCTGAACGCCTCGAGGAAGAACCCCCGTTCGTCCTCGATGACCCGCGGAATGACGACACGCGGTCCGTCGAGTTCGGTCGGGACGATCTCCATCGGGCCATCTTATGGACGGAGGTGTCCGCGGCACCACTCGCCCCGGATCGGTCGCCGCAGGGGCGGTCGGCCCGCCTCGGCTACCGTTCCGGGCCGGTGCCAGGGAGCGAGGAAACAGCCCGCGGACGGGACCAAACCGTCCGCTTCGGAAGGCGGACCCTCTGATGCCCCGGGTTACTGCGATCCTTGTTGGCTACCTCGAGGAGCCCGCGGTCACTTCGGCCGCGATCGAGAGCCTGATGGCCCAGACCCGGCCGCCCGATGAAGTCGTCCTGGTCGACAACTCCGGGGACGCCCGTCACCGCCCGACCGCGGAACGGACTGGCGCCGTCTACGTCGATCCGGGATCGAACCTCGGTTTCGCCCAGGGCGTGAACATCGGGGCGGGTGCGGCCTCCGGCGACTACCTGCTCCTGATGAATCCTGACTCCGAAGCCGAGCCCTCGATGCTGGAGGTCCTCCTCGATGCCCTGGAAGCGGACCCCGCGGCAGCGGTGGCCGGAGCCCAGGTACTCCTCCCGGACGGTCGGGTGAATGCCGGGAGCAACCCGATCCACCTGAGCGGACTCTCCTGGTCGGGCGGCTACCTGGGTCCGCCCGAATCCGGTCCACCCCGAGAGGTCCTCTCGGTCTCCGGGGCGACGATGCTCGTCCGTGCCTCCGCCTTCGAGCGCCTGGGAGGCTTCCACCCGGCGATCTTCATGTACCACGAGGACGTCGACCTCTGCTGGCGCTCCAGGCTTGCAGGACTGTCTGTGCTGTTCTGTCCCGAGGCGACGATCGTCCACGACTACGAGTTCGAGGGCGGCCCCGGCAAGTGGCAGTGGCTCGAGGAGGGCAGGTTGATTGCCGTGTTTTCGAACTACGAGTCGCGGACCCTCCTCCTGCTCGCCCCGCTCCTGCTCGCTACCGAATTCGCCACCTTTGGCGCTGCTGCAGCGGGCGGCTGGCTCGGCAGCAAGGTACGGGCCTGGAGGGCCGTCTGGAACAAGCGACGGCTGATCCGGTCCTGGCGGCAGAAGGTCGCCGGTCTGAGGGAGGTTCCGGACCGGGACCTGCTCCCCGAATTCACGGAGGTAGTCGACAGCCCGGCCCTCGACTCGACGGCGGTTCGTCTTGGCGCGGGTCCCCAGCTCGTCTGGGCCCGTGTGGTCAGGCGCTTCGCCTGACCCGACGATTCAGACTGCCTGGCCGATCGGCCTGATCAGGATCTCGTTCACGTCGACCGATTCGGGACGGCCGAGCACCCACTCGACGGCTTCGGCGATCTCGGTGTCGCGGAGCGCCCAGGACCCCGGGCGCTCGTCGAAGAACGGGGTATCCACCATCCCGGGCTCGATCGCCGTGACCCGGATCGAGTTGTCGTCGTCGCGGTTCCTCAGCTCCTGGCGAAGTGACTCGGCCATCGCGGTCGCAGCGAACTTGGTCGAGGAATAGAGCGACCCCGGCAATGCCCTCCGTCCGGCGACCGAGCTGGTGATCAGGTAGTGGCCGGTGCCGCGCTCGAGAAGGTGGGGGAGGGTCGCCCGGATCGTCAGCGCGGGACCCAGCACATTGGTCAGGACCATCGCCCGCCACTGCTCGGGACTCTCCTCGAGGAATCCGCGGGTCGCGCCGAACCCGGCATTTGCAAAAACGGCATCGATCCGGCCGAAGCTCTCGATCGCCTTGGCCACCATCGCCTCGACCTGATCCCACTCGGCTACATCGCAGGCCACTCCGAGCGCTCTCCCCTCGCCACCGAGCGCCGCCGCAAGTTCCTCGACCGGTCCGGAGCGACGGCCGCAGAGGACGAGGTTCCATTCGGTTGCCAGCAACCTTGCCGTGGCCGCCCCGATCCCGCTCCCGGCCCCGGTGATCAACATCGTCTTCCTGCCTTCAGTCACCGTCGGGATTGTTTCATTGATCACCAATGACTACCCCTGAGGCCGGTGATCCCAGGGGTTGGACGGAAGGCGTCTTTGCGATAATCCGGAGTCCGATGGACCGTTCGCGAAAGCGCACCATCCGCCTCGTCGTCGCCCTCGGCGCGGCGGTGCTTCTGGCCAGCGGGCTGGTCTACACCTCGTTCAACGCATCGAGCGAGGCCCGGCAGCCCTCGGAGCTGGTCGACGCGACGCCGGGTCAGAACTACGAGATGACCGGGAAGGTCGTCCACGGCACGATCGTCGACCGCGGCGACCGCGGGATCACCTTCCACGTCCGCGACCGGAAGGGTCCCGAGTCGATCCCGGTCGTCTACGACGGTGTAGTACCCGATCCCTTCCGGGAGGGGAGGGAGATCATCATCAAGGGCACCGTCGCGAACGGGGTCTTCGAGGGGGAGCCGGACACGCTGGTGACCAAGTGCCCCTCGAAGTTCTCGGAGAAGAAGGAATCAGCAGCCTAGGCAACGCAGCCCTCTCGGTCGCCTTCCTGACGGCCGTCTTCGGCGTGGTCGCAGCCCTGATCGGGGCCTTCAGGTCCGATCAGAGGTGGGTCGATTCGGCGCGGCTGGCGGCCTATGCCCTGTTCGGCCTTCTGCTCGTCTGCTTCATCGCCCTCGAGATCGCCTTCGTTTCCAACGATTTCTCGCTCGAGGTGGTGGCCAGCCATTCATCCACCACCACGCCCCTGTTCTACAAAATGACCGCGATGTGGTCGAGTCAGTCGGGCTCGCTGCTCCTCTGGGTCTTCCTGCTCTCGGTGGTGGCCGCTGCGTCGCTCCGGCTCACCCGCGGCAGGCTGGTCGATGTCGTTCCGTGGGCCACCGCGGTGATGCTGGGCGTGGCCGTCTTCTTCACCGGCCTGATGCTGGTCGGTGGAGGGGTCAACCCGTTCGGCACCCTCGCCCAGCCCCCGGTCGAGGGTGCCGGCCTGAATCCCCTGCTCCAGCACCCGGCGATGATGATCCACCCGCCGATGCTCTACATCGGGTACGTCTCGTTGACCGTTCCCTTCGCATTCGCGATCGGGGCGCTGATCTCGCGTCGGCTCGACGCCTCCTGGATCAAGTCTTCCCGCAAGTTCGCCCTCATCTCCTGGACCTTCCTGACGATCGGGATCGTCCTCGGCGCCCGGTGGTCCTACATGGAGCTCGGCTGGGGCGGCTACTGGGCCTGGGATCCCGTCGAGAACGCCTCGATCATGCCGTGGCTGATCGTCACCGCGTATCTGCACTCGGTGATGGTCCAGGAGAAGCGGGGGATGCTCAAGGTCTGGAACGTCAGCCTGATCGTTGCGGCCTTCTCGCTGGCCCTGCTGGGGACCTTCCTGGTCCGATCGGGGATCCTCCAGTCGATCCACGCCTTCGGCGACTCGACCGTCGGGCCCTACTTCCTGGGGCTGATCTCGGTCGTGGTCATCGGCTCGACCGCCCTGATCATCTCCCGACTCGATCTTCTCCGCTCCGAACGCCGGATCGACTCGATCGCATCCCGAGAGGCGATGTTCATGGTCAACAACCTCCTGCTCGTCGCCCTCTGCGTGGTCGTCTTCTGGGGAACCTTCTTCCCGCTGATCTCCGAACTCCTCACCGGGACCCGCTCGACCCTGGCCGCCCCCTGGTTCGATCGGTACACGACCCCCCTTGCCGTCCTGCTAGTCCTCTTCACCGGGATCGGACCGCTGTTCGCCTGGCGGAAGATCTCGCCGAGCGGCCTTCGCAAGGTGGTCGTCGGTCCCCTTATTGCGGCACTCGTCATGGCCCTGATCCTGCTGTTCGCGACTGACGCGATCGACAACCCCTGGGCCTTCGCCGTGTTCGTACTCGCCGCCTTCACGGTCGTCGCACTCGCCCAGGAGACGATTCGCTCGGCGATGGCCAAGAAGGGTGCGTCGGGGGACAGCCTCCTTCGATCGGTGGTCGACGTCGCCAGGGGCAACCGCCGTCGCTACGGGGGGTACCTGGTCCACCTCGGGTTCGTCGTCCTGCTGGTCGGGGTCGCCGCTTCATCGAGCTTCGACACCAAACGGGACGTAACCCTGATGCCCGGGGAGTCGACCGTCGTCGAGAATTACAGGATCACTTACGAGGAGCCGACGGTCAGACGCGACGACCAGGCACTCACCTTCGGGGCGAAGCTCGAAGTCGCACCGCAGGGAGGGGGAGAGGGGGAGATGGTCCTCCAGCCGAGCCGTCGGTACTTCCTTGGCGGTTCAGGGCCGAGAAGCATCTCGGGGTACTTCGAGGGGGAGGCGACCAGCGAGGTCGGACTCGACTCTCGCGGCCTCGAGGATTTCTGGGTATCGCTCGAGCCCGATACCGATCGGGTCCAGAAAAGGGCCGAGATGGCGGATCGTCGGTTCGGCGCCTACATGCGTACGGTCGTCCTGCCGGCCGTCCGGGATCGCCCGGGCAGGTCGGACGCGATCACCGGCCAGCTGGTCGCAATCCAGCGATTGGCAACCGATCGTGTGATCGCCGACTACACGCGGCCGGCCACGGTCAGCGAGGCGACCTTCCGGGTGATCGTCAGCCCGATGGTCGCCGCCGTATGGGTCGGTGCGCTGATCGCGGTCCTCGGCGCCCTCTTCGCCCTCTGGCCGGCCCGCCGTCGCGGTAAGGAACCCTCGTGATCGACCTGCTGATAGGCCTCCTGCTGGTCGGCTTGGTCGTCGGCCTGGTCACCGTTCCCTTTCGCCGGGAGAGCGCTCCTGGTGGAGAGGATCCCGTAATCGCCGAGCTAGAGGCAGCCCGTGATTCGAAGTTTCGGGAGATCAGGGACTGTGAGGACGACTTTCGTACCGGCAAGCTCGAACGATCCGACTTCGAGAGGCTGGAGGCCTCGCTCCGAAGCGAAGCGGTCGAGATCCTCGAGCGGCTCGATGCCGCCCGCGGCTCCTCCGCCGGCTCAAAGCCGGACTCCGGCTAGTATCCCTCCCCGTGTACACGGTCCTTGCGGTAATCCAGGTCTTCATCGCGTTCCTGCTGATGTTCCTCATCCTGCTTCATTCCGGGAAGGACGCAGGGATGTCCGGCGCCTTCGGAATCGGCGGTGGCGGGAGCTCGGTCGGCGGCGGTTCGATGGTCGAGCGGAACCTGAACCGGGCGACGGTCGCGGTGGCGATCCTGTTCGTGCTCAACACGATCCTCCTGTTGAAGATCTGAATAAGCGTCTTGACCGGTCGCTTCGGGACCCTCGGATAGGGTTCGGAACGTGTCTGACGCAGCCAAGCTGATAATCGCCATCACGGCCGGTCTGATCGGGCTGGCGCTGGCAATCTTCGCCACGATCGTGGCCGTAAACGCCCGCAACACGGCGAACAACGATGCATCGGTACAGCAGGTCGTCACCCAGGAGGTCGAGCAGCGGCTCGACCAGGCGATCGCGGAGCAGGCACGGAAGGAGGCCAGGCAGGTCTCCGTCGCAGAGAAGTTCGTCCGGTCGCTCGACACGGGCGAGCGAAGGACGATCAGGGAGTACGTCCGCCTCAGGCGTACGGTGAAGCGGCTGAAGTCCGACCTCGAGGCGACCGCGGTCGCACAGAAAGATGGTTTTTCCCGGCTGGACCGGCGAATCACCAACACGAACGAGGACCTCGCCGCTCTCAGCATTCGAGTCAGGCGAGTCCGCGACAATCGTGACTTCGACGGCGGCGTGAACCCCTGACCGAACCCCCGCGGGGGCAACGCATGACCTTCGAGGAGAAGATGGTCCGCTCGCTGCACGTCGGCACAATGGCCGCCTCCGACCTGACCGGTGGCCACGACCACCGAACCCTTTTCCAGGCATCGACGATCGCCGCCCTGCTCGAGGGACGGTACGAGGGGGACGTCACATTCGCCGAGCTGGCCCGCCAGGGGGACACAGGACTCGGCACGCTCGATCAGCTGGACGGGGAGATGGTGGCGCTGGACGGAGAGTTCTTTCGGGCGGACGTCGATGGGAACGTGAACCGGATCGACCCAGCCGAGAAGACGCCCTTCGCGGTCGTGGTCGAGTTCGATCCGGACCGCACGGTCGAGCTTCCCGGTCCGCTCGATCGGGACCAGGCGCTCTCGCTGCTGGATTCCGAGGGGGAGGATTCGGGTCCCGTGGTCGCGATCCGGATCGATGGGAAGTTCGATCGGATCGAGGCCCGCTCGGTACCCCGCCAGAAGAAGCCCTACCGGCCGCTCGCCGAGGTGGTGGAGCACCAGAACGTCTTTACGATCGGTCGGTGCGAGGGGACCCTGGTCGGGTTCCGATTCCCCGACTGGAGCGAGGGAATCGAAGTCGCCGGCTACCACCTCCACTTCGTAGACCGGGACAGGAAGAGGGGAGGACACGTC
>VEQW01000015.1 GCA_018883025.1 Solirubrobacterales bacterium | reverse complement strand
GTTGGGTGCCGCCCCCGAAATGCAAGCGTTCGCTACGGGGCAACCGCCCCGCCAGGTCGGGTCAGTCGTCCGAATCGTCGTCCGAATCGTCGTCCGAATCGTCGTCCGAATCGTCGTCCGAATCGTCGTCGTAACCCTCGTACTCGAGCTTGAGGAGCGCTCCGGTCGAGCGGACGAACTTCGCCTCGACCCGGTCACCGACCTGGAAGTCGGCCAGGGTTCCTGTGCCACTGCCATCACGGTCAGGTACCTCGTACCGGGTGAGGCCGTTCGAGGTCAGGAGGAGCTCCTTGCCATCCCGCCCCGTCAACGTGACCGTGGTGGAGGTGAGTGAGGTGATCGGACCCTTGACTTCGGCCCGCACCGGACCGGGACCCGGGCCGGAATGGTCGTCGTCGCCATCTTCTGCTTCATCGTCCTCCAGTTCCACCTTGAGACTGAGTGCGCGGGTCCCATCGGGGTTGAGGTGTGCCTCGACCTTGTCACCGACCTTTACGTCGGCCGGAGTGATGGTTCCGCTTCCGTCGCGGTCGGGTGCCCTGACCGAGGTGTCACCGTCGACCGTGAAGGTCCGGCTCGCTCCGGAGCGGCCGGTGATCGTGAACTGGTCACCGTCGATCGCCGAGACCAGGCCCTTGACTTCATCTTCCCCGAGGCCGTCGTCATCGCTGTCGAGCTCGAGCGAGTCGGCCCGGCTGCCATCTGGGTCGAGGTTCGCCTCGACCCGGTCGCCGACCTGGAAGTCGGCGAGCGAGAGGCTGCCGTCGCCGTCCCGGTCCACACCCTCGAAGTAGGTGTCTGAGTCGACCGCGAGGGTGGTTTCGATTCCGCGCCTGCCCTCGATGGTCACCGAGGAGTCGGTGATCGCGACGATCACGCCCTTCCTCTCGAGCCGGTCCGAGCAACCGTCATCGTCGGAATCGGGATCGAGCGGGTCGAGCCCTAGCAGCAGCTCCCTGCCGTCCTTGATCACGTCGCCATCGGTGTCGGCCTTGAGTGGGTTGGTCCGGACGCGCCTCACCTCCCGGCCGTCCTTGAGTCGGTCACGGTCGGTGTCGGCCCTGTTCGGGCTGGTCCCGATCTTCCGCTCCCTCTGGTTGGAGAGGCCGTCGCCGTCGCGATCCCCTGCGGCTGAGGCAGCAGCGGGAAGTACGGCGAGGAGGCCGAGTCCCACGGCGGAGAGGGCAAGAATGCGGTTTCTGGTCGATTGATTCACGGAGTCGGGTTCCTTTCGATTGGTGGCGCAGCTATCCCCTAGACCCGCGGAAGATCGAATGGTTACGCGGTCTCGGGAGATTTTCATCCCGAGTGTCGAGGGTGGGCTTGAAAAGGGTCTCAATTAGCAGGTAAAGCCCGAGTTAAAGAGGAAGCCCGGCGGCCTTGCGTGCAGGGGTTTCGGTGGGTTCCTGATGGGGCGAGGTGCCTGACTTGGCATTCCGCCCCGGGGTTCCTCTGATTGCGGTCGCCACCCGGTAAAGGAAGAGGATCACGATGGGGGGCGTAGTCAGGACCAGCCACCACTTCATAACCGTGCTCGAGGCATCGGATCCTGCGCCGATCGTGTGGACCACCGCCAACAGGTAGACGAGGATCGTCGCTCGGTGGGCCCGACGCCAGAACCTTGCGCCGACGTCCCTTCGGATGTAGAAGGTCAGGCCCAGGAAGAGCGCGAGGAGCCCCGCGATTACCCCGAGGCCGGTGAACAGGGGCCGGTAATCCATCGTGAACGGCACAAGGACCCCACTCAGCCCTGGGTCGAGCCAGGGATCCGCAACCAATGTGACGGCGTGGACGACGATGGCGAACATCCCGGCAAGTGCCGTCTGTTCGTGGATCGCGGTAACCCGGCGCGAGACTTTCGGATGGCGGGTCAGTTTCGACGCCATCATCAGGCCGAGGGCCACTGAGATCGTCACGAATACGAGTGCAGCGATGCCGGAGGCCCGGCTGGCAAGCCACCAGCCCCAGTTGTCGAAGGCCGCCTGGAGATCTTGAGGAATCATCCGGACTCCTCGTCTTCCCGGGACGGGATCCGGAACCTGATCCGTGACTCGCCGGCCACCTCGACAGCCCCGTCCTCGTGGACGAGGATTCCACCGTGACCTCCGAGGATCCTCCCTGCTTCTTCGGGACCCGAGAGGAGCGCCTGCTTCGCCAGCACTTCGGCTTCGAGGGCAGATGGCGCGAGTGCGGTGCAGCTGATCAGACCCGTCCTGCTGGGCCTTCCACTCGAGGGGTCGAGCAGGTGGTGGGCCACCTTGCCGTCGGCGTTTCGCCACGACCGGGCGGTCGTGCCCGAGGTCGCGATCCCTCCCGAGCCGAGCCTGAAGAAGTGGGGCTTCCTGCCGCTGACCGGGTTCTCGACGAATACTTCGAAGGGGTTCTCCGCCGTCTTCCCACCCCCGACTCGGATGTCGCCGCCGCAGCTGACCAGGTACCTGGGGTAGCCCTCGAGCAGACCCGCGGCCATGTCGGCAGCCAGCCCCTTTCCCACCCCCCCGGGATCGATCGAGACGCCCGGGGGTCGGGAGATCGTCCCGGCTTCGTCGTCCACCCCGATTGCGTCGAACTTGCGGCCTGCCGAAGCCGAGGCCGCGAACCTGGGCCCCGCTTCCTCGAGGAGCTCACCGGCCGAGAGTCCCTCCGCGCCGGCCCGGGACTCCCGGTAGCCGGCCCGCTCGATCTCGGCTTGCAGGGTTGGGTCGACCAGGCCGTCGGTCCGCTGGGCGGCCCAGATCCCTGCCCTGACCAGAGTCCGTAGCAGGCCGGACGCCGGAACGGTCTCCCGTGGGTCCGTGTTGAAGGCGGTCAGCTCGCTGTCTTCCCTGAAACGCGAGAGGGTCCGGTCGAAGCGCTCGATGAACTCCCGAACCTCCTGTGCGGCGGCCTCGGGGGTCGGCAGTGTCGGGTCGTCCGATGGGTCGATCAGGACCCGGATTTCCGATCCGAGGGACCTGAAGTTCAGGTCTGTCCCGACCGCAAGGTCATCCTTCTCCTCAGCTGTCATCACGCTCATGATGCCGAGGAGACGACGGGAGCAGGTGCCGGGGCAGCAGTCGAGGTGACCGGCGCCGCGTAGGTCGTGCCGCTCGAGGAGTAACTGGTCCCCCCGGAGTAGCCGGCTGCGGTCGTGACCGGATCTGCCGGGACGACGGTCGTGACGATCTTCCGCCGGATCACCTTCCTGACCACGACGACCGGTCGCTTCGGGTGGATCGTCGCCAGCGCCTCTTTCCCCAGTACCGGGTCCTCGCCCTTTGCCAATCCGAGGGTCAGGAATCCGAAAGTCATCGCGAAGAGGACACCAAGGGTCGCGAAGACGGGGAGGGCCGGCGGCTTCCTCCGTGCTGCTCGTCGCGGTGTCGGTTCAGTCGTCTTCACCCTCGTACTCCTGCTCGTACCCCTCGTCCTCGGATTCGTAGCCCTCGTCCTCGTATTCAGCTTCCTCATAGCCGCCTCCGTAGCTCCCGGAGCCGCTCTGTCCCGTCGCGACGGCCCCCCCGGTGGGTTTCGGGGTGGCTGGCTCCGAGTAGGAGGGGGTCGAGTAGGTCGAGGGGGCGCTGCTGGTGTAGCTCGTGCTCGCGGTGCTACCCGACGGAACAGCTGCCGCGGGGACTGCCTTCGGCTTGGCCTTTTTCGTCTTCCTGATCGTCTTCCGGATCACCTTCGTCCGAATCTCGGGCTTCATCTGGGCCACCGGTTCAGGCCTTCCCTGGCTCGCGGAGGTGATTGCGACCCCGCCCAGGCCGCCGAGGGCGAGAAGGGCAATTGCGATCGCGATGTTCTTCCGACTGTTCTTGAGCATTCCCACCCGACCGCCTTCCTATTCGATTTCCTGGGGGTCCATCCGGGTAGCGGGCACCTTCTCGCTGGGCCCGGAAGGGTCGGGCAACGGTCGGGTTAGGACCCGGTAAAGCCTGGGGCCCCGCCATGGCATCGTGCTAAACATCGCCCGATGTCCGGCGAGGAAACCAGGCCCACGGTTCTGTTCGTAGAAGACGAGGAAGCGATCTCAGAGCCCTTCTCCGCGGCCCTCGACAGGGAGGGCTTCGAGGTCCTAAACGCCGCCACCGCTGGATCGGCACTCGAAGCGTTCGATCGGGCCGAACCGGACTTCGTCCTCCTGGACCTGACGCTTCCCGACGGCGACGGACGGGACGTCTGTCTCGAGCTCAGAAAGCGTTCCGACGTTCCGATCCTCATGCTCACAGCCAGGGGTACCGAGACGGACCGGGTGATCGGCCTGGAGCTGGGCGCCGACGACTACGTCGTCAAGCCATTCAGTTCGAGGGAGGTCATCTCCCGAATGAGGGCGATCCTTCGTCGGGCCGGCACTGTTGCCCCGACCGATCAGCCGTACCGAACGGATGGTCTGGAGATCGATTTCGGCGCCAGAAGGGTGACTCTCGCCGGAGACGAAGTCGCCCTCTCGAGAAAGGAATTCGATCTGCTTTCGGCGCTCGCCCAGAATGCCGGGGAGGTGGTGACCCGCGAGGATCTGATGGCGAAGGTCTGGGATGTCAATTGGTTCGGATCGACCAAGACCCTCGATGTCCACATCCGGGCCCTCCGAAAGAAGCTCGGAGACAGCGCAACGGAGCCGAGATACATCTCGACGGTACGGGGCGTCGGCTTCCGGATGGCCGAGCCGGAACCGGGGGCGTCGTAAGACTCCGGACACTCCTGCTGGTCGCGGTCGGGTACGTGACCCTGCTTGCCCTGATCGGGCTCGGTCTCCCGCTCGCCCTCAGCATCGAGGAGCGGGTCGACCTCGAAGTCAAGGGGAGGGCCGAGAGCAACGCGACCATCGTCGCCACCGGGGCGCTGAGGTTCATCTCCGACCCGGGTAATCCCAATCTGGAACGACTGATCCGGGCATCGGCCAGCACCGTCAACGGGAGGGTCATCGTGACCGATCGTCGGGGCCGGCTGATCGGAGACAGTGCCGTCCCGCCCAACATCGGCTCGAACTACTCGTCCCGGCCCGAGATTCGGGAGGCACTGAAGGGTCGATCGGTTCAGGAAGAGCGTCACAGCAAGACCCTGAACGAGAGCATCCTCGCGACGGCCGAGCCGATCTTCCGGGGACGGGATCCTGTCGGAGCGGTACGGATTACCCAGAGCATCCAGGCGATCGAGGGTTCCGTCAACCGATCGCTGTTCGGTTTGGGGGCCCTGGCCCTTCTCGTGTTCGGCTTTGCCCTCATGGTCGGCTGGATCCTCGCCAACCGCATATCCCGCCCGGTCGTCGAACTGGAGGAAGCCGCAGCCGCCTTTGCCTCGGGGAACGGCGAGGAGGCGGAAGTGCCTGTGGAGGGCAGCCGCGAGCAGCGCTCCCTCGCCCTCTCCTTCAACGAGATGACTCGCAGGGTGGACCGTCTGCTCTCCTCACAGGTCGAGTTCGTCGCCAACTCGTCCCACCAGCTGCGGACTCCACTCACCGGGGTAAGACTTCGACTGGAGAACATGGCGGAGGAGATGGGCCGGGGTGGACAGCTCGACCGGGACGAAATCGAGGCCACAATCGGCGAAGTCGATCGGCTTTCGACGATCGTCGACCAGCTCCTGATCCTCAGCCGGGCCGGTGAGAGGGACCTTCCTGGAGAGTGGTTGGACCTCGCCCGCCTGGTGGATGAGACGAAATCCAGGTGGTCCGGGTCTCTTCCCGGGCACGGGGTCGAGGTGACCGACCTCACTCCCTCCGGAACGGGGTCACGGTCCGTCTTCTGCGCCCGGGCCGATTTCGAGGGGGCGATGGACGTCCTGATCGAGAACGCTGCGCTTTATTCGCCCCCGGGAACCCCGATCGAGATCATCGTCGGGCAGGGACAGGTGTCCGTTCTCGACCGGGGGCGCGGTATTCAGGCAGGCGAGGAGGAGGCGGTGTTCGAGCGGTTCTATCGGGGTTCGGCGGGGAGGGATACCCCGGGGGGAAGCGGCCTTGGACTGGCGATCGCGCGCGAGTTGATGGCTCCCTGGGAGGCCAGTCTCACACTGTCGCCTCGAGCTGACGGAGGAACCGAGGCGACCATTTGTTTCCCGGTGACGAGATGAGGTGCGGCTCGCGGCCGTTTACCGGCTCCTTACCTCGACACCCCTACCGTCTCTTCAGATGAATCCTCGCGACTTGGATCAAGAGGGCACGACCCGGTCCAGCGGATCGCCAGGCTCGGTCCGTCGATACCTCGGGTGGGCGCTTTTTGGGGCCTTCGGGATCGGCGTGGCGGTCGGGATCGCCTTGGTTGCGGGTCAGCTCGCCAGCCAGCCCGTGGGGATCACGGGAGAGCCGGTTTCGGCAACGTCGTCGCTCGCCCCGCCCCCCCCGGCAGCGCGTCCCGGTCCCACGAGGGAAGGTCAAGTTCCAGGGCGGGTCGAATCGCAGACGGTCGACCCCACCGGACCTTCTTCGTCGAGCGGTTCCTCCTACACGACCCCGGAACCCTCTTACTCGCCTGCGGATACCGCTCCGGTTGGGAGCGATGGGGGGGCCTCATCAGACGATGGCTCCCGCGGGAGCGAGGGGGAGGAATCCGGCAGTGACGATTCCTTCGAGACGCCAGAGTCCGGTGATTCCGGTTACGAAGAGGACGACTGACCCGAGCCGTCAGGGCCTCCCGGCCCGAAATCAGGGCGAGTCGCCGGTCGCCTCTGCCTGGGTGGTCAGGTCGGCCAGTTCTTCCAGTCGGGCGATCTGACGCTCGCCCTCGGCTCGGGCGGGATCGCCCTCCGGCAGTCCTTCGATCAGGCGAGCAACCCGGTTCCTCAGCTGGAGGGCGAAGTGGGGGGTTGCGGCGCCGGTCAGCTCGCGTATTTCCTCGGCCGTGATCGGGCGCCCCTGGCCAAGGACGCCCAGATGTTCGGTCTCGCTCATCCGGTCACCCCGTCGGATGCCCCGACTTCGACCAGCTCTGCTGCGCGGTCGATCTCGGCCTGCTGGTCCAGTCCGATGATCGACTCGTCGCCGATGATCCAGACGTGGTTGTAGAGGGCGCGGGTCGGGTCGGTCGAGTAGCCGGGCTGCACGTCCAGAAGGTACTGGAGGACATCCTCGGGAAGGGCGTCCGGGTCATCGGTCATCAGCAGGGCGGGCCAGGTCCCCCCGGTCGAGAGGGGCGTCGCCGCGATCCCGTCCATCGGACGGTCGGACCGGATGATCGTGTAGCCGTGCCCGGGATCGTTCAGATTCCAGCCGAAGGTGCCGCTCGAGAACCGGACCAGTTCGAGCGCGGCGGAGGTCGGGTCATCGCCTGGAAGTCGTTCCACCGTTGCCGCTGCCTTTCCGATCTCCTTCACGACCTCCGGCGAAACGGCCGAAGGGGGTCCGAGGACGAATACCGGGACCTCGCGGTTCGCCTTCTTCGTCAGGACCCTCTTCGTCACTGCCGGGAGTGAATCCCTGCCGGTGAACAGGATCGGGTCGCCCGAGCGGGCCGCCCAGGTTGCGGCCGGCGCCCCGTATGCCGGGTCTTCGTCAGAGATCACGAGGAATGCGTCGGGTGGGCCACCGTTCAGGCCGGCCAGCTCTTCGGCCAGGGTGGCGGCCGTCTCCGCTGCCGAGTCGCCAGGGACCTTCTCGACCTTGAAACCGGAAGGTGGAGCGACCTTGCCGACGGCGAAGACCTGGGCCTCGCCGGTGGTCGGGGCACCCTGCGGGTCGAGTGTCGCGAGCAGTTCAGAGCCCTCGGCAGAGAGTCGCCCCGACGGGGCCAGCAGCAGGGGCGCACCGACCGGTTCGGCGCTCAGGGCGGCAGCCGCTGCGGCGGCCTGCCATTCCTCGGACGAGGCGACTGCGAGGGCCTTGGGTGCGGTGCCCGGCCCGACCGAAGGGTAGGAGGCAAGCAGCGAGGCCAGTGAGGCCTCGACCGGATCCCCGGCCGGTATCCGGGTGGTGTTGCGGGTCGCGGCCACCGGGAACCCGAGCACCCGCCCTTCCTGGACCTTGGTCACGGCCACGCCCGGGGCCCCTCCGGCTCCTGAACCGTCACCGCCATCGTCCCGACCGACGCCGAGCAGCAGGTAGGCGGCGAGCACCACCAGCAGGAGGAAGAGCAGGCCGACGATCGCCAGGCCGATCCAGGGCGTTCCCTGCCTTGCCTGCTGCCCCGGTGGGGCATTGATCGGTTGCCGAGTTCCCTGCACCTCGAGAAAGGGTATCGCCGCTCCCGACCCGTAAGAATGGCCGGAATGCCGTTCCCCGCCGCGACTTCCACCAACGATGAGGGTCACCTCGTGGTCGACGGCTGCGACCTGGTCGAGATAGCGGCCGAATTCGGTACCCCCGCCTACCTATTCTCGGTCTCCGAGATGAGAAGTCGGGCCCGCGCCTACTTGGAGGCGTTCTCGGCCCGCTCCGACCGCTTCGAGGTCCTTTTCGCAAGCAAGGCACTTCCGGTCACTGCGGCCTACCGGCTGTTCGCCGAGCAGGGGCTCTCGGTGGACGTCGCCTCGGGTGGAGAGCTGACCATGGCCCTGGCTGCTGGCTACGACCCGCAGCGGATCTACATGCACGGGAACAACAAGACCGACAAGGAGCTGGAGCTGGCAGACCGCAGCGGTGTCGGAACCCTGATCGTCGACTCCTTCGACGAGATCGAGCGGTGCGAACGCATCCTCGACCGTAAGGTCGACGCGATGGTCAGGGTCACCCCCGGGATCGAGCCCTCGACCCACGACTACATACAGACGGGCCAGATCGACTCGAAATTCGGTTTCGGACTCGAGGACGGCTCGGCCGAGGCTGCGATCGACCGGGTGCTCGGATCGGACCGGCTCGAGCTGGTCGGCCTCCACTGCCACATCGGCTCCCAGATCTTCGCGATCGAACCGTTCCGCCTCGCGGTCGAGGCCCTGGCCACGATCGCCGGTGACTGGTGTCAGATGGTCAACCTCGGCGGCGGACTCGGGATTTCCTACTTGAGCGAAGACGATCCCCCGGAAATCGAGGAGTACGTCGAACTCAAGGTCGAGGCGGTCAAGCGGTGCTTCGGTGATGGAGTCAGGATTCAGGTCGAGCCGGGCCGGTCCCTGGTCGGGACTGCCGGGCTGACCGTGTACACGATCGGCACCGTGAAGCGGATCCCAGGGGTGAGGACCTACGTCGCGGTGGACGGTGGGATGTCCGACAACCTGCGGCCGATGCTCTACGACGCGAGGTACGAGGCGGTCCTGGCCGACAGGCCGGAGCGGGAGGGCGATACCGAGGTCACCGTCGCCGGATCCCACTGTGAGTCCGGGGATATCCTGATCCGGGACGTGTCGCTGCCCGACCCGGCGGTTGGCGACATCCTCGTGATCCCCGCCACCGGTGCATACGGATACGCCATGGCCAACAACTACAACGGCATGCCCAGGCCCCCAGTGGTCTTCCTCGATGACGGCTCCGCCAGCGCCGTGGTTCGCCGCGAGACCTGGCAGGACCTGATGGCGAGGGACCGGTGAGCGATCCCCTGAAGATCGGCCTGCTCGGCCGGGGGACGGTCGGCAGCGCCCTCGAGGAGCTGGTCGCCGGGCGTCGCCCCGAGATCGAGGCTGCCTGCGGCCGCCCGTTCGAGATCGCCGGGGTGCTGACCACTTCCGAGGGTGACTTCGACCAGATCCTCGCCGAATCCGACGTGATCGTCGAGCTGATCGGGGGGGTCGACGACGCGAGGCGGTACGTCCTGGCCGCACTGGAGGCCGGCAAGCCGGTCGTCACCGCGAACAAGCAGCTGGTCGCCCGCTACGGCGACGAGCTCTTCGCGGCTGCCGCTGCGGCAGGGACCGAGCTCAGGTTCGAGGCTGCGGTGGCCGGGGTGGTGCCGATCATCCGGACGATCCGGGAGGCCTTCGGCTCGGTCCCGTTCACCAGGGTCTTCGGGATCGTCAACGGAACCACGAACTTCATCCTCACCGAGATGGCATCGACCGGGGCTTCCTACGAGGAGGCCCTTTCCCGGGCACAGGAGCTCGGATATGCCGAGGCCGACCCGACCGAGGACGTAAACGGTGCGGACGCGGCGGCGAAGATGGCGATCCTCGCCAGGTTGGCATTCCACGCCCCGGTCACACTCGACCAGGTTTCTTTCGAGGGGATCGAGTCCGTGCAGCCCGATGATCTGGCCTACGCCCGTGAGCTCGGCCTCTCGCTGAAGCTGCTCGGCGTGGCCGAGCGCCTCGAGGGTGGGCTGACCGTCCGGGTCTTCCCCTGCTTCCTCTACCCGGGGCATCCGCTCGCCCCGGTCGAGGGCCCGTTCAACGCGGTCACCGTCGAAGCGCCCGAGATCACCGAGGTGACCGTCTCCGGTCCCGGTGCCGGCGGGCCCCAGACGGCCGCGGCGGTCCTCGGCGATCTGATCTCGATCGTCGACGGCGGCGGTGGGGGGGAGCCCGTGGAGTCCGAGATCCCGGTACTCGATGCCGTCGAATCCTCGTTTTACCTGCACCTCGAGGTCGAGGACGTGCCCGGTGTCCTGGCCGAGGTCGCGAGGCTCCTGTCTTCGGCCGGCGTCTCGGTCCGGAGCGTGGTCCAGAAGGGAATGGGGGACGAGGCCCGCCTGGTCATGGTCGTCCACCGCTGCCCGGAAGACGCCTTCCTCACGGCGGTGGCCGAGATCGCCGGCCTCGACTACATGCGCTCGCCACCGAGATTCATCCGGGTGATCGAGGAAGAGTTCGTCTGAGCCGATGGCCCAGCCCCTGATCGAGCGCTACCGGGAGTACCTTCCGATCGAACCCGGAGAGCCCATCGTTTCGATCAACGAGGGTTCGACTCCGCTGATCGAGGCCCCTCGGGTATCCGACCGGGTCGGTGCGCGGGTCCTGCTCAAGTTCGAGGGTCTCAACCCGACCGGGAGTTTCAAGGACCGGGGTATGACCGTGGCGGTTTCGAAGGCCCTCTCTGAGGGTGCCGAGGCCGTGATCTGCGCCTCGACCGGGAACACTGCAGCGAGCGCCGCCGCCTACGCGGCCCGAGCCGGTCTGACCGGGGCGGTGATCGTCCCGCAGGGAAAGATCGCGGTCGGGAAACTCGCCCAGTCCCTGATCTACGGGGCCCGCGTGATCGCCCTGGACGGCAACTTCGACGACGCCCTCGTCCTGGTGCGCCACCTCGCCGACAACTTTCCGATCCAGCTGGTCAACTCGGTCAATCCGTACCGGATCGAAGGGCAGAAGACGGCCGCCTTCGAGGTGATCGAGGAACTCGGTGGCCCGCCTGACGCCCTCGCGATCCCGGTCGGGAATGCCGGCAACGTGACCGCCTACTGGAAGGGGTTCACCGAGTGGGACACGGCACCCCTCCTGTACGGCTTTCAGGCTTCGGGCGCGGCCCCGCTGGTCACCGGTGAGCCGGTCGACAGGCCCGAGACGGTCGCCTCTGCGATCCGGATCGGCCGGCCGGCCAGGGGCGATGAGGCCCTGGCAGCCTTCGAGGAATCCGGGGGGCGGGTTCGGGCGATCACCGACGAGCAGATAATCGAGGCATACCGCTTCCTGGCTTCGGAGGAGGGGGTTTTCTGTGAGCCGTCCTCGGCCGCCTCGGTGGCCGGGCTGTTCGTCCACGGGATCGAACCGGATGGGGATCGCGCGGCCCCCGGGACGATCGTCTGCGTCTTGACCGGCAACGGGCTCAAGGATCCCGATACGGCCCTCGCCTCGACCCCGGGCGTGATCGAGTGCTCGACCGACCCGACCGAGGTCGAGGAGGCCGTATTCGGCGATCGGTCGGACTGATCGCTTCCTACGAGCGGAGCTTGTAGCCCCGGCGGAACAGCTGGAGGTTGAATAGGAAGAGCCCCACCGTCACCGCGGTCAGTACTGCCATCGAGAGCAGGACGTCGATGTCGTCGATCCCGAGGAAGCCGTACCTGACCAGGGAGATCATGTAGTAGACCGGGTTGAACTCGGTCAAGGTCTGAAAGGGCTGGGGCAGGAGGGTTGCCGAGTAGAAGACCCCGCCGAGGAAGATCAGAGGGGTGAGGACGAAGGTCTGGACGAAGGAGACGTCGTCGAACTGCTCGGCCCTGACCCCGACCAGCACACCGAGCTGGGAGAAGAAGAAGCCGATCAGGACAAGTGCGAGGATCAGGATCGCCGGGTGCTCGACCGGGAGATCGACCAGGACGAGTGCCACCAGGAAGGTGATCACCGCGATGGTCAGCCCCCGGAGGAATCCACCCAGCGACAGTGCGGTCAGCAGCTGGCCGGGTGACGAAGGGGAGGAGAGCTGGTCGTCGATCGCCCGCTGGAACTTCTGTTGGAGGATCGAGGAGGAGTTGTTCGAGAAGGCGTTGATCGCCCAGGCCATCATGATCAGGCCCGGGACCACGAAGACGATGTACTCGTACCCCTGGAGGTCACCGACCCGCGTACCGAGGGCCGCCCCGAAAACGGTGATGTAGAGGAAGGTCTCGAGCAGGGGAGCCCCGATCGTCTGGCCCTTGATCTTGACGAACCGGCTGACTTCCCTCCTGACCAGGGTGAAGAAGCGGATCGCAGTCGGACTCATTCGATCTCCGTCCCATCGAGCTCTCCGAGGTGGGAGCGGGAGAGCTCCTTCCGGCCGACCAGCTCGAGGTAGGCGTCTTCGAGCGAGTCGACCCCGAACCGTCCCGCCAGCTCCGGGCTGGTTCCCTGGGCGACGATCTCACCGTGGTTGATGAAGGCGATCTGGTCGCAGAGCTGCTCGGCCTCCTCGAGGTAATGGGTGGTCAGCAGGATCGAGGTTCCCAGGCGGTTGACCTCCTGCACGTAGTGCCAGAGCTCGAGCCGGAGTTCGACGTCGACACCGGCCGTCGGTTCGTCGAGGATCAGCAGCCGGGGGCGATGCATGAGCGCTCGGGCCAGGATCAACCGCCGCTTCATCCCACCGCTGAGGGTCCGGGTGCGCTGGTCTCGCTTGTCGACCAGGGAGAACGCATCGAGCAACTCCTCTACCCGCTCTTCTCGGTCGGCCTTCGGCATTCCGAAGTAGCCGCCGTGGAAGTCGAGCGTCTCCTCGACCGTGAGGAACCAGTCCAGGTTGAGGTCCTGGGGGGCCAGTCCGACGGCCTCACGGGCTTCCCGGTAGCGGGTTATCGCGTCGTTCCCGAAGATCTCGATCCGACCGGAGGTCGGCATCGCCAGACCGGTCGCGCAATGGATCAGGGTCGACTTGCCGGCACCGTTCGGGCCGAGCAGGCCGAAGAAGCTCCCGTCGGGGATCTCCAGGGAGACGCCCTTGAGTGCTTCGACCCCCGTCGCGTAGCGCTTGACGAGGTCCGAAACCAGCAGGGCCGGGGCATTTCCCTGGCCGTTCCTGTCGATGCCTTCCACCGGTCCATGATGAAGCACGGCGGAACTCGCCGTGCTCCGCTCGGCTTACCCACTACCTTTCCCGGTATGACCGAGCGGAGAAGAGTCGTCAGGGTCCCGGCCTCGTCGGCCAACCTCGGACCGGGATACGACTGCATGGCGGTTGCCTTGGACCTCCACCTCGAACTCGAAGTCGCCGAGGCCGACGCCTTCTCGGTCGAGTCGGAGATCCCGGGTCTGGAGCTCGACAGGGAGAACCTGGTCGTACGTGCATTCGCGGCGCTCCATCCCGTCGATCGCATCGCTTTCAGGATCGGCGGGGAGATCCCGGTCTCACGGGGCCTGGGGTCTTCGGCCGCAGCGATCGTCGCCGGTCTGGTGGCAGCCGACCACATGTTCGAGCTCGGTCTCGAGAAACCGGACCTGCTCGAGCGGGCCACCGGGATCGAGGGCCACCCCGACAACGTCGCGGCGGCACTCTACGGGGGGTTCGTGCTCTGTTCGTCCGAGGCCGGCTTTCCGTCGGCGACCAGGATCGATGCACCGGAGGGACTCGAGGGGGTGCTGGTCATCCCGACCGAGGAGGTCGCCACCGACCTCGCCCGTGAATCGGTGCCGGCGGAAGTCCCGATCGAGGAGGCAGTCGCGAACGCATCGGCCGCCGCCCACCTTGCCCTGGGGCTCGCCCGGGGGGATTTCGACCTGATCGGGCAGGGCCTTTCCGACCGGATCCACCAGGAACGGCGCCGTCACCTCTTCCCACGCTCGATGGAGGTGGTCGACGTGGCAGAGGAGTGCGGAGCGATCGGCGCGACCATTTCCGGTGCCGGACCGACCGTCCTTGTCTGGTCGGGCTGGCAGGAGACCGGCTCCGTGGTCGAGCACCTGAGGGAGAGGTGTGGCGAATGGGCCGAGGTCCGGCGGGTCGGGTTCAGCCCGGTCGGTGCCGACGTTCCCGAGGTCTAGCGCAGCGAACCGGAGTCGCCCGGCGTGGGCGAGATGGAAGGGCCATCCGCCTCGACCCAGGCCCACTCGGAGCGGGCGGTAGCCGGTCGGCCCTTCCCCTCGGTGGGCGAGATCCTCTTCCTGGGGGTCCGGTCCCGATGGGCCCTCCCATCCGGCCGCGAGTCCAGCGAGGAGGTCGTAGTCCGTGCCTTCGCCAGCTCCTCTTCGAGCCCCATCCGCGCCAGAACCTCCTCGGTCAGGCGGGCGTAATCGATCGAGCGACGGCGGTCGAAGTCGAAGATCGACTTACCGGCCTGCGCCGACTCGGGATAGGCGATCGAGCGACGGATGACGGTCTCGAAGACGAGCTCCCCGTACTGCTGCTTCAGCCCTTCGAGCGTCTCGCGGGCGTGCCTCGTCCTCATGTCGGCGATGTTGAGGAGTACCCCCATCAGCTCCAGGTCGGGGTTCAGGTTCTCCCTGGCCAGCCCGATCACCTCGACGGCCTGCTCGGCACCCTGTCTGGAGAAGTGCTCGGCCTCGGTCGAGAGGACCGCCCGGTCGGCCGCCACCAGGGCGTTGACGGTCAGGAGGCCCAGGGTGGGCGGGCAATCGATCAGGATCACGTCGTAGTTGGGTGCGATGTCCCGCAGCGCGTTTCGCAGGGTCAGTTCGCGGCCCATCCTGCCGGCGAGGATCAGCTCGGCCTCGGCCAGACCGAGGTTGGCCGGAATCACACCTGAGTGGATCGCCTCGAGGGCCGACTCGGTGCCGGTCAGGACCTCACCCAGCGTCGGGAAGGTGTCGGCCGGTATTCCGTAGTACTCCGAGAGGTTTCCCTGAGGGTCGGCATCGACGGTCAGGACGTTGAGTCCCGCGATCCCCAGTCCATGCGCGAGCGACCGGGTCAGGGTCGTCTTCCCGGTTCCCCCTTTCTGGGAGAGGATGGCGATGGTCTCGGCCATTCCGACAGCCTAACCTGCCCCGGCAAACGAGTGAGGGCGGCGTCGGGACGGCTCCCGATCGCCGTTTCGCTCCCTAGAATCGCCGCAATGGGACCGGTTTTCGCCGAAGCCGAGATCGACGCGACTCGCGAGGAGATCTTCGAATACCTGAGCGACGTGGCCTCGAGGCCGGTCATCTTCGGCCCGGACATGGAGCAGTTTCGCCTGTTCGACCTCGACTCGGAGGGGGAAGGGGCCGGCTACCGTTTTCGGTTCAAGCGCGGGGGTTGGGTGGGAATGACCCTCGTATCGACGGAGCGGCCGATTCGGCTCTCCGAGCGCGGTGAGACGGGCCGGGGCAACCAGACCGCCGCCGGCTTCGAGTGGGAATTGTCGGAAACCCCGGCAGGTCTCAGCCAGGTCAGGCTCTCCTACTGGACCGAAGTGAGCGGTGCCGCCGGAGCTCTGGACCGGGTCACCGGTCACGCCGGGCGGCATGAGCGAGCCTTGCGGGCAGCCCTTGGCCGGTTGAGGGAGCAGGTCGAGGGCGGTGGCGAAGAGGTCGCCCGAGTAGAGGTTGCCGGAGGCAACCGGTTCGAAACGGGCATCCCGTGACCGCCTCGTTCCGGATGTCCCAATAGAATCCGCGGCCGATGTCCGGTATTCCGCACGGTCCCAACCCCTCCCCGACGAGTCTCGTCAACAGGCTCGCTCTCGCCCTCGTGGCGCTGGTTTTCGCGCCACTGGTACTTGTCGCCTGCGGTGGCTCCGACTCGGGCGAGAAGGGCGGCGAAGCCCACGGTGGTGAGGAGCTGGTGGTCGAGGGCGAGCCATTCGAGGTGGGTCCCCTCCAGTACAACGTCCTCTTCACCAGGCCCCTGAACCGGTACGACGTCGAGGATCGCGACTACCTGGTGGGCCAGCGCCCAGCCGGGCCCGACGAGCTCTACCTCGGGGTCTTCGTCGAGATCGAGAACACCGATGAGGAGAAGGGCCATGAAATACCCGAGACCTTCGAGATCGTCGATACCGAGGGTCAGAAGTTCGAGAACCTCGAGACCGAGAGCATCTATCGCCTCGACACCGGGAGCACTCTAGGTCCGGGCGACCAGGCGCCGGCCGAGGACTCGACTCCGCAGGTCGGTCCGATCAAGGCGGCCCTGCTCCTCTACCGGATCGACCAGGCGACGCTCGAGCTTCGGCCGATCGAGATGGAGATCCCCGGAGAGGAAGATGGGGAAGTCGTCCGGGTCGAACTCGACACCTGAGCCAGCCCCGGCCGCCGTCATCGGGATGTGGATGGTCGTCGCGGGGGGCGTCCTCGGCGCGCTCTCACCGTTGGGCACCTTGCCGCTGGTCGCGGGCGTCTCGCTCCTGGTCCTTGGAACGATTCTCTCCGCCCCAGATGCCGGACGTCCCGGTCAGGTGATCGGACCGTGGTGGTCCGTGCTTGCGATCGCCGGACTGGTCGCCCTGATCGGCGCCGGGCTGGAACTTCCGGCGCCGGGTCTCGGTCGGCTGCTGGTCGTCCCGGCCTCCGTGGTCGCGTTGGTCACGGCCGGCCTGACGCTCCCCATGTCCCGGTCGGGCCGGACCGAGGGATAGGTCAGAGTCCTGCCGAGAGGACGGCCCCGGCGATCGGTGCTGCCACTTCCCCGCCCGAGCCCGGAGCGTCGACCACGGTGACCGCGATCGCCAGCTCGGGGTCGTCAGCCGGAGCAAAGCCCGCGAACCAGGCGTCCTCGATCAGCTCCTCGCTCCCGTCCCCCCTTGGTCCGACCTCGGCCGTCCCGGTCTTCCCGGCGACCTGTCCCTCGCTGATCGCCGCCGCGTAACCAGTACCCGACGTCACCACGGCGACCATCAGGCCGGTCATCTGGCGGGCGATCTCCGGACTGGCGACCCGGACCGGTTTCCGATTCGGTCCGAGGCCCTTCTCGGTGACGAGCGGTGTCGGCATCACCACCCCTCGATTGGCTATCCCCTGGGCGACTGAGGCCATCTGGAGCGGGGTCGCCTGGACCAGGCCCTGGCCGATCGAGCTCACCCCGAGGTCACTCTCGAACTCACCGGGCTCGGGGATCGTCGGAGTGGGGGGGTCGATAAGTTCGGTCCCTGTCTCGTCGAAGACGGCAGGCACCTTGTTGAAGCCGAACTCCTCCGCCGTCCCGCTGAGCGCTTCCTCCCCGACCTCTTCGCCGAGCGGGGCGAAGACGGAGTTGCAGGATTCGGCGAAGACCTGGGTGAAGTCCCCTCCGCAGAGCTCGTCACCGGCGTTCTTGATCTCCCGACCGTCGGCGATTCCGTAAGTCGCGTACTCGTACTCGGAATCGAGGGTCGCCTTCCCGGTCTTCAGCGCGGCAGTCGCGGTGATCATCTTGAAGGTCGAGCCGGGGGGCCGCAGGACCGACCAGGCGGCTCCGGCGACCCCCCTTATCTCGCCACTCTTGACATCGAGGACGGCGACACCCCCGATGTAGCCCGAGATGTTGAGGGCGGCAGCGTCCTGGATCTCGGGGTCGATCGTCGTCTTCAGGGGTTCCGCGGCCTTCGGTTCCCCCTCGCCCAGGACTCGCTCCTCACCGCCCCCATCGATCGGGGTTGCAGAAAGCGTCCCGCCAGGCTTGCCGGAGAGCCTCCCGTTGTAGGCGAGCTCGAGTCCGCTCCCCCCGGTCGAGTCCCCTGGGTCGACCCCCTGGGCGACCAGGGTCGGGTCTATCTCGTCCCCGGCCGCCTCGGTTATCCCGACCACGTCGACCATTCCCGTCCCAAGCGGGTACTCCCTGGCCTCGGCCGGACCGGTGGCCATTTCCTGGCCGTCCCTGGCGAGGATCGGCGCCCTCTCCTCGAACTCGGTGTCGCGGACCAGCTCCTCGCCCTCCCTCAGCCCTGGGAAGAGCAGACTGGGCTGCCAGGCGATTCCGTCCACCCCGAACTCGACCCGGAGCGACTGTTCGATCGTCCCGAAGGCGCGGGTGCGCAGGGTCATCGGGACGAGGGCCACTTCCTCGTCGCCCTCGGCGTCATCACCCTCGAGCGATTCGACCGTCCCGAAGGCCTCCGATTCACCGACTCTGGCGATGAATCGTTCGAGCGGCACCGCCTTTTTCGACGCGGTGCTCAGCTCGGAGTGCATCTCGGAGTAGTTGCCCTCGGACCAGGCGTCGACGAACCGCTCGGCCGCGTCCTGGTTGGGACTCCCGGGGCAGCCGAAGATCACGCCGACGATGAAGGAGATCGCCGCTATTGCGAGCAGGGCAGCGATTCGAGGGTTGGACCGTGGATCGGGCACCGAACGCCCAGTCCCGGGGCGAGTCTTTCGCTCCATGAAGGGGGAATCTACCGGTGGGGTCGGTAGTTAGATTGGGATTCATGTCCCTCGTCGACTGGGTAATCGTCGCCTTCGTTGCCGTCCTCGCGGTCTGGGGTTTCCGCCAGGGGCTGATCGTCGGCGTGCTTGGACTCGGGGGTCTGGTGATCGGGGTAATCCTCGGCTCCCGTGCCGCGCCACTTCTGCTGGAGGGGGGCTCGGGATCGCCGTACGCGCCCCTATTCGCCCTTCTGGGCGGCCTGCTCGGTGGCACCCTGGCCCTGGGAATTGCGGTGAGCGTTGGCGACGGGGTGCGGAGTGCGGCGGTCCGGGGACCACTCGGGAGAATCCTCGACGGGGCCGGGGGCGCGATCCTGATCGCCGCGGTCGGGGTCGCCCTGGTCTGGATCGCCGGCGCGGCCTACCTCTATTCGGCCGCACCCGGTCCGCTCAGGGATGAGGTCAGGGGCTCGACCCTGCTGGCCGAGGTCAACGGGGTCCTGCCGCCCTCCGGTCCGTTGATCGAAGCGCTCTACAAGATCGACCCGTTCCCCCGGGTGGCGGCCTCACCCGGCCCGGTTCAGGCACCCGACGCCGGCATCGGGGCCGACCCCGAGGTTCGCTCTTCCGCCCGCTCGGTCGTCCGTGTCTCGGGTACCTCCTGCGGGCTGGGCGTGATGGGTTCCGGATGGGTGGTGGCCCCGGGCCTCGTGGTTACCAACGCGCACGTGGTGGCGGGGCAGCGGGACACCGAAGTCCAGACCTTCGACGGTCGGGTCACCAGGGCGGTGCCAGTTGCTTACGAGCCGCGAAACGACATCGCGGTCCTGGCCGCCGACGTTGCCCTTCCGGCACTCGGGCTCGAGGCTGGGAGTTCGGTGGATCTGCCGGCAGCAGTGATCGGATACCCCCAGGATGGCCCCCTGACCGTAACCCCGGCCCGGGCCGGGGTCAGGAGGACGCTCCTTGCCGACGACTCATACGGGCGGGGGCCGATCGAACGCCAGATTCTGACCCTCCGCGCCAGTGTGGTCAAGGGGAACTCGGGCGGACCATTGGTCGGACCGGATGGTCGGGTCCTCGGCACCGTCTTCGCCGCGACTACCGAAGGCCCCCCGGGGGGCCTCGCCGTGCCGAACCGGGTCGTCGCCTCGATCGTCAACCGGGCCACCGGGCGGGTGGGGACCGGCCCCTGCGCCCGATGATCCGGCGGTCGGGCCCGACCTGGGTCCCGGTCGCCCCGGACTCCGATCCTTTCGGGGCGCGCCCCGGCGTTCTGTAAGGTTTCGAGAAGGTCGAATGACTCCCAGCCCCGCAACAGCAGCGGCCGCCGGGGAGGCAGCTCCGGGAAATGAACCCAGGGTCGTCTGCCCTCGTTTCCACGCGGCGATCGAACTGATCGGCAAGCGGTGGTCGGGTGCAATCGTCTGGTCCCTCTCCGAGGGTCCCCTCCGTTACGGCGAGTTGAAGCGAGCCGTACCCGGCCTTTCCGACAGGCTCCTGTCCCAGAGGCTGAGGGAGCTCGAGTCGGCCGGTCTGGTCGACCGGGAGGTCCAGGATGACTTGCCGGTCCGGGTGATCTACCGACTGACCGACAAGGGGGACGGCCTCCGTCCCGCGATCACCTCGCTCGGCCAGTGGGCCGAGCGCTGGGGCGAGTAGACCGCAGCCTCAGTCAGAAGCGAGTCCAAGGATCCGGCAGGCCTCGCATCTGCCGCAGGGGTCCGGGCCTCCTCCGGGACCGCCGAAGTAACGGGCCGCCGTGATCGGCTCGACCACCTCGGTTCGCAGTCGCTCCTCGACGGCCTCCAAGTCCGCCGGACCGTAGGTCTTGCGGACCGGCGAGTTCGGTTCTTCGAGAAAGACGAAGGCCGTCTCGATCGAGTCGAGATTCCGGGCGCGGGCGACGGCCAGTGCATAGAGGTCGCGCTGGAGTTCGTAGCCCTCCATCAGCTCTTCGGGCGCCCGCCCATTCAGCTGGTTCGTCTTGTAGTCGACCACGGTCACTTCCCCGTCCTCTTCGACCAGAAGGTCGACGAAGCCCCTGATCGTCAACCCGCCGATCCCGAGCACGATCGGCAGCTCAGCCGTGGCGGCGGTGGAGGACTGCTGGACCCTTTCGCCGAGCTCGGATTCGAGGAAGCCGGTGATCATCTCGCCCGCCTTCTCCGGGGTCCCGTCGCCCTCCCTGTCGACCCGTTCGGCCGCGAGGGCGGCTTCAACCCGGGCTGCGTCCGGTGACTCCCACCCGTTCGCTGCGCTCTCCTCCAGCAGCTCGTGAACCGCGGTGCCGAACTTCGTGCCACCGTCACGCTCGGTCAGGCCAGTCTTTTCCGGACCGGACCACTGCCCGGCTCGGCCTTCGACCTCCATCCGGAGGACGCGACGGGCGAAGAAGCGGGTCGGACACTCCCTGAACTCGGACAGTCCCGAGAAGGAGAGGGGGACGTCCGGGAAGAACGCCCTGGTCGGTCGGGCCAGGGGGGGCGTGGTCCCCTCCGGTCGGGGGGTCGGCACCACCAGGTCGAACTCCTCGAGGATCTCTCGGGGAGGCGTACCGTCATCACCCGGCAGGTTGGCCTTGAGGGCAAAGGTCTCGGTCAGGCCGGAGGAGTCGAAGCTCGAAACCCACTCTGCCGGCTTCGAGGGGTCGATTCCGATCCTCTCGCAGATCCTGAGCATCGCCGAGCGATGCTGCATCGGGGTTTCCCGGGAGGGAGGGTGAACCTTGCCGCTTAGGATGAGCCGTTCCTCGGCCCGGGTCATCGCGACGTGGAGCAGGCGGAGTTCCTCGGCCTCGGTCTCCGTCCGGACCTGGTCCCGAACCGTTTCCCAGTCGAAGATCTCGGTGCCCGCGCCCGGAACCTTGAAGCCGACCTCCATCGCCCCGTCGGCTCCCTCGAAGCCGATTCGCACAGGACCGTCGTACCTGGCCCCGAGGCCGCGCCCGAGGTCGGCGACGCAGACGACCGGGAACTCGAGGCCCTTCGACTTGTGGATCGTCATGATCTTGACGGCGTCTTCGTCCTCGCTCGCGGTTGCGATCGCCGCTTCGGCGTCGGCTTCGCGACTTGCCTCAGCCCAGTCGAGGAAGCCACGCAGGTCGCGGCCTTCCTGGCGTTCGTAGTTTCCGGCGATGGTCGCGATTCTTTCCAGGTAGGCGAGCGACGTGCGGTCGCGGAACAGGGCTGCGAGATCGAGACGCGATCGGTCGAGCAGACTGGAGACCAGGCTCTCCAGCGGGAGGGTCCTGGCCTCGGTCCGGGCCTCCTCGACGACCCGGTAGAGGCTCGCAATCGCCGCCAGTTCGCCGTCGCTCCCTCCAACGTCGTTCTCCCGGGC
>VEQW01000085.1 GCA_018883025.1 Solirubrobacterales bacterium | reverse complement strand
CCGAAGCGGCGGCCGGACCCTTGGGTCCGTCCTCTGCCTCGTAAGAGACCTTGGCGCCCTCCGCGAGGGTTCGGAAACCCTCCGACTGGATCGCCGTGTGATGGACGAAGACATCCTTCGAACCATCATCAGGGGTAATGAAACCGAACCCCTTCTCGTCGCTGAACCACTTCACTGTGCCAGTTGGCATCTATTCCTCCACTTGCTGGTGCTGCAAACGCGGAGGATGCTCATGTAGAAGCAACGACAGCGAGCGCGAAACACCTTCTTATCGCCACCCCGATGGGTGGCCGTACCTCCGGGACGGTAGCAGGGTGGACCGGGTCCGTGTGCCAATCGGCACATCCGCGCCCTGGAACCGGGGTAAGGGGCCGGTCGCGGTCGAACCTCGACCGTTAGCCTTTCGCCTCCCGGTTCCGATTTCGGTCCCGAACAGCCCCCCAACGCGGAGAGGATCCCCGAAAAGAAATGTTCGTACAGAAAGCAGCGGTGGTAGGCGGAGGCACGATGGGTGGGCAGATTGCCCAGGCGATCGCCTCATCGGACGTACCGGTGGTGGTCAAGGACGTCAAGCAGGACTTCGTGGACCATGCGATCGAGGAAGTCCGCAACGTGACCAGCGGCCAGCTCGCCGGCCTCGTCAAGAAGGAGAAGTTGACCCAGGAGCAGGCCGATGCCAGGCTCGAGGAGGTAATGGGTCTGGTGACCGGGACGGTCACCTACGAGGAATTCGGGGACGTCGACTTCGTGATCGAGGCCGTGCCCGAAAAGATGGAGATAAAGCAGGCGGTCTTCGCCGAGCTCGATGCCGTAACCCCGGGGCACGCGATCCTCTCCTCGAACACCTCCTCACTCTCGATCTCCGAGATAGGGGAGGCGACGCTCCGCCCGGACAAAGTCGTCGGCTTCCACTTCTTCTATCCGGCTTCGGTCATGCCGCTGGTCGAGGTGATCAACGGCGAGGAGACTTCGATCGAGACCACCCAGGTCTCCTACAACTTCGCCCAGGCGATCGGCAAACAGCCGATCGTCTGCGAGGAGGTACCGGGCTTCGTGGTCAACCGGATCCTCAACTCCGCGGTTGGGGAGATCTGGCGAGCCCAGGAGGAGCAGGGCCTCTCGATCCAGAAGATCGACGAGGGGGTCGGTGCAGCCAACGTGGCACCGATGGGTCCCTTCGTCCTGGTCGACCTGCTCGGACTCGACACGGTCTTCCACGTCGCTGAGCACCTCAACGAGTCCTACGGGGATTCCTTCTACGTCCACCAGGGGATGAAGAAGCTCGTCTCGGAAGGCAAGCTCGGCGCGAAATCCGGTGGCGACGGCTTCTACAAGGACGGCGAGCCGCAGCTGGAGGGTGATGGCGACCCGGACCCCGAGGCGCTGGCGGACCTGTTCACGGCCAAGGCGCTGATCGAGGCCTGCCTGCTGCTCGAAGAGGGTGTTGCCTCCGTCCGCGACATCGACGTCGGGATGATGGCCGGCGCTGGACTCGATCCGAGGCGGGGCCTCTTCCCGCCCTTCTGGAAGGCCGATATCGAGGGCCTCGACGTCTCGCTCGAGAGGATCGAGCGACTCCACGAGGAGCATGGTGAGCGCTTCACGCCGCCAGTCACCCTGAAGCGTCTGGTTGCGCAGGGTCGGCTCGGTATGAAGTCAGGTCAGGGCTTCTACCCCTACCCCCAGCCCGACGAGGGCGACCAGCCCGAGAAGGTCAACCTCGAGACGAGGGGGGAGGTGGCGATCGCCTGGCTGGTCAACCCTCCGATGAACGCGATCTCGCCACAGGTGATCGAGGACCTGAGGACGGTCTGGGACCGGGTCAAGGCCGACGATTCGATCGGGGCGATGGTTATCGCCTCGTCGATCCCGCTCGTCTTCTCGGCCGGAGCCGACATCAAGGCCTTCACCCAGATGGATCCCGAGTCCGGGGCCGGGCTGATCGACGGAGGTCACGAACTGCTCAAGGAGTTCGGATCCGATCGGGTGGTGACGATCGCCGCCGTCAACGCACTCGCTTTCGGCGGCGGCTGCGAGCTGGCGATGGCCTGCGACTTCAGGATCGCCGCCGACTCGGCCGTCTTCGGCCAGCCCGAGATCAAGCTCGGGATCATCCCGGGCTTCGGTGGCACCCAGCGTCTGCCCCGGCTAGTCGGGGGCCCGAGGGCCCTCGAGATGAACCTGGTCGGCGATCCGATCTCCTCGATCGAGGCCTTCGAGTACGGCCTGGTCAACAGGGTCGTTCCGGACCAGGAGCTGTTCGACGTGGCCCTCAACTGGGGGCGGAAGCTTGCCGGTCAGGCACCGCTTGCGGTCGAACAGGTGAAGCAGGTCTCGTTCTCGGGGGGCGATCCCGACCAGGGAATCGAGGACGAGAAGCAGGGTTTCGCCAAGGTCTTCCTGAGCGAGGACGGCACGGAAGGTATCTCCGCCTTCCTCGGCAAGCGAAGCCCCCGCTGGAAGGGTCGCTAGCCCGGAAGGGAGCTGCCTACCGAGATCCGGTAGCGGGCCCCGGCTGGGTCGCCGAGTTGCCCCTGCCGGACGACCAGGTAGACAGGCCGTGGATCCCGGGCACGGTTCCTCAGGAGGAGTCCCTCGGTTCCGGGGTACGCGAGGTCGGAACTGGCGAGGGTGCCCTTCGGTGAGGCGATCGTCCTTGTCGTCGCCGACCTGACCTCCACCCCTACGTCACCTTCGGCCTGCGCCACCGCGATCACCGCCTTCGACCGGGCCGGAATCCTGATCAGGTAGACGTCGGCGGGATCGTCCCGGGCGAGCGTTGCCTGGAGAGTGCGACGCCCCGGCCCCGACTTTGGCCAGAGGGGCTTCGCCCTCAGGAAGCGCTTCCCTTCGTAGAGAAGGCGTCCATCGATCCAGCCGATGTCGTCGTTCGGTTCGAGCTTGTCAGCGATCGGGGCCCGTGCGCCGACCGCTCCGTCGATGTCCAGCAGCCCTGCCCCGAACCTTTCGTCCCAGCCGCGGTCGCCGAGGTCCGAAGCTCCGGCGGCGAGGAGCCCCTCGACCTGCGATGGGGCGAGCTCACTCTTGGCCTGTCTGAGCCATGCCGCGGCTGCCGCGACCATTGTCGCCGAGTAGGCGGTGCCGCTCACCGTCGAATGGCCGAAGACGGGGTTGGCCGAGCCGGAGGACTCGAGTGTCGGGGCGAGCAGGGCTACCCCGGGTGCCGTCAGGTCGAGGTGTGATCCGATGTTGGAGAAGGGGGCAAGCGAGAGGTTTCGCTCCACCGACCCGACCGTGATCACGTGGGGGTCGATCGCCGGCCGGAGCGGCTCGGTCGCTTCGTCGGCGCCCCCGTCCCCTGCGGAGGCGACCAGGATCGCTCCTTCGTGGATCGCGTACTGGGTGGCAGCGAGGTGGGTTCGACAGGACTCGGGTCGGAACCCGTAGCCCATCAAGATCACGGCGCTGCCAAGGCGTGCGGCTCGTCGCACCGCCTCGGAGGCCTTCAGGCAGCTCCCGTCACCCGATGGTGCGTGCCGGAGTTTCATGCCCGGCCAGATCCCCACGATCCCGTCCCCGTTTCCCGGGGAGGCGGCGATCCCGGCAGCCGCCGTACCGAATCGGTCCCTCTCGATCCCTCCAGATTTCGCGCCCTCGAGGTCGATTCCCTGGAGGTCGGGGTGCTGTCCCGCTATTCCGGGAGCGACGATCGCGAGTCGGGGGCTGCCGGGAAGCACCGGAGGTGGCACGGCACTCCCGGTAGCGACGACTGCGTCCAGCCACCACTGTTCCTGACTCAGGCCGTCCGCGGGATAGGCCCTGGTCTCCGGGACGACATCGGGCTCGGCGTAGAGCAGCAGCCCGCCGGACCGGAGAACCCGAATCAAGGCGTCGGCATCGGCGGCCGGCAATGAGTAGAGACCGGGTACTTCCGCCGACTCGGTGGCCCCGTAGCGTCGGGCGAGCTGGTCGGCCTTTCGACTTGCCCTGGCGGCGACGATCCAGGTGATCACCCCGTCCGGGTGATGGTCGGACGTCACCGGGGGCTCACCGACCCGGGACGGGTCGGGCTCCAGGGCCCCGGCGGCAGCCGAACTCAGGACCCCGATGAGCAGGAACGCAGCCGCGGCCAGCAGCGCTCGGATTCGCAGGGGTATCCAGGTGTTTTCGTTCCGGTTGGTTCCGGATGGCATGGAAGCGATCACTTTCCCAGATAGGTAACCCGAGAAGCAGGGTCAGGTAGCGTCGTGCCCTCGATTGATCACCGTCCAGGGCCTCGCAGTCCCAGGCCGCCCGAGCGCTCTACCCTCACCCCGTGACCCTCGCAAGACCAAAAGCCGCGCTGTTCGACAACGACGGCCTGCTGCTGGACACCGAGTCGGTCTGGAGTCGCGCCGAGCAGCGTCTTTTCGAGATCCGGGGGGTCGAGTTCACCCTGACCCATAAACAGGCCCTGGTTGGTTCCTCGGCAGAGATCGCGGGCCGCAAACTTGCGAAGTTCCTCGGTGAGGAGGGGTCCGAGCTGGCGATAATGGAGGAACTCAACGGGCTTGTCATGGATGAGCTCGAGGGAGGGGTCGACCCGATGGTCGGCGCGGTCGAAGTCCTCGACATCCTGCGGGGCCACGGGGTGCTCCTCGGACTTGTGTCCAACTCTCCGCGCCCCTTCATCTTCCGCTCCCACGAGATCGCGGGGACCGGGATCGAGTTCGACGTGGTGGTCAGTGGTCACGAGGTTCCGGAGGCCAAGCCAGCCCCCGATGCCTACCTGAAGGCCTGCGAGGTCCTTGGAGTCGAATCCGGTCCCGATGTCGTGGCACTCGAGGATTCCCCGACGGGGGTCGCTTCGGCATCGGCGGCAGGCCTGTTCGTGATCGGGGTTCCATCGGTGCCCGGGATCACCCTCGAAGGGGCAGACCTGGTCGCCTCCACGCTCGATGACGGTGCCGTACTCGAGAGGCTGGGGATCGAGCCGGCCCGGCCCGTAGGCGGCTGACGGCTCAGGGGTCGAGGACCCGGACCCTGCGGATCACCCGCTCGGCGACGCCGATCGCCTGGTCGAGCTGCTCCCGGAGCCCGGGCCACGCCTCGCCGCTGTCGACCACACCTTCGGTTACCGTCGCAAGCTCAGGGAGCATCCCTTCGAGGGCGTCGATGTCGGCCCGATGCTCTTCATCCCCTGCCAGGCCCCCGAGTTCCCGAACGGTCAGGGCCACGGCCACTT
>VEQW01000084.1 GCA_018883025.1 Solirubrobacterales bacterium | reverse complement strand
CCTTCAACGTGACCCGTGAGCGGATTCGGCAGATCGAGAACCAGTCGCTGAAGAAGCTCCAGAGCCTTAACGAAGCGCAGAAGCTTCGCGAAGCCACCTGACCCCGGGGTCAGGCCCCTTCGTCCAGGTTTCGTCTCCCTGTCGGGAGCTGCGTCAACGCTCCGTAATCGGGTCAGGACCATGCTCGGGGCGTGGTCCCGATCGAGGCGATCATCGTCTGTCTGGCCCTGTTGGTCGGGTCGATCACCGACCTGAGGCATCGACTGATCCCCGACCTCCTGACCTTCCCGGCGGCTGGGGCGATCGGCCTGGTCGAACTCCTCCCAGGAAGCCCGGACGGGGGATTGCTTTCGGGGCTGTTGACCGTTGCACTGATCTGCCTTCCGCTCGGGGCCCTCTCGATTCTTCGCCCTGGCTCCTTTGGAATGGGCGACGTCAAGCTGATCGCGGTGATGGCCCTTGCTGCCGGGCCGGCGGTCTGGGTGCCTTTGATCCCCGGCCTCGGGTTCGCGACCGGTTTCGGATTGCTCAGTGCCGCCCGTGGGCGGACCGGACTGGCCGGGAAGACCTTGCCGCTCGCCCCCTTCCTTGCCGTTCCGGGAATCGCCTTCTTTGCCTGGACGGGGCTTTTCGGCCAGCTGCTTCAGTAAGTGAAGCCACGCTGCTGCACTTTGTAAAGTGTGGGTGCGATGAGTACCGAGACGGAATTCGCCCCCGCGACCTCGCTCGACCAATGTCCCGTCTGCCGGACAGCCGACGTGGTCAGCGGCAAGTGGACGCTGTTGGTGATCCGTGACCTGGCTGAGGACAGCAGGCGCTTCTGCGAACTCGAGCGTTCGCTGACCGGGATCAGTCCCCGGACCCTCTCGCTCAGGCTCCGGACCCTCGAGGGGGAAGGGATCGTCGAGCGAACCACCTTTCCCGACGTGCCCCCGCGGGTCACCTATTCGCTCACCGACAAGGGTCGCGATCTGGTTCCCCTGATCGAGCAGATGCGGGCCTACGGCGATCGTTGGCTGGCCGGCTAGCCGGCCAGTCCTTTCTGCAAGCGAGCGTGCAACCGCAGGAGCCCGCTTACGTCGGGGGAAACCGGGGGCCGTGCGCGATCACGTCCTCGAAGAATCGCTGAAGCGACTGGCCGCTGAGGCCGCTACCCGTTTCAGCACGTTGGTCGCCTCGGGAGACGAGATCCCCTTCGACGTTGCAGAGAACGAGGGCGAAGACACCCACTTCTACCGCTACGTCCCGCTGACCAGCTCCTACGTGGAGGCCCGTTTCGGCCAGGTGGTCGATCTGCCTTCCTACGGCCCGGCCAAAGGTGCCATCGCGGCAGCAGGGGTTGCCGCCTCGTACCTGGAGAGGCGCAGCCTGCCGGTTCCCTCCGATCCCGGAGTCCGGGCCGAAGAGATGCTCAAGACCTTCGTCACCGAGCTCTGGGAGGGAGCTTCGGGTTTCTCCCTCGACCTCTCGCGCCTGGATCAGGCGCTCGAGACGCTCGATGTCGAGTCACGCGACATCCGGGAGTCGGACCTCCTCCTGGTACCCCTGGCGGGCTTCGAGATGACCCTCGACGACGTCGAGTTCTCGAACGGCGTTCGGATACTCAGGTCCGACTCGGTCGAGGCCCCGATCGAGGCGATCTCGAGCGAGGGCACCGGGCGAGATGCCTGGCAGCCGGCATGCCTTGCGACCGTCCCGATGACTTCGGGCCACGACGCACCACGTGAGGCACTTTCCCGTTTCCGGCAGCTGGTGACCGCCCTGCGGCTCGCCAAGGAGGGGAGCGTCGCGCTCGCCCCGTATGCCCACGCCCCGGTGGGCGAGGGTGCCTGGCGACGGCTCGAGACAGGGTCGATCCCGACCCGCAACGGGACCTGGCTGATGCTCGAATCCGACGTCGACCGGGTCGACCGGATCATCACCAGGCTCGGCAACGGCGCGGTGCGTGTCCCCGGGACGGATTTCGCCCTCGCCCGTTTCGAGGCCGGATTGGAACGGCCTCGCTCCCTCGACGGCCTGAGCGACCACCTGCTCGCCTTCCGGGCCCTGATGGCCGGTGAGTCGATCACCGGCAGCTCGATGGCCGTCCGGGCAGCGGCCCTGGTCGAGGGAGTGACCGAGGACGAGAACTGCCGCCGCCGGATGGAGGCCGCCTCCGAACTCGAGATTGCGCTGATGAAGGGGGAGATGATCACCAGTGTCGAGGGCGAATCGGCGAGCTATCTGGCAGCCTGGGTGGAGGACTCGCTCCGGTCGGTCCTGAGCGCGGCCGTCACGGGCGAGGTCGGCGACGACCTGAACGCGGCCGCCGAGGAGATCCTGATCTCGAACGGGCTGGAGAGCGGAGAGGGAAGCATCGGCCAGATCGGGGCCGAGGAGGAATGGGACGGCATCCCCTCACGCCCGGTCGAGCCGGGTGGAGCGGAGATCCATGTCTTGAGGCCCCCGACCGGATTCGCCGGGATCCCGGAGCCGCCGATCTTCGAGGGGCCACCGACGACCGGATTCGATGTGCAGAGCGATCCGTCCGACCACGGCTTCGAGGGGTCGGAGGAGGACACCGGGGTGATCGAGATGCCCGAGATCGAGAGGGCGCTTGGAATCGTCCGGGAGGTCCCCGACGGGGAGGAGGATCTGCTCGAACCGGCCCCCGAACCCGGCGAGATAACCGTCACCGCCGCCAGCGGAACGATCGGCGATTCCGGGGAGGGTGATCCCGACTGGCTCGACGAGGCCCGCAGGGGGATCACGATGGAATGGCCTTCTCCCGGTGAACTCGGCCGACGTCGCCGGGAGTCACATGCAGGTGGCATCGAACCCGTTCCGGGGCACACCGGGAACGAGTTCTTCCCCCGCCCGGAGGCGGCCGACTGGGACGTCTCCGAGCTCGAGTACCCGCACCGGCGCGGCGCCTGAGGGTTCAGGTAGCGAGCGACTCCCTGGTCGCCTCGTCGGCGAACAGGTAGCGGTCGATCTCGGCCAGTCCGGTCAGGTCATGGACGTCGGTGTCGAGGTAGGGAACGCGGATCAGGGGTGCGCCACCGAGCCTCTCCCGCAGTTTCCCGACGTTCTCCTCGTCCCGGTCGGCGAGTAGCTCGTATTCGGCCAGGTTGAGCGCCAGCCGGCTGGAGAGGTCCGGGTCCTCCAGTTCCGCATCGACCTCCGCCTCGACCTGCTCGGGATCGACCTCCCCATCGACCAGTCGGTAGCGGACCCGGTTTACGACCGCGGCCCCGAAGTTCATTCCGGCCTCGACCAGCTTCGAGTGGAAGAAGACCGACTCCTCGATCGGTTCGGCCTGGGGGCCGCAGACGATCAGGAAGGTCGTCTGGTCGTCCCTCAAGAGCGCGTTGACCCGGTGGGCCCGGTCCTGGAATCCTTCGATCATCCCGCTGAAGGCGGTGAAGAACTCCGAGAGGTCGGCCAACAGGTCGAAGCCGAGGATCCGCTTCAGAAGCGCCAGTACGACCCCGGCCCCACGCCCGGCCACCCTCGCCGCAAGCCCGGTCGGCTTGATGAAGAGCTGCAGCGAGCGACCCTCGATGAACTGGGTGAGCCGCTCCGGTGCGTCGAGGAAGTCGAGCGCGTTCCGGCTCGGCGGGGTGTCGAGGACCAGCAGGTCGAACCTCCCCTCGGTGTGGAGTTCGAACAGTTTCTCCATTGCCATGTACTCCTGCGACCCGGCCAGGGCGCTCGAGATCTGCTGGTAGATGCTGTTGCCGAGCACCCTCTCCCTCGCTTCGGCGTCCTCGGCGTGGCGGGCCACGAGCTGGTCGAAGGTCTGCTTTGCGTCGAGCATCATCGCCCAGAGCTCGCCCCGGCACTCGATCCCATTTGCTTTCAGGAGTTCCGGGTCGACCCTCGTCGCCTCATTTCCGAGCTCCTCCAGACCGAGAGAGTCGGCGAGCCGCTTGGCCGGGTCGATGGTCAGAACGCAGACCTTCAGGCCCTCGACCGCCATGCCGAGGGCGACGGCCGCAGCCGTAGTCGTCTTTCCGACCCCGCCGGAGCCGGCGCAGATGCAGACCGAGCGGCCCTCGAGCACCTGGTCGATCGCAGCCATCAGGCGATCTCTTCTCCCAGCATCCGGGCCGATGCGAGGCTCAGCTCCGGATCGAAGACGAAGGGCAGGAGCGATATCGGGGTCGAGACCATTTCCTCCAGGCGGGAGATCTGTTCGCGCTGCGCGACCGCCCGCCTGACCTCGGACAGGCCGGCCCTTCCGGCGGCCCGAGGGAGGGCCTCCGACGACCCGGCGACTGCCTCGATCGCCGGCAGCTCATCCTCCCCGAACCGGTCCGGGTAGACGGCGTTGACCAGGATCCGGTCGACCGAGACGCCGATGTCGTTGACCAGCTCGTGCTCGAGCGTCGCGGTCTCGTTTACCGGCATCTCCTCCGGCAAGCTGACGATCAGGGCGCCCGTCGTCTGGTGGTCGGTGACCATCCGGTCGAGCTCGTTTGCCTGGTTGTACATCGGGCCGACCTTGGCGATTCGAGCGAATGTCCGCGGCGTCCTCAGGAAGGTGATCCCGTGTCCGGTCGCCGGTGCGTCGACGATCACCAGGTCGTACTTGCGGCCGTGCCGGACCTTGCGGTCGAGCTGGGCCAGCTCCCAGACCTTGCCTATCGTCACCAACTCGTTCAGCCCGGGGGTCGCCTCGGCAAGGTAGGTGAACATCCTGCTCCTGAACAGCAGGTCGCGCATCGCCTTGACCTTGAGCTGGAGCAGCACGTATTCGCGCATCGAGTCGTCGGGATCGATCGAGATCGCCCACAGGTCATTGGCCAGCTCGACCTCGCGGTAGCCGACCTCCTCCTGACGAAACAGGCGGGAGGTGTTCTCGGAGGCCGAGACCTCGCAGATGATCGTCCGCTTGCCTTCGAGCGTTGCCCTGATGCCAAGGGCGGTGGCGACGGTCGACTTGCCGACGCCGCCTTTTCCCATCACGAACAGGACCCTCTTGTCGAGGAAGTCGAGCATCTGACCATTCAACCGGAAAAGGTCGGTTGCGAAACCGGCCGTCCCGGGGGAGGAAAAGGGGGAAACCCTCCGAATAACGCCCCAAATGGGAATCCTTAGCCGCAAGAAAGACCGACCCGACCCGCAGGCCGCCCCAGAGGCTGCCCCAGAGCCCGAGGAGGCCGCAGTCGCGGTCGAGGAGGTAGAAGCGACCGGGAACGACGAGGCGGTAGCCGAACAGTCCGCTCCGGCCGAGCCTGCCGAGACCGAGTCGGTCGAGGAG
>VEQW01000014.1 GCA_018883025.1 Solirubrobacterales bacterium | reverse complement strand
GACGAGATCGGCCCCCGCCGAGGCCGCCTCGGCGACCAGCCGCCCCGCCGTGGCGAGGTTTCGATCCCGATCCCGGGTGGTGTTCATCTGGATTGCCGCTGCCTTCATGAGGGTTGACTGACTGGTCAATCAACCGCCGCAATATACCGGGGGTGACCACCTCAAACGTCGCCCCCGGCCCCGCGCCAGGCTCTGCGCCAATTACCGCCCGGATTGGGTGGGGAAGTACCAGTCCTTGCTGTCCGTCTTCGATCCGCCGTTCAGCTTCTTGGTCTTGACCCCTGGGTCGGCGAGCTGCTGGCTCTTGCAGAACCGGTCGGTCAGCCAACCACCCTCGGAGAAGAGGCGGGTCTGGTCGTCGTAGTAGGGCGACGTCGAATTCGTCGCTGCCTGGGAGTAGGTCAGGATCGTCTTCACGTCGGGGCACTTGTTGCCGTCGAGCGAAGCGGCGATCACGAAGCTCGACCCGGACGGTACGTCGAAGTAGTCGAGCGTCGACGAGTTGAACACCGAGCTGTTGACGTTGATCGCGTTGTAGACGCCGAGGCCACCCGGTCCACCTGGAATCGGGATCCGCGCGCCGTTACGCGTCACGTACTGATGGGCGCGGAGGGTTGCGTCCAACGCAACGCCGCGAGTCTGGAACTCCTGGACCGCGTCGGCCAGCGCCTTGCCAACTCGCGGATCCGTCGAGTTCAGCCCACTCGGGGTGTTGACCGCGTTGCTCGCGACGAACGGGCTCTGGTAGAGCGCCCCCGTGTAGGAGCCCGAGCTGTCCGTCAGAGGCAGCTTGACCGCGATCCGCCTCCAGAGCAGGGCGCCGGGATCGTCGAGCCTGTCGGTCGATCCGTAGGCGCTAAGGACCGGACAGGCTCCGGATACGTTGATCGTTGCCCCATCGGTCGCGACCAGGGACGTATTTGCGTTGCAGAAGGTGACCATGTCCTGCTTGAGCAGCTCGGCACCGTAGTTCTTGCCGTTGGTCAGCTGGGCCTGGACGTCGGCAAGGCCGAACCTGCCCCCGCCGGCCAGTTTCTGGGCGATCTGGGTCAGGCCATTCCTCGTCCTGAGCGACCGTGGGGTGTCCTCCTCGCCGATGATCCGCGGAAACCCGGTCAAGGGCTGGGCCGGGTTCGCCAGCCAGTAGCTGTCGTTCATGTTCGAGGCAAAGTCCTGGCGGGTGATCCGGGGGTTCTGGCTCCGCGGCAGGATCTCGGAAACGGCTGCCCCGGCCGCCTTGCCTAGCTGACAATCGGAGTCGGACCCGTCGAGTACCGCAAGCCGACCCGCCGCCCAGAGCAGTGGGTTTACCCCACAGCTGCCCTGGACCTTCTCGTTCGGGACGTTCGGGATCGTCCCGATATCACCGTAGAAGGCGTTGCCGAGCGAATCGGCCGCGATCGTGTTCACCCACGGAATCGCCTGGTACTTGTCGAGGATCTTCTCGATCTGACTGACGCTCTGGGCACGGTTGACGTCGTAGAAGTGGCTGATCGCCCGGAACGAGTCGAGGTTCGGATCCCGCAGGACGAAGGCGTGCTCATCGGTCCAGGCGAGCGAGCCTGCCGGCACGCCGGAGACGTCCTCGATCACCGGTCCGTGCTTGGTCGAGTAGAGGGTCCTGGTGACCTTCTGGATGGAGCCGTTGGGCTGCTTGACCTCGACCGTCACCTTGCGGGCATCCATCTTGATCGAGCGTCCGTCCTCGATGTAGGTGGTCCGACCCGAGAGATCGAGCCGGTAGATCGCGAAACGGCGGGCAGTCGAAACGGTGTGGCTCCACGCAGCCTTCTGGGTGTGACCGATCATCACCATTGGAACGCCGTAGAGGCTGCCTCCGCTGACGTTCAGCTTGCCCGGGATGGTCAGCTGCGACTGGAAGAGACGGAGCGAACCGCTCCACGGAAAGTGGGGGTTGCCGAACAGCATGCCCTTCGAGGTGCTGGTCGCCTCGGAACCGAGCCCGACCGCGTTGGAACCGAGGGCGCCCTCGTCGATCGATGCGAGATCGAGCTCGGGCTTGAAGTCAGACGCTCCGAGGTCCTTGACCCTCTTGCTACCCGGAGGTGCCGCCTCGGCGATCCCGTTGATCGCCTGGCTGGTGCCGGCGTAACCAAGCAGCTCGTAAAACCTGAGGTAGACGTCCTGCTCGGTGATCGGCTTGACCCAGGCTGCCCCGCGGCAGGTCGGATCGGGGAGCTTGTTCCGGCCGACCTCCTTGAGGTACCTGTTGTAGCCGAGCACGTAACCCTTGATCACCTCTCGTGCTCCGGGCTTGACGCCGTTGACCCCGGTCTTGGCGAGGAGTTCCTTGACCTTCCCCTGCTGGAGGATCTGCTTGCGGACGAAGTCGGAGTTCAGGTTGCCGTTGTCCGGGCCGAAGTACTTCGACTTCTCACCCCGCAGGCTGATGTAGTTCTCGGCGACCGTGCAGATGTTCTCCTTGGCGAGCGAGTAGCCGTAACCAAACCCGAGGCCGCGATCCGAATCAGCGACGATCCTCGGTATTCCACCCTCGGTGGTCCGGATCGTCACCGGTGGGTTGTCCTGTGCCTTCAGGGCACGGATCGTCTTCTTGATGCACTTCTGCTTGGCGGCCCCCGTCTTCTTCTTGCACTTCTTCTTTGCCTGCTTCGCGTAATGGTTCGAAGCGTCGGCTGAAGCTACTGACGGGCCGAAGGCAACTGCTGCCCCGACGAGAACAAGGACGGCCAAACGGACGGACTTCAAGATGTTTCTCCTCCCCCTTCGGTTTCTTTTTCGGGGCGGCTCCCCTGCCGCTCTCGATCACTGAAACATGATCGAGCCGGAAAGGTATCGCACCGGGTACCGATCGGCGAGGATCGGGCCCGATGGAAAGGACCCACCGCCCAGCGCCGAAAACGGGCTGGGGCTGGGGCTGGGTCTAACCTCAAAGGACAGTGGAGGAGCCGAAGAAAGAGTCCCGGACCGCGACCGGTGAAGGGCGAGACGAGTCCGGATCGGAATCCCGGAGGACGCAGATGCCGGCCTGGATGTTCGAGACCAGGACGGACGCCTGGCACCGGGCCGGTCTGGGCGGCGAACTCGAACGCACCGGTGGCCCGCTCCCCTGGACCAGACTCGTGGTCTTCGGCTTCCTGACCGCGCTGGTCCTGGTCCTCTTCATCAACCGAAAGGAGATCTTCCCCGGACTCTTCCCCGAGTACGGAACCGAGGTACGGGTGGTCACCGCGGTCCTCCTCTTCGCCTTCGGCTGGGGACTGGCGGCGGCCTTCGGGAGGACGATCACCCCGTACGTGCTGAGGCGCCTCGACCCGGGGACGGCAGGGACGGTTGCCTTTGCGATCAGACTGGTCTCGATCCTGGTCATCGCCGCAATTGCCCTCGCGATTGCCGGTGTCAGGCCCGAAACGATCCTGGTCGGGGGAGCCCTGACCGTAGTCGTGCTCGGCCTGGCAGCACAGCAGACGCTCGGCAACGTCTTTGCCGGAGTGGTGCTGCAGGGAGCCGGTCCCTACCGCGTAGGGGACCGGGTACGGCTCTCCGGAGGCCAGGTGGCCGACACGATCGAGGGGACGATCAGCTCTCTCGGACTGTTCTACCTGGCACTGGCCCGCCACGGGGAGCGGGTGATGATCCCCAACAGCGTGGTGCTGGGCGCAACGGTCGTTCCCCTGCATGAGCCGGAAGGGATCGACGTCAAGGCCCGGTTCGACAGCCACGTGAGTCCCTCACGGATCCAGGAGATGCTGAACCACGCGATCACCGTTCCGACCTTGAGACCCCCCGCCATCTGGCTCGAGGAGATCGACCGCAATGAGGTCGTGGTCAGGATCTCGGCCACCCCGATCGACCCCGACGACGGCTCTCGCCTGGCCGAAGAGATCCTCTCGGTGACCCGTGGAAGCTTCGAGATGCCGATCCCCGCGTCGAAGCCCGACGAGTAGTCCGGGTCGGGATCAGTCCCGGCGGCGCCTTACCTCTTCGAGCATCAGCTTGGTGTGGAGCGCGGCGATGAAATCCCTCAGCGGCTCGACCCCTGACTCGATCAGCCGACGGGCCTGCTCATCGGAAAGCTCATCCCCCAGTCGTTCCATCAGCACGTCGACCTCCTCCCGGACCAGGTCATCGAGGGCGGCCCGGTAACGGAGCGTGTCGTAGACGGTGAATCCGGTCTGTTCGTCGTATCCACCGGCCCTGAAGCGGGAAATCGCCTCGATGATCCGGACGTCCTCGGGCGAGTAGCCCCGGGAGTTGGGTGTGAGGATGCCGATCTCGGCCAGTCGGTCGAGAACCTCGGCCGGGACCCCGTAAGCCCGACGAACTTCGGCCGGGGCCGTCCTCGTCCGCTCGCCGGAGAGGGCACGCTCGAGGATCGAGTCCTCGACCTCCAGAAGTGCGACCGCCTGGTCCGAGTCTTCGTCGAGTACCGCCCGGATCGCCTTCAGCGGCATGAATCGCTCTTCCTGGAGGCGCCTGATCAGGGCGATCCGCTCGACCGTTTCCGGCCGGTACCAGGCCATGTTGCGACTGGTCTTGATCGGCTCCGGCAGCAGTCCCTCGCGCAGGTAGTGCTTGATCGTCGCCGCCGGAACGCCCGAGGCGTCGACCAGCTCCGACATCTTCATCAACCCGGCCTGTCTGCCCGCGGTCTTCACAGCCGGAACCCGCCGGTGGAGGCGTCCGGTGCACCCGGGCCGGCTGCGGCCCCGGACTCGAGCAGGGCGCCCACTTCTTCCTCGGTGAAGCCGACCTCTCCGAGGACCGTCTCGGTATCGGCCCCGATCGCCGGTGCGGGGCCGGAGGTGTCGGCCGGCGTCTCGGAGAGTCGAACGGGATTGCCGAGCTGCCTGACCATCCCGACTCCGGGCTGCTCGAACTCGACCACCATCCCCCGCTCCCTGACCAGCTCCGAGTCGAGTGCCTCCCCCACCCCGAGGATCGGTTCGATGCAGCAGTCGTGCTCGTCGTTGAAGGCCTTCCACTCGTCCCGGCTGCGGTCCCTGAAGACTGCAGCCACCGCCTCCCAGCCTTCGCTGCCCGGCCTGGCAAACTGGTGCTCGAGCAGGTCGGGCCGATCGACCCCGTCGCAGAACGCCTTCCAGAACTTGGGCTCGAGGGCGCCGCAGGCCACCCAGCCGTCTGAGGCCTCGTACGGGAGGTAGCAGGCAATTCCACCGGCCAGCTCGAGCTCACCCCGAACGGGTTCGTAGCCGTCGACGAAGTGGCGGCCGGCGACCATCGCCAGCCAGGAAAGTGCACCGTCGGCCATCGAGATGTCGACCAGCTGTCCCTGGCCGGACCGCTGCTTCTCGAACAGCGCGGTGAGGATCCCGAAGGCGGCCGGAAGGGCTCCGCCACCCAAGTCACCGACCTGGACCGCCGGTTGGATCGGGGGACCGCCCGCCATCCCGGTGAGGCCGAGGATCCCGACCTGGGCCTGGTAATCGATGTCGTGGCCGGCCCGATCACGGAGCGGGCCGTCCTGGCCGTAGCCGGTGATCGAGCAGTAGACGATCCCGGGGTTTGACTCACGGATCGTCTCGTAGTCGACACCCAGTCGGGCAGTGACCCCGGGCCTGAACCCCTCCACGAGGACGTCGGCCGATTCGGCGAGCCGGAGGAATGCCTCCCTCCCCCCGTCGGACTTCAGGTCCAGCCTGATCGAGCGCTTGTTCCGGTTCAGCGAGAGGAAGAGGGCCGAAGCGGTCTGACCGGGGTCGAGCTCCCCGCCATAAAAGGGCGGGGCCTGTCGGATGTAGTCGCCGGCCCCGGTGTCCTCGACCTTGATCACGTCGGCCCCGAAGTCGGCCAGCAGCTGGGTGCAGAACCCTCCCGGGAAGAGCCGGGTCAGGTCGAGGACGGTGATCCCCTCGAGCGCGGCCATCCCGAAGGCCTCAGTTCCGCTCCAGGCCCAGGAGCTTTCGGGCCTCGTCGACGGTCGCCACCCGCCGGCCGGCGTCCTCGACTATCTGGCGTGCCTTCTCGACAAGCTCGCCGTTCGACTTCGCCATCGAGCCATCGGGCAGGTAGAGGTTGTCCTCCACCCCGGCCCGCACGTTCCCACCGAGCACGACGGCAGCACCCAGCAGCTTCCACTGGTCGCGCGAGATTCCGATCACCTGCCAGTTGTTCGGTCCCTCGGCACCCCCCGGGATCTGGTCGGCCATCACCTCGACGTTTCGTGGGGTCGGCCGGATGCCCCCGACCACGCCCATGACCAGGGAGATCTGGAGGGGCTCTTCGAGCAGACCCATGTCGATCAGCGGGTCGACGTTGGCCACGTGGCCGGCGTCGAAGCATTCGTGCTCGGGCTGGATGCCGAGCTCCTTCATCGCGGTGACGAACTCGATGATCGTGTCGAAGCTGTTCTCGAACACGGCCTTGAAGACGAACTCCTTCCGCCGGCGCGAGTACTTCGCGTAGTTCATCGAGCTCATGTTGAGCGCGGCAACGTCGGGTCGGAGCTCCGCCAGGTATTCGATCCTCTGTTCGATCGGCACCCCGATCGCCCCGGTCGAGTAGTTGATGATCACGTCGCCGACCTCCTCCCTGATCGCCTCGGTGATCAGGCGGAAGTCCTCGACGTCCCAGGAGGGGGTCCCGTCGGGCTTCCTGGCGTGGATGTGGATCTGCGATGCGCCCTCGTCGACCGCCCGCCTCGCCTCGGCCGCGTACTCGGCGGGCGTATACGGGATGGCCGGGCACTGCTCCCGGTTGGCGATCACCCCCGAGATCGAATTGGAGATGATCACCGGGTCCTCGAACCGGCTCATCGCCCAGCCTCGATCCTTGGCCGGGCCTTGGGGGTCTCCGAGCCGCCCTCCCAAGCCGGACGTGCGCCGAGGTGGTTCTCGGCCCGAGCAGGGTGAGGAGTCGCGGTTCCCGGAATAGCAGCGCTATTTCGGGGTTCCGACGACAACGCGATGCGACGGGCGGAGGGCCGCCGCGATGTGCGGCTGGTGCCGGGAGGGCGGCCTTTCATACGGGCATTACCCCATGCTTCTTCCAGGGCTTCTCGACCTTCTTGCCCCGGGCCATCCTCAAGCCCCTGATCACCGTCTGGCGGGTCTCGCGCGGGTCGATGATGTCGTCGATCATCGCGTTGCCGGCCGCGATGTAGGGATCGATCTGCTCGCGGACTGCGTTCAGCATCGCCTCACGGGTCGCCTCGGGGTCGTCCGAGGCGTCGATCGCCGAGCGGCCGATGATGTTGACCGCACCCTCTGCCCCCATCACCGATACCTCGGCGCCGGGCCAGGCAACGATCAGGTCGGGTTCGTAGGCCCGGCCGCACATCACGTAGTAGCCGGCCCCGTAGGCCTTGCGGACGAGGACCGTGATCTTCGGCACGGTCGCCCGGGAGACCGCGTAGAGCATCTTCGCCCCGTGGCGGATGATCCCGTCCTGCTCGACCTTCGAACCGACCATGAAACCGGGGACGTCCTGGAGGAAGAGCAGCGGTATCGAGAAGGCGTCGCAGAGGTTGATGAAGCGGGCTGCCTTGTCGGCCGAGTCGACGTCGAGGATTCCGCCCAGGTGCTTGGGCTGGGAGGCGACGATCCCGACCGGCATCCCGCCGAATCGGGCCAGGCAGGTGATCAATGACTTGGCGAACTTCGGCTTGATGTCGAACCAGTCGCCGTCGTCGACGATCTCGGAGATCACGTCGTACATGTCGTAGGGCTGCCGCGGTGACTCCGGGACTATCTCGAGCAGACGCTCGGAGGCTCGGTCCTCGGGGTCGCTGCATTCGACGACCGGCGGCTCCTGCTCGCAGTTCGAGGGAAAGAAGGAGAGGTACTTGCGGACCGCCTCGATGCAGTCGGGGTCGTCCTTTACCTCGAGGTCACCGACCCCGGAGGTCCGGCAGTGGACCTTGGCACCACCGAGTTCCTCCATCTCTATCTCCTCACCGGTGACGGCCTTGACCAGGTGGGGACCGGCCAGCGCCATCGCTCCCTGACCCACGACCATCGGCACGAAGTCGGACAACGCCGGGATGTAGGCGGTGCCGGCGGCACAGGGGCCCATCATCGCGGCAACGAGGGGGACCACCCCGGACATCTCGACCTCCTCCCTGAAGAGATGGCCCGAGCCGGCGAAGAGCGAGCCGGCAGCCTCCTGGATTCGAGCCCCGGCCGAGTCGAGCAGCCAGATCAGGGGCATCCTCTTGGTCAGCGCCATCTCCCGGAGTCGGGCGACCTTGATCTCCCCGGTCTGGCCCATCGAGCCGGCCATCACGGTGAAGTCGTAGGCGACGATCGCGCAGGGCCTGCCATCCACGTCCCCCCAACCGGTGACGACACCGTCGGCGGGGGCATCCTTCCCGACCATCGCCTGGTGGGAGTAGTGCGGCCGACCCTGGATCCCCAGCTCGACGAAGGTTCCCTCGTCCACCAGCAGGTCGATCCGCTCCCGCGCGGTCAGCTTGCCGGCGGCGTGCTGCTTCTCGATCTTCTCCGGCCCACCCCCGAGTCGGGCCCTGGCACGGCGCTCGTGGAGCTGGTCGGTCAGTTCGTCAAGCGGTGCGGTGCCGGGGAGCTTTCCGGCGTCGTTGTCCTCGCTACTCAACCGGTCACCGTCCCTTCCACTCGGGTTCACGCTTTTCGAAGAAGGCGGTCACGCCCTCGATCGCGTCCTCGGTCGAAAGTTCGATCGCCAGCTGGGACCTGAGGTAGTCGAGGGCGTCCTCGAGCCCCATGTCCATCTGTCGCCAGATCGCGTCCTTGCCCAGCCTCATGATCAACGGCGACTTGGAGGCGAGCATCCCGGCCCACTCGGAAACGGCCGCGTCGACCTCCGCGTGGGGGACTACCCGGTTGACAAGGCCGGCCTCGCGGGCCTCCTCGGCTCCCAGTCGCCCACCGAGGAGGAGCATCTCGGTCGCCTTCTTCCTCGGGACGTTCCGGTAGATCAGCGCCATGATCATGAAGGGGAAGAGGCCGACGTTGATCTCGGGGGTACCGAACTCGGCCTCCTCGGAGGCGACGATCAGGTCGCAGGCGAGCGCCAGGCCCAGGGATCCAGCGAGGACCTTCCCCTTGGCCGAGACGATCGACGGCTTGCCCAGGGTGCCGAAGGCCTTGAAGCAGGCCGGAAAGCGCTCGGCCCCGCGGAACTTGTCGATCGTCCCGGCGTCGCCACCGAAGGCCGAGAGGTTCCCCCCTGCCGAGAACACCTTTTCGTCCGAGGAGGCGAGCACGACCACCCGGACGGCATCGTCGGACTTGGCCATCGAGAGCGAGCAGAGCAGCTCGTCGAGGAGCTGATCGGAGAGCGAATTCCGGGTCTCCGGATCGTCCAGGGTGATCGTCGCGACGTGACCCTCGACCTCGTAGCGGATCTTCTCGAATTCCTCTTCCTCCATCCCGGTCGGAGCCTACCGGAAACAGGGAGTTGGAAGTGTTACTCTCTACTTTGACGAAGCTTCCGATCCAATGTGATCGACCGACAAGGAACGTTCGAGAGGCGGCTCGAAGGGTCGCCATAGAGGAGGAGCCACGTGAGCACGACAGTCATCAAGCCCGACTTCGAGACCGCCCAGAAGCACTTCATCTTCACCCAGGAGCACGAAGACCTGCGGGAGTCGATGGAGGAGTGGGTCAAGAACGAGCTCTACCCCCACCGGATGGAGTGGGAAGAGACCAAGTGGCCTGACTGGGCGATGGAACGGGCCGGTAAACTCGGCTACCTCGGACTCTGCTTCCCCGAGGAATACGGCGGACAGGGCGGCGACTACTACTACTCGCTGGTCCGCGCCGAAGCCCTCAGCCACGCCGGCTCGGGCGGCCTTGGGATGGGTTTCGCGGTCCAGACCGACATGGTCCTCCCGCCGATCGAGATGCTGGGTACCGAGGAGCAGAAGGAGAGGTTCCTCGCCCCCGGGATCCAGGGCAAGCGGATCGGCTGCCTCGGCATCACCGAGCCGGGAGCTGGCTCCGACGTCGCTTCCATCCGGACGACGGCGAAGCTCGAGGGTGACGAGTACGTGATCAACGGGTCGAAGACCTTCATCACCAATGCGGCCCGGGCCGACTTCATCGTCCTCGTCGCCAAGACCGACCCGGATGCCGGCCACAACGGGATCAGCCTCCTGCTGATCGACATCCGGGACGAGGACGGCAACGAGCTGCCCGGCTTCTCGGTCGCCCAGAACCTCGAGAAGATGGGGATGGCTGCCTCGGATACCTGCGAGATCGCCTTCGAGGACATGCGGGTCCCGGCGGACTCGATCCTCGGAGAGGTCGGCAAGGGCTTCTACCACATCACCTGGGAGCTCCAGGGCGAACGACTGGTGGCCGCCGCCGGCTCGAACGCCGGTGCCGAAAGGCTGCTCGAGACATCGATCGAGTACGCCAAGGACCGTGAGGCATTCGGCCGCCCGATCGGCAAGTTCCAGTCGATCCGGCACAAGATCGCTGCGATGGCGACCAAGATCGAGGCGTCGAAGCAGTTCACCTACACGGTGGCCTGGCGGTTCGCCAACGGCGAATATCCGGTCCGGGAGATCTCGATGGCGAAACTGCTCTCGGCCCAGATGGCCTGCGAGGTCGCCGATGAGTGCATCCAGATCCACGGCGGCTGGGGCTACATGAAGGAGTACGAAGTCGAGCGCCACTACCGCGACGTCCGGCTCAACCGGATCGGCGCGGGCACCGACGAGATCATGCTCGAGGTGATCGGCCGCTCCTACGGGCTCTAGGCCCACCTGCCAGCGATTGCGAGAGGGCCCGCGGCCGAATCGGCCGCGGGCCTTTTCTCTTTTCCGGCTTCTGCCGGTCGGGTCCCGCCGGGGCGGCCTTCCCGCTTATAGTCCGACGCCGTCTGCCAACCGGAAACGCCAGGAGGCCAAACGATGGGACTGCTCGAAGGAAAGAACGCGATCATCACCGGATCTGCCCGGGGAATCGGCCGGGCAACGGCCGAACTTTTCGCCGCCAACGGGGCCAACGTCCTGATCAACGACCTCGACGCCGACGCGGCCGAGCAGGCGTCTTCCGAGATCGACGGCCCGACCGCGGTCTTCGCCTGCGACCTGACCGAGGCCGACGCCGCCGACCGACTGGTCGAGGCCGCAACTGAAGCCTTCGACTCGATCGACATCGTGGTCAACAACGCCGGCTACACCTGGGACGGGATGGCCCACAAGATGACCGACGAGCAGTTCCAGGCGATGCTCGACATCCACACGATCGTTCCCTTCAGGGTCGCCCGGGCCCTCGCTCCCCACTGGCGGGAGGCAGCCAAGGCCGAGGCCGGCGAAGGGCAGGAGGTCTTCCGGAAGCTGATCAACGTCTCCTCCGTCTCGGGGACGATGGGCAACACGGGACAGGCCAACTACAGCGCCGCCAAGGCCGGGGTGACCGGCCTGACCAAGACCCTGGCCAAGGAGTGGGGCCAGTTCAAGATCAACATCAACGCGGTCGCCTTTGGATTCGTCGAGACGAGGTTGACCGCCTCGAAGGAAGAGGGCGAGACGGTCACCGCTCCGGGTGGCGAAGAGATCCAGCTCGGGATCCCGGAGCAGATGCGCTCGATGGCATCGATGATCATCCCGCTGGGGCGGCCGGCATCAACGGACGAGGCTGCCGGGCCGGTCCTCTTCCTCGCCTCGGAGCTCTCGAACTTCGTCCATGGCCAGGTCCTGAACGTGACCGGCGGGCAGTTCGGCGGGATGTACACCTAGGCGGACCGGGTCCGCCTCCGATCAACGCTCCTCGGCGGGAAGCTCGCCTGAACCGAAGGCCTCGGGCGGGAACTGGCCGAACCAGTTGTCACGACCGCCGTCGACGGTGATCACCGAGCCGGAATGGAAGGCGCCGGCCGGCGAAGCCAGGTAGGCGACCAGCCAGGCGAACTCCTCCTCCTTGCCGAGTCGTCCCATCGGGATCGTCTGGTGGACCGACTCGACCACCTCCTTCGGGTACTTTGAGACGAAGGTCTCGGTGGCGAACTGTCCGGGGGCGATCGCACAGGTTCGGATCCCGAACCTTGCCCACTCGGTGGCAAGGGTCCGCATCATGTTCTCGACCGCCGCCCGGGCTGCCCCGGAATGGACCATCCCCGGCATCCCGTTATGCGGCGAGAGGGTGACGCTGAGGATCGTCCCTGACTCCTGGGGGATGAAGGCCCGGGTCGCAGCCGCGTGGCTCATCAGCCAGGTGCCGGTCACGTTCAGCTCGATAACCGTCCGAAAGCCCTTCGGGTTGACCATCTCCGCCGGGCTGAGGAACTGGCCACCGGCGTTGTTCAGCAAAGTGTCGAGCCTGCCGTGGCGCTCCAGCAGATCGTCGAAGAAGGGATCTACCTCGCCCTCGTCACGGATATCGAGGGTCGAGTGCTCGAACTTTCCCGGGAGCCCCTCGGCCAGTCCGGCGGTCTCGACCAGCGGCTCCTCCCGCCGTCCACAGCCGACCACGGTCGCCCCTAGGCGGACCATCTCCAGCGCGGCGGCCCGGCCGAGACCGGTGCCGGCGCCCGAGACCGCCACGACCTGGCCGTCGAGCAACCCGTCGCGGAAGATCTCGGAATGGCTTTGCGGTACGGATTCGCCCATCTGGGCGGGTAACCCTACCTGTGAGGTGGCCGGCGGTATCTTCGGACGATGGCCGTCCAGACCTCACCCCGGCCGCTAGATGGCCCACTCCCGGGGGGCACCGCAGGTGCCGTGGTGACGGTCGAGCCGATGGTGACCGGCCGGATCCAGGTGGCCAAGGCGATCCAGGCGAGTCCCTCGGGGGAGATGGGCCTGATCAAGTCGCTTAGGGCGATGCGCGGTGAGACCTGGGCCGTCCCCGTGCCGGCGTTCCTGATCCATCATCCCTCGGCCGGCCCCCTTCTGGTCGACACCGGACTCCACCCCTCGATCGCGACCGACCCGGACGCGAACCTCGGCCGCTTGGCCGCCTCCTTCACCGAACCGGAAGTCACCAAGGGTGAGGACGTCCCGGCACGGCTCAGGGCGAAGGGGATCGAACCCGGGACACTCCGGACGGTGGTGATGACCCACCTGCACGTCGACCACGCCTCGGCCGTCTCGGAGTTTCCCGGGGCGGCATTCATCGTCTCCAAGGCCGAGTGGGAGGACGCGACCTCCGGGCTCATTCCGATCCTCAAGTACTACCGACCCCAGCAGTTCGACCACGCCTTCGATTTCCGAACCGTCGACTATGAAGCCGCCTCGATCAACTCCTTCTCGACCTTCGGCCGCTCCTTCGACCTGTTCGGCGACGGCTCGGTCGTGCTCGTCTCGACCCCCGGGCACTCGGCCGGTCACCAGTCAGTCGTCCTCAAGACCGGGGCCGGACCCTTCGTAATCGCCGGGGACGCGATCTTCCTCGAGGACCAACTCGACCCGGGGGCCGCCCTCGCCGCCCGGGCAAGGGATCGCCACAACTACGAGCGAAGCCTTCGGGAGCTTGCGCTCTACCGCCGGGAGCACCCGTCGGCGACGATCACTCCCGGCCACGACCCGGGCTTCTACGAGCGTCTACCGGCCCTGATCGGCTGAACCGGCGACCTCGCGCTCGCGGGCCTTCGCCGCGTCGAGCGCCCCCTTGCGGCCGAGGCGCTGGAACTCGGCGTACATCTCCTTCACCCGGTCGAAGATGGCGTTCGCGACTTCGAGCTGGCGTTCCCGATCGGAGCCGGGCTCGACCGGGAAGGTGAGCGGCTCGCCGTATCTGAGGGTCACCGCAGGGAAGCGGAACTTCCACCAGCCGCGGACCCCGGCCGAGCCGTAGATCGCCACCGGCACCACCGGGATTCCCGACTCGAGGGCCATCCGGCCGACCCCCGGTCGGGGCTCCCCCAGTTCCCCTGTTCGTGAACGGCCACCCTCGGCGTAGACCATCACCGCTCCGCCCTGCTCGAAGATCACCCTGACCGTCTCGAAGGCCTCCTCGTCCCGCACGCCGCGGCGGACGGGGAAGATCCCGCCGTGGAAGAGAATCCAGGTCAGGATCGGCGGTCCGAATATCTGTGACTTGGCCATGATCCGGAGCTTCCGCCACAGGTAGACCCCGGCGAAGAAGTGGTCCATCTGGCTGAAGTGGTTGGGGACGACCAGGACGGGCCCGGTCCTCGGGACGTTCTCGGTCCCGATTGCCCGAGTCCGGTAGATCAGCAGGCAGATCGGGGTTACCACCGACCTGACCAGGGAATACATGTAGCCGGGGCGTCGCTCCCTTGCCCGGCGGTGGAACTTCTCGAAGAACTCGGCGGGCCGATCATCCTTGTAGACCTGTGGCTTGATCTCGGCCATTGATCAGTGATCCTATTCGGAGTGGTGCCGACGGTCCCGTGAGGGGTCAGCTTGCCCCCGAGACCGACCGACAGGCCTCGAGCGCCCGGTTCCACCCCTCGAGAAGGGTCTCGGCCTCGTCGCGCGACATGTTCGGCTCCCAGGTCGCGGAGGCCTGCCACCGGCTGGCCAGGCCGGCCGGGGTGTCCAGCCCGGCCCCGACCGCAGCGAGGGCTGCGGCGCCCACTCCAGTCGTCTCGAGGTAGGTCGGGGCGATGACCGGTACCCCGAGCAGGTCGGACTGGAACTGCATCAACCATCCGTTTGCCACCGCCCCGCCATCGACCTTCAGGGACTCGATCCGACGACCGGTCGAGGCCTCCTCGGCCCGCACGGCGTCGAACGACTGGTAGGCAATCGCCTCGAGGGTGGCCCTTGCCAGCTGGGCCCTGCCGGTGCCGCGGGTCAGGCCGACGATCGTCCCCCGGGCCTCGGCGTCCCACCACGGGCTCCCCAGTCCGGTCAGGGCTGGGACGAAATAGACGCCCTCGTTGGACTCGAGCGAAGCCGCGAGGGCCTCGGTCTCGGCCGCATCGGAGATCACACCGAGTCCATCTCGCAGCCACTGGACGGCCGCCCCGGTCACGAAGATCGAGGCCTCGGCGGCATAGACGGGACCGTGCCCCAGATCCCAGGCGACCGTCGAGACGGTCCCGACCCCGGGGTCCGGTACTTCGGGACCCGAGTTCATCAGGACGAAGCTGCCCGTTCCGTAGGTGTTCTTGACCTGGCCCGGGTCGAAGCAGGCCTGCCCGAAGAGAGCGGCCTGTTGGTCCCCGGCGACCCCGGTCACGGGGACCTCACCACCGAACGCGGAGGTCGTCCCGAACGGTCCGGCAGAGGGCACCACCTCGGGCAGGACCTTCGGGTCGATGCCGAACTCCTCGCACAACTCCGGATCCCAGGCCATCTTCCTGATATCGAAGAGCATCGTCCGCGAGGCGTTGGAGGGATCCGTCAGGTGGTTTCCGCAGAGCGCCTGGACCAACCAGGAGTCGATCGTCCCGAAGGCGGCCCGGCCAGGGTCCTCGAGTTCCGCGAGCAGCCACTCGATCTTGGTCGCCGAGAAGTAGGGGTCGACCAGCAGCCCGGTCCGGTCCCTCACCGTCTCGGCAAGGTCGGTCCCGGCGAGCTCACGGCAGCGGTCGGCGCCGCGACGGTCCTGCCAGACGAGGGCCCGGTGGAGCGCCTTGCCGGTTTCCCTGTCCCAGGCGACGACCGTCTCGCGCTGGTTGGTGATGCCGATCGCCTCGAGGTCCCGGCCCTCGATCCCTGCCTCCGCCAGCGCCTCTGCCGCTACCCCCAGGGTCACATCGATGATCTCGTCCGGGTCGTGCTCGACCAGGCCCGGCGACGGGAAGTGCTGGGTTATCTCTGCCTGGCCGCGTCCTGCGACCGTGCCGTCCCGATCGACGACCAGACAGGTCGAGCCGGTCGTCCCCTGGTCGATCGCGAGGATCAACGCCGCCTCCACCAGGCTCCGATGAAGCCACCGAGCTGCCTCAGCCTGTGGAGGAAGCCCGAGGCGGTCCTGCCGGTCGCCCGGTGGGAGAGTTCGAGCTCGTACTCCCGAACCCGGAATCCCGACCGAACGGCATCGATCGTCATCCCGACCTCCATCCCCCATCCCTCGTCGAAGGGCAGCAGGCGCTCTAGGACCTCGGTCCGCATCGCCCGCTGGCCGGAGATCGGAGCCGCGGCGACGAAACCGGACCGGTTCCTGATCGCCCAACGGGCAAAGCCAAGAGCGATGCCGAAGCCTCCCCCGACCCGGTTCCGGAACGCCGCCACCGCGAGGTCGCACTCCCCGGACCGCACCGCCTCGACGAGGGTCGTCAGCTGACCTGCCGAGCGCCCGAGGTCGGCGTCGAGGAGCAGGACCACCGACCCGAGATTCGCCGAGTCACCGGCCGCAAGGGCTTCCGATGCACAGGTGGTCACGTTGCCGCCCTTGCCGAGCGGGACCTTTCGGGTGACGACTTCCGCGCCTTCGGCAAGCGAGGCCGGACCGGTCCCGTCCGACGAGGCGTCATCCGCTACCCACACCCGCACTCCCGGAAACGCCCCCCGGATGGCCTGGATCGTCTCCCCGATCGAATCCACCTCGTTTCGGGCAGCGATGAGCGCAAGTGGACTTCCTGCCTGATCGCCCGGGACCTTCTCCATCGCCGGAGGACACTACCGCCGACCGGCCGGAGTTGGCGATGGTTCGGCTAGGGTTCAGCCGTGGCCGACATCGCCGCCCACATCACTGGAAACGTCTGGAAGATCCAGGTCGCGGTCGGGGATTCCGTCTCCGACGGAGACGAGGTGGTGATCCTCGAGTCGATGAAGATGGAGATCCCGGTCGAATCCGACGATGACGGCACGGTCGCCGAGATCAAGTGCGAAGAAGGACAGGCCGTTTCCGAAGGCGATGTCCTGATCGTCCTCGAGTAGGAAGTGGCGGCCGAAGACGGCCGGGAGCCGGCCGGACACCCGAAGGAGACCGGCACGGAAAAGCTCCGGCTCGATTTCCCGCGCGAGGCCGTCGCCCGCCTGACCATTTCGAATCCGGCCAACCGGAACGCCCTCGACCACGAGATCCTCGATGCGATCGCCAATACGGTCCCGGCGCTCGACGACGGACTCGAGGTTCGGTGCCTGGTTATCACCGGCGAGGATCCGGTCTTCTCGGCCGGCTATGACATCGGCTCGATCCCCGACGAGACCTTTGCAACGGATGCCGAGGCCCTGGTGGCCCATCCGTTTCATGCTGCGCTCGAGGCACTCGCCGCCTTCCCATGGCCAACGGTTGCCGCGATAAACGGACACTGCCTCGGGGGCGGACTCGAGCTGGCGGTCACCTGCGACCTGAGGATCGCCGCCAGGGGGGCGAAAATGGGAATGCCCCCGGCGAAACTGGGGTTGGTCTACAGCCACACCGGGATCGCCAAGTTCCTCGAGGTGATCGGACCGGCCCGGACCAGGGAGCTGTTCCTTACCGGTGAGAACCTCCCGTCGGAGAGGGTCGAGGAGTTCGACCTGGTGAACCGCGTCACCGAGCCGGACTCGCTCGAGGAAGAGGCGCTCGCCCTCGCCGAGACCGTTGCTGCGAATGCACCCCTCTCGATGAGGGGCAACAAGCGGATCATCGAGGCCCTGATGGCCGGCACCGGACCGAGCCCCGAGCTGGAGAGGGAGCTGGTCGAGATGCGGGAGGCCTGCTTCGACTCGGAAGACTTCCGCGAGGGGATCGCCGCCTTCGCCGAGAAGCGCAAGCCCCGCTGGAAGGGTCGCTGAGCTAGCGCCCCAGTCGTTTCCTCAAGTCGAGGATCCTGTCCACCGACTCCCGGAAGTCCGCCCTGTCCAGTCGCCCTCCGACCAGCCCGCCCTTGAGCGCGTCCTGGCCCCTCAGGGGGAACTCGGTGTCACCGAACAGCAGCAGGTCCATTCCGGCGCGGGCCGCAGCGAGGGAGGTCTTCCTCGGTCCCCCGAAGGCCGTGGCGGCCACGGTCCCCAGGGCGTCGGTGATCGTCACTCCCCTGAAGCCGATCCGGCCGCGCAGTTCACCCCGGACGATCCTGGCGTTGAAGGCGGCCGGCCGTCCCCCGAAAGCCGGGTAGATCGCGGTCCCGACCATTACGGCATCCCCACCGGCCTCGGTGAAGGGACGGTAGGGAGCTTCGTCCACCCGGCGGAGCGCAGCCCGAGTCGAATCGACCCGCTGGACCGCGAAATCGGTGTTGACCCGGATCTTGCCGAGCCCGGGAAAGTGCTTCCCGGTCGACGCGACACCGGCCGACTCGATCCCGGCCGCGAATGGGATCGCGGTCCGCTCGACCCGGGCGACCGTCGTACCGAAGGCGCGGTCTGTCGCGAAGATGTCACCCCCGGGCCGGGCGACATCGAGCACCGGGGCGAGGTCCATGTTGATGCCGACGTTCCGCAGGTTCCGACCGGCCAGGAAGCCCTGCCGTCTCGAGTACGCGGGTCCCCTCCTCCCCATCTCGGCGGCCGATGCGTTCGGTGCCCCCGGGAGTCGCTTGACGAGGCCCCCTTCCTGGTCGGCCATCACCAGAAGGGGGAAACGACGAAGCGGACGGGGACGGGGGATCCCCTGGATCAGGCGGGTCAGCCTCCTGGCGGCCCTCCGGCTCGGAAGGTTGTCGGCGAAGAGGATCACCCCGCCGACCCGGCCCTGGCGGATCGCCTTTCGGAGTCTCCCGGGCAGGTTGGCCCCCTCGAACCCGGCGACCATGCGCTGGCCGGCCAGCTGGGCCGGGGTAAGCCCCTTCGAAGGGGAGACGGGCGCCCGGCTGCCACCCAGCCCCCCGCTCCCGAGTATCGCCAGGGCGACTCCCGCCAGGACGAGGACCGATGCCGCTCCGGTAACCAGGCGGCCAGGTAGACCCCTCATCCCGTCTCGATCACGTCGAGGCCATCATCGGAGAGCTCCACGCTCATTCCGGTCGAGGAAACGAGGTCGGCGACCTCCTCGGGCCCTTCGGGGATCCGGCCGGCGGTCAGGACGATCCGGGCGACTTCGCCGCGAGTCGCCTTGGCCATGTGGGAGACCGTCTTTCGCTCACCACCGGCCTCGGTGAAGGCCCTGACCGGGACCAGCCGGGCGTTCCTCGGCTTCCAGGCCGGGGAGTAGGCGGCCGAACGCATGTCGAGCACGGTCTCTCCCGGCTCGTCGTATCCGGCCTCTTGAAAGGCCTCGGTCAGGGATTCCCGCCAGAACTTCGGCAACGGACCGACCTCGGGCAGGCGGGCCTTTGCCGGGAAGCGATAATTGGGAATCCGATCGTCGGGTCGGACCATCCCCCAGAGCCCGCTCGCGATCAACACGTTCTCCGATGCCCGCTTCCTCGCCCGAGCGGGCAGCCCGGGGAAGTCGAGACGGTCGTAGAGGACGCCGGTGTAGACATCGGATGCCGGCGCCGCCGGGGCCTTCCGGAGGGTGGCATTGCGGTCGACGTCGGCGGCCTGGCCCGGGGAGATCCCCAGGATCGAGACCGCCTCGTCTCGGTCGAGCTTCGGCAGTTCGGTGAGCTCGTCGAGCAGGCGGGCGCGTCCATCGGTCAGCAAGTCCGCAAAGACCAGGCGGTCCAGCTCGGCCGGCTCGGCGTCACCCGGCGGCTCGGCTTTTCCTTCGGAAGGGGGCAGCAGGATCAACATGCCCTGAGGATAGGAAACCGGGGACCCGGTCCCGGGTCGATCCCCGTGAGGAGTCCGCGCCTCTCCGGAGGGGAAGGCTCAGTCGAACTTTGCCGGGTCTGGCAGCCCACGAACCAGGCGATAGGGGGAGAAGGCATCCCCGAAGGTGTAGATCGGCATGCCGATCTTGGTGAGGCGGTAGATCCGGGGCTGGTCAGCGATGAAGGTCCGCAGGCAGCCGTGGGACGCCGGGTAATTCGGCACCGACTTGTAGCCATGGATCGCGTAACCGCGGATGAAGAAGGATGAGTAATACATCCCGATCGCGTTGTACCCGGGCAGCTTCCAGTAGAAGGAGTAGACGCCGAGGATGGTCGGGGTGGCCGGGGCTCCACTGGCGATCGGGAAGATCGCGTAGGGCTTCTTGCCACGCGAGAAGACGATCACCTGTCGGGAAAGGGGTGCTTCGACGTGGTCGCCGAGCTCCGGCTTCCTGACCCGATAGCGGCCCTTGAGGCTGAACACGCTCTTCACCACTCGCTTTCCGGCCTTGGCACTCCTGCCCATTCCGTTCAGCTTCCGATAGGCGAGCACGGCCCTCTCCATCTTGCCGTTGAAGCAGTTCGACTTGGCCGGGACGAAGGCCATCCGGTTGAGGGCCTCCCGGAAGCCACCGACCACCTTCCCGCACTGGCCGCGGGACAGCGAGGGGTACCGAACCCCCCACGCCTTCCGGGAGGTCGAGTCCGGCTTGAGCGGGTTGTCCCCTTCCCGGCCGTAGTAGCGAGCCTGGACTGCATGCTTCCCCCCGAGATCGACCAGATGCCTGATTCGGAAGGTCCCCCAGTTCCCTTCACCCTTGGAAACCGAAAGGAGCTTCGAGGAAGCCTTCTTGCCGGCGCGGTAGAAGAAGACCCTCACCTTCTGGTCAGGTCGCCACGGTTCCAGGCTCCCGGCGATGGTCACCTTCCCCATGATCTTGACCTTGTTGTTCTTCAGGCCGTAGGGCTTGACCTTGATGATCGACTGCTCGACCTGGGAGGCGGTCGAAGTCGCGGGAGCGGCTGAAAGCAAGACCGCTGCTGCCAAACCCACTAGAGCGATGCCTCTGCGCGCCGGGAGGCCTTCCTTGCCCTTCATGAGAGGGACCCTAGCCTCTGCTGACGCGGATTCCCGGGAGTTGCCGCTCAACCCTCGTAGGGCGAGAAATCCTCTTTGGTCGCGCCGCAGACTGGACAGAACCAGGTCTCGGGTATCTCCTCGAAGGGGGTACCGGCCGGAATACCGCCGTCGGGGTCCCCTTCGGCCGGGTCGTAGATCCAGCCACAGGCGTCGCAGATCCAGCGGTCGGAGGTTGTCGTCGCTTCGTTCATCGGGGTCAGGGTACCTCGCCCGGGACAAAGCCGGCTGCAGACCGCATCGTTACCCTGCACCGGTGGCTTCCCTCCCCGAGCCCGGCCCCGCCGAGGCTGTGAACCACGGCGCTCCATCGAAGCCGAGGCCGGCGGCGACGGTCGTCCTGATGCGCGACAGCGAGGACGACGGGTCGCTCGAGGTCCTGCTGCTCAAGCGGACCGAGACCGCGACCTTCATGCCGGGGGTCTGGGTCTTCCCGGGGGGCGCGCTCGATCCAGAAGACGGGGAAGGCGAGACGGGCCTCGCCAACTGTGCCCGAAGGGAACTGGCCGAGGAGGCCGGGATCGAGCTCCATCCGGAGGCCGAGCTGGTTCCCCTCGCCCGCTGGATAACGCCCGAGGTGATCCAGACCCGCTTCGACACCTGGTTCTTCCTGGGTCAGTCGCCTCCCGGCGCCCAGGTCCGGCCGGATGGTGAAGAGATGACCGCAGGCAAGTGGCTCAGGCCATCGGCGGCCCTGGACCTGCAGGAACGAGACGAGCTCGAACTTCATTTCCCGACCCTGCGGCAGCTGGAGGCGATCTCCGGTCACCGCGATTCACAGGCCGCGATCGAGGCCGCCCGGTCGGATCCTGCCGCGACCCGGCCGATCCTCCCAAAGGTGGTCGGCGACGAACGCGAGTTCCGGATCCTGGTCCCCGGGGACGAGGGCTATCCGGAGGACTGAGCCCGGGGAGCCGGTCCGGGCGCCCTGACCTCGAAGGCGAGCACCACGGGACGGGTCGAGTTCCCGGAGAGGTCAGTCACCCGGAAAAGTGCGACGTAGCGGCCGGGCCGCGCCCGAAAAGACCTGGTGCGTGCGCCGAAGCGAACGGTGTTGAAACCGATGTGCGTGGTCCATTCGGAAAAGCCGGCGAACTTCCGGATCGATCGCCTGCCCTTCTCGACCACCCGAAAGTAATCGGCATCGGCGGTTCCCCGTTCATCGACCGAAAAATCAAGCCCTGTCCCCTTCCCATGGGGGCCGATCACGCGCCGAGCCAGACGTGGGTCCCGAAGGTCGGGAAAGTCTGCATCGAAGAACACTGGCGGCTGTGGGCCGGGGTCGGAATCGGGGTCACCGGGCCGATCCGAAACGGTGACCGTGCCCATCACGGCTCCGTGAATCTTGCAGGCAAACGTGAACCGACCGGACTCCGGGAAGGAAACCGTGAAGGTATTCCCGGGGATGTGGCTGGGAATCGCTTTTCCGGGGTCGGAATCGATTGCCACTCCGCCCGGCCCGGTGCCTGTTATGGAGTGTGCGGTATCCGGTCCGAGCCAGTCCCACGTGACGCTCTCCCCCAGGTCGATCGATGGCTGCTTCGACCAGGCGAAGCCGGAGATCCCGACCCGGGTGTTGGCAGCATCGGCCTCGTCCGAGGAGGCGAAAAGGAGTAACACCAGGGAAAGCAGGGTCAGGGAGGCCAGGACCACAACCCCTCGGAAACGGGTAGCACGGAGCTCGGGCTTTACTCGA
>VEQW01000013.1 GCA_018883025.1 Solirubrobacterales bacterium | reverse complement strand
AAGGACCTCGACTTCCTGCTGACCCTCGGTGAGCTCTTCACCCTTATCCCGTACGGCCAGCTGATCTGCGAGCAGGCGGCGCTGGTCGGCCTTCCCGAGGACACGCTCGACCAGATCTTCGACGTATTCGTCCGGGATTTCTCGGCCTACGCGACCGAGCTGATGGGCAAGGCCTCGACCACCGAGGCCCAGGCGGAGTGGGTCAGGAACACGATCACCAGGCCGGTGGTCGACGAGGAGCGATTCGAGGCGGTCTGGGAGAAGACCAGGGCGCTGGCCGGCGGCTACGAAATGCGGCCCTGAGCCAAGCCGATCCCGGGCCTACTCGACGTCGGCCCGGGGTGAGGAGCGCGGAATGCGCTGGTACGGGGCGATCGGGACTGGGCTTATGTAGCCGCTGATCCGATCGATCGGGACGTCCACCCACCGGATGCGGTCGTCCTTGTTGCCCTCGATCGTCCGGATCAGCCCGGCCGGTCGGTCGACCTGCATCACCATGCCGATGTGGCTCTCCCCCTCGTACGAGACGAGATCGCCCGGCGTAGCCCGGTAGGTCCAGTAGCCGTTCCTTCGGGCCCAGGTGCTGAGGTCCCTGACCTGGATCGCGACGGTGTCACCGCCGTGGGCGGTCTGGAGGTAGCTCGCGCCCTGGAAGGCATCGAAGCCTGTCCGTCCCCAGGCCCAGGTGACGAAGGCGGCACACCATGCGTCGCCAATGCTGTACGGGGCGATCTCACCCCGGCCGTTCCGGTATCGGGGGACGTTGTCACCGGCCCGTTCGGAGACCCGGCGGGTGAACTCCCGGTTGACCAGGCGGAGGGCCTTCTCCCTCTGGCCCCGGGCTCGTTCATTTCCTTCCCAGTCGGGGATCAGCGAGCGGACCGGGGCGCCGATCGTGGCGGTGGTGGGTGAGGTGCAGTTGACCGGTGGGGCTAGCTGCCCGGTGACCGGCTCCTCACTGCAGGCGAGGACGGCGAGTGGACCAAGCAGGAGGGCTGTGAAGACCGCGGCTCGCGTAGCGGGCCGATTCTAGGCAGGTGGTCCGGGGTGGGTGACTACTCGACGTCGGCCCGGGCCGAGAGCCGGGAGATCTTCTGGCCCGAGGTGAGGGGGAGCGGGCTGATGTAGCCCGAGACGTCTTCCATCGGGATGTCGACCAGGCTGACCGCGTTGGACTGGTTGCCCTCGATCGAGCGGACCCCACGACCCTGGCGGTCCACCTTGATCACGATCCCGATGTGGCGATCGCCGTAGGCGACCAGGTCACCGGGGGTTGCGCGGTAGGTCCAGTAGCCGTTCCTCCGGGCCCAGGTGCTGAGGTCGGCGACCTGGATCGCGACTTCCCTGCCCCCGTAGGCGGTCCTCAGGTACTTGGCCCCGAGGTAGGAGGTGAAGCCGACCTTGCTCCAGGCCCAGGTCGAGAAGGCAGCACACCAGGCATCCCCGATGCTGTAGGGGGCGATGTCGCCACGGCCGTAGCGGTAGCGGGGCACGTTGTCTCCGTTCCGCTCACGGACGTTCATCCTCAGTTCCCTGCGGGCGAGTCCGATCACCTTGTTGCGGAGGGTCTTGGCCACGGGACTCCCGGGGACCACGTCCACCGGGTCGGTGTCGTCGACCGGGATGGTCACGCCGGCAGAAGCCTGATGGCTACCGAGCAGGAGCACCGGTGCGGCCACGAGTACGACCGCGAGGGTGGAGAGGAGGCGGCGAATGCGCCTCCCGTAGAGGGGTTCACTGTCCGTTTTCTTCGTGTTCATCCCTGGCTACCCGTGCCGCTCGGATCTTCCGTCAGTCGGACCCTGATTCCTCGAACCGCGAAGCGGTGACCGGTTTCGTGCGGGTTCGTAAATTGCGGCCTTTCGGGTCGGGATTATTAGCAGATCCTCATAAAGGGGCTTCACCGGCCGCTTCCCGATACCTTCCGGAATCTCCCCTGCCTCCCCGGAATCCCGACTACGGAGGGGAAAGCGGCCTGTAGGGTCAGGACCGTGGACCTCTCCGTCTTCATCGCAGCCGCCGGAACCGCCCTGGCCATCATGTTCCTCTTCTGGCTGGCCAGTCTCGCCCTCAAGGACGCCTCGATCGCCGACATCGCCTGGGGGCTCGTCTTCGTCGGAATCGCCTGGGCCTCCTGGCTCGCGGGCGTCGGGGGAACTGCCGGACTGATTGCGGCTCTGGCGGCGACCGTCTGGGGCCTTCGGCTCGCGATCTACATCGGAATCCGGAATGCCGGCCATGGAGAGGACCGCCGTTACCAGGCGATGAGGGCGAAGCGGCCCGGCAGCTTCTGGATCTGGTCGCTCTTCGGCGTATTCATCCTCCAGGGCGTCCTTGCCCTGGTCGTATCGCTGCCAGTCCAGTCGCTTGGATCGGTGGGCGATACCTCACCCGGCCCCTTTGGCTGGGTTGGGCTGGCGGTCTTCCTGGCGGGACTCGGGTTCGAGGCGATCGGGGATTCGCAGCTGGCCGCCTTCAAGAGGGACCCGGCCAACAAGGGCCAGGTGATGGATCGGGGACTCTGGCGCTACACCCGCCACCCCAACTACTTCGGCGATGCGCTCCTCTGGTGGGGGATCTGGCTGATCGCGGTGGGCTCCGGAGCGGCCTGGTGGTCGCTGGTCGGCCCGGCCTTGATGACCTTCCTCCTGGTTCGGGTCTCGGGTGTCGCGATGCTCGAGTCGGACATGGCCGAGCGGAGACCGGGCTACGCCGAGTACATCCGGCGCACCAGTCCGTTCATCCCCCGGCCACCCCGGGACTGACCCGGGCCACAGCGGACCCGGGAACGAGAACGGCCGCCCGCCCTTCCGGGTGAGCGGCCGCCCCGCAAACGGTCTGGCCCGGTGCCCTAGAAGAGCGGACCGGTGATCGTCAGCGGCAGGTCCTTGCCGTACTCGACGAACAGCCAGAAGAAGGCCAGCGCCCCTCCGACGAGCGAGATGTTCTTCATGAACATGACCTGCTCGGTCTGGGCCATCTGGGGATCTTCGTGCTTCCAGAAGGCGTGCATGATCAGGGACGTCGGCAGCAGGAACGCGATAAGCAGCAGCGCGCCGAGGTCACCCCAGATCCCGAGCAGGATCATCAGGCCACCGGCAAGGATCACCAGGCCGGAGATCAGTACCCCTGGCCCGGGGGCCGGGGCCCCCATCGCGGCCGCATACTCGGCCATCTCCTTTCGCTTGGCGAAGTGGGCGAAGCCGCTCGCGATGAAGATCAAAGCGAACAGGATGCGGGCCACCAGGAAAACGATGTCCATTTGTCTGTCTCTCTCCTTCGACTGTCCGGCCGCGGCCGGGATCGGTTGACTGTCGGTTATCTACTTATGAAAAGTAAGTAATAGTTGGACGGAAAAGCTATCGACCGGTTCGGCGTCTCGTCGTCACCTCCTTGACGGGAAGGCCCGTGGGTTCGAAATCCCGGGGCTCGATTCCTGAGACAATCGCCAGGTCGGGATGAACCAGCGAACCCGGGTGCGGAACGACACCCCGGTGAGTCCCAGAGGGTTTGCGGGCCCCGGGCGTCAGGAAAGGAGCAGCGGCAGATGCACAACGTGAATGTCGAGGCGGTCGAGGAGACCGCCGCAAAGGCGGAGGGTGATCCCGGGGCAGCCGTCCAACCGGTCGCCTTCGACGGCGAATGGCAGACCGCCGAGGGAGCGGTCCAGTTCACCGCTGAGATCCCCCTCCCGGATGGTCGTTCCGTGACCTTCGAGGCCGATTACCCACCCCACATGGGGGGTCGCGGCCAGGCTCCCAACCCGCTCGCCTACTGCTTCTGGGGTGGCATCGCCTGCTTCGCGATGACCTACGCCCAGGAGGCGGCCCTGAAAGGTGTCGAGCTCCGATCGCTGAAGGCCCGGGTCAGGGCGGAGATGAACATGAGCCGGGCCCTCGGGACGGGCGACCTCCCCCCGGTGGACGGGATCGACTGGTACCTCGAAGTCGATGCCGACGCGAGCGAGGAGGAGCTCGCCGAGATCAAGGAGATCTCCGACGAGCGCTGCCCGGGCGCTTTCTGCATCAGGAACCCGATCGAGTTGAGGACCCACCTCGAGACGGCCGCCTGATTGACCGTTCCGAGCCGGGAAGAGGCGATTGCCCTGGCCGACCGGGTGCCGGGGTCGAGTCTTTCGGCACGCCTCTACGACCCGATCCTCTGGCTCGGTGAGCGGACCGGCCTGGCCAGGAGCAGGGCGATACTCCTCTCCACTGCCCGAGGTGAGGTGCTGGAGATAGGGGCCGGCACCGGGCTGAACCTGCCGCGCTACCCGACCGAGAGGCTCGACCGGCTGGTCCTGGTCGAGCCGGAACGCCATAAGGCACTTACGCTCGCCGAAAGGGCCGGTGCGATGCCGGTCGAGACCGAGGTGATCCGGGCCACGGCGGAAGCGCTGCCGCTGGGATCCGATTCCTTCGACACGGCAGTGGTCACGCTCTGCCTCTGCACGGTGCCCGAGCCCGAGGCAGCGTTGGCCGAGATAGCCCGGGTCCTGAAGCCCGGGGGGAACCTGCTCTTCATGGAACACGTGCGCTCCGAGCGTCCCCGACTCGGGAGGCTCCAGGACTGGCTGAGGGCCCCCTGGGCAGCCCTCGCCGACGGTTGCCAGTGCAACCGGAGGACCGTAGAGACGATCGAGCGAACCGGGTTCGAGGTCGAGGTCGACCACGTTGCCGACGGCGCCCTGATGCCGCCGGTCGCCCGGCCGATCATCTCGGGAAGGGCGTGGGTAGCGCAGTGAGCGAAGCGGTGGTCGTCGGCTCCGGCCCCAACGGACTCACGGCCGCCTGCCTGTTGGCGGAGCAGGGAATCTCGGTGACGGTGATCGAGGCGGCCGAGCGACCCGGCGGCGGCACCCGCAGCACCGAGTTGACCCTGCCGGGCCTGATCCACGACGAGTGTGCCGCGATCCACCCGATGGGGGTTGCATCGCCAGCCTTCGAGGCACTCGGTCTGGAGCGATACGGAGTCGAGTGGCTCTGGCCCGAGGTGGACGTGGCCCACCCGCTCGATGACGGCCCAGGCGGAGCGATGTATCGCTCGGTCGAACGGACTGCTGAGGGGCTGGGCGAGGACGGCCCGGCCTGGCTGAGCGCGTTCAGGGCGAATGCCGAGGCCTTCGGTGAGTTGAGGGAGGAGATCCTCGGCCCGATCGTCCATTTCCCCAGACGACCGCTCGAGCTGGCCCGGTTCGGCCTGCCTTCGCTCCGGTCGGCCGAGTCCTATGCCCGGCGCTTCAGCACCGACCGGGGGAGGGCGCTGTTCGCCGGCTCGGCCGCTCACTCCTTCCGACCGCTCTCGGCGCCGATGAGTGCCTCGATCGGTACGGCGTTGATCACGGCAGGCCACGCCTTCGGCCTGCCGGTCGCCCGAGGCGGTACCCAGGCGATCGCCGATGCCCTGCTCGGCCTGGCCGCAGGGCGCGGCGTCACCGTCGAGACCGGGCGCCGGATAGGCGACTTGGGGGAGCTCGGCGGCCCCGACCTCGTCCTTCTCGACCTCGCGCCCCAAGGGGTCCTCGAGCTCGCCCGAGGACGGCTGCCGGGAAGGATCGAGCGGGCCTACCGCCGCTACCGGTACGGACCGGGCTCCTTCAAGCTCGACCTGGCGGTCGAGGGAGGGATCCCCTGGAAGGACGAGGCCTGCCGGAAGGCAGGGACGGTCCACGTCGGCGGCTCGATCGAGGAGATCGCGATCGCCGAGGCGGAGATAAACCGGGGGCGGATGCCGGAACGACCCTTCGTGCTGGTCGGACAGCAGTACCTCGCCGATCCGTCGCGGTCGGTCGGTGACCTCCATCCCCTCTGGATCTACGGCCACGTGCCCAGCGCCTGGCCGGGAGACGCGAGCGATGCGATCCTCGACCAGGTCGAACGGTTCGCCCCCGGTTTCCGGGAGCGGATCCGAGCCACCTTCACCCGGTCGACCCTCGAGTTCCCCCGCTACAACGAGAACTACGTGAACGGCGACATCGCGGTCGGGGAGAACTCGGCCAGGCAACTGCTTTTCAGGCCCCGGGTCGGGCTCGACCCCTACTCGACCGGGATGCCCGGGGTGTTCATCTGCTCACAGGCGACGCCGCCTGGCGGCGGGGTACACGGCATGTGCGGCTGGCACGCCGCCCGGCGGGCGATCCGCCACCTCGAGCGGGCCTGAGCCGGGCGGATCGACTCCTACTCGTCGGGTACGTCGACCTCCCGGAGGAGGTGACTGTCGACGTCGTAGATGAACCCCCGCACCCGATCGGTGTGGAGCAGGAACGGCGAGCGCCGGACCCGGAGGACCGACTGGCGGACGTCGGCATCGAGGTCGTTGAAGGACTCGATCGCAAACGAAGGGGCGACCCCGGTCGCCTCCTGCAGCTCGGCCCGGAAGGAATCGTCGGAGACCTGGAGCATGCCGCAGTCGGTGTGGTGGATCAGCATCACCCGCTCGGTCCCGAGCCGGCGCTGGGATATCGCCAGCGAACGGATCACATCGTCGGTTATCACCCCGCCGGCGTTACGGAGGATGTGGGCCTCGCCGTCACGCAGCCCGAGGGCCTGGAAGACGTCGAGGCGGGAATCCATGCAGGTGACGACGGCGAGTCGGAGGCTCGGCTTGACGTCGAGATGGGAGGCCTCTACGTCGGAGGCGAGGCTCCGGTTGTTGGCCAGGAGCTCCTCGATCACCCTCATCGAGGAGGGCCTCCCGCACGCGGGTTCACGAAGCCTCCCGATGCCGGAAGGGCCGCGGAGGGGCGGCCTGCCCGTCTGCTGATCGGGGGCAACCGTCCGGGGTCACCCTGCCGAGTCACTGGGCGGAGTCGCCCCCGCCCTTCTTGGGCGTGACCTTCTCTGCATCGACCACGAAGATCAGGGCCGAATCGGGCGGGATCGTCGGCGGCTGTCCCGCAGCACCGTAGCCGAGTTCCGATGGGATGATGATCTCCCGACGGCCGCCCTTTCGGATGCCGATCAGGCCCTTCTCCCAGCCCTCGATCACCTGGCCTGAGCCAAGCGTGACGGTGAACGGCTGTCCGGTGCTCCATGAAGAGTCGAACTCGGTCCCATCCTCGAAGAGCGCACCGACGTACTGGACCTCGACCGTGTCGCCGGTCTTCGCCGCGGGGCCGGAACCCTCGACGATGTCGTCGATCTCCAGCTCGGTCGGGGGGTCTCCGCTGCCCGCCTGGATCAGGGGCTTCTGGGAGAGGTCCGAGTTGTCCACCCCGAAGAAGCCGAGGGCGAAGCCCCCGCCGATCACGATCGCCAGGACGATTACCGCACCGATCAGGAAGCGGACCCGCGGGTCGCCGCTCCCCTTGGCCGGTTTCTCGGGGGCAGCCTCCGGCTGCTTCCCCGCGGACTCGCTGTTCTCGGGCGTCTCGTTCACGGGCCGAATACTAGGGGGCACCGGGGCCATCGGTGGATTCGATTGACACACGCCCCTGGAAGGTCGTCCCGGCCGGGGCCCTCGCCGCATCGTGGAGCCTGAACCAGGAGGGCCAGGTCGGGCTGGCCAGGCGCACCTGGAGGAGCAGGGAGTCGAGGGCGGCCTGGCGGATCGGGTCCCAGCCGAAGCCGTAGAGCTGCCGTGCTTCCGGGGGCAGGAGTCCGACCGAACTGAGCTTCACCGCCTCGGTAAGGGGGGTGAGGGCAAGTCTGGTCCAGCCGCTGAAGGGTGGGTCGAAGATGATCGCGACGGCGCGCTCGCGGACCTCATCGGAGATGTAGAGAGAGCCGTCCCGGAGCCTGCCGTCGAGGTACTCCCGCAGTTCGGGTTCGGTCGGGGGCATCGAGTCGTCCGGCATCCCCAGGAGCTGGCCGACTTGGCGGTAGTCGGACCAGTAGGCCTCCCGCTCTTCGTCCGACAGGGGCGAGATGAAGCGCGAGGCGTAGAGCATCGCCGAGTCGGCGAGGGTCGCGAGCGTCCAGAGCATCAGTTCGGGATCGCCTGCGGAGTAGGGGGTGCCGGCCGGAATCGGTCCGTAGTCCTCTTCGACCATCCCGTTGACCCGGTCGTGCATCCCTTCGATCGCCCTACCGGTCGCAAGTGCCGTCTCCCGGGTGCCGAAGTAGATCCGGCTCATCATCCGATCGGTCGAGACGAGACGGGCCTCAGGATCCTCGAACAGAACCGAGTGGCGATCGAATCCGACCACTGCGAGCGGGTCGAGTGCCTGCATCAGGAGGGCTCGGACCCCTGAGATCGCGACGATTCGCTCGCGGTGGAGCCGCCGGACCATGCTGTCGGCCGGGAAGTAGCCGTCTACCTCCTCGGCGGTGGGGCGGACGGTGCCGTCCCTGCCGGGGATGACCGGTGAGACCAGGTCGAGCAGTCCTCCGAGGGGGTTCATCCCCCTGGATGCTACGCGGAGCGCCCAACCTCCCGAGTGACCGCCTCGGCGGCCCGCCGGCCCGAGACCAGCGCACCCTGGATGGACGGGGATTCCATGTAGTCCCCGCAGGCGAACGGGGCCGAGCCCTGACGGGGCGGGATCCGGCCCGGCGCGAAGCGGCCCGGGGGGAAGGGTGGCAAGGCATCGGTCACCACGGTGGTGTCGAGGTGGCGCCAGCCGGCCACTCGACCATGTCCGAACCAGTTGCCGAGCTGGGCCTTCGCCGAGTCGGCCAAATCCTCCCGAAGTGCGTTCTCACCAACGGCGCTGACCGAGACGAGCGAGCGACCGGGTGGTGCGTATCCCCGGGCGACCGCGCTCGGGATCGCCACCTCGTTGACCGGACCGCGGTCCCTCCCAGCGAGGAAGAGGGTGCGACTCGAGATGTCCTCCTCAGGGGCATCGAAGTAGAGGCAGGAGGTCACCGGACCCGGTCCGGGATCGGGCCTGTCGAGCAGCCTGGCTGCGGATCGCTCGTCGGTCGCCACGACCACCGCGTCGGCCTGGTGGCTGTCTCCATCGGTGAGCCTGAGCGAATCGGGACCCACCTCCTCGACCGCACGGCCAAGGGAGATCGACCCTTCGGGAAGTCTCGAGGCGAGCTGGGCCGCGAGGCGACCCATCCCCTCGGCCGGGAGGGCTGCGTCCCCGGTCGCGAAGTAGCCGAAATAGAGCTTCAGCAGGGCGCTCGAAGTGGCCAGGTCGGGATCTATCAGGACCCCGCCGAAGAACGGCCGGAAGAACGACTCGACCATGTCCTCGGAGAACCCCTGGTCCTCGAGGTACCGACCGGCCGCGACCTGCGGTTCGGCGGCGATCCTTTCGGGGTCCCTGCCGGCCAGCGAGAACCGCATCCGGGCGAGCCTGAGTCGGTCCCGGAGTGTGCCCACCGGGGAGTCGAGGGACGAGAGGATTCCGCCCGGGCGCCTGAGGGGGTCGACCAGTGGGACGAATTCACCATCGTGGCGGATCAGTGCCCCAGGCTCGAACCGGCCGAGGTCGAGCGCCGGGAAGTCGAAGGCCTTTCGTGCCTCGGGGTAGGAGGTGAGAAGGACCTGGAAGCCCCGGTCGAGCAGGAAGCCATCGACCTCGTCGGTCCTGACCCTGCCTCCGACTCGATCGGAGGCCTCGAAGACCTTCACTTCGAACCCGCGTTCGGTCAGCAGGCCGGCGCACCTGAGCCCTGCCAGCCCGGCACCGACTACGGCGACCCGGCCCGTATGCCCTCGGTTCATCCGGCGTCGAGGGCGACCCTGAGACCTTCCGCCGCCCGGTCACCGACCCGCTTGAAGATCAGCGAGAAGACCGGGTCGAGCAGGCGGGACACCCCCTTCAGGCCGATGTCGGCGACGTACTCGACCCTCGACCCTTCGCCGTTCGGCGTGATCGTGATCGTGTCCTCGATCGTCGCCATCGAAGTACCGCTCCTGAACGCGACCCGTCCGGGTCGTTCGAACTCGATCGTTTCGTAGGTCAGGGTCATAGTCCGTGAGCCGAACTTGGTTACGACCCGGTACCGGGCGCCGGCCTGGTAGGGCTCGTCGCCAAGGCAGTCCGAGCTGACCGTGTTCTCGTCCCACTTGGTCACGTTCTCGAAGTCGGCCAGGTAGTCGAAGGCTTCCTCCGGGGTTCGAGGACTTTCGACGACGGTGCGGTAGGTGGCCATACCGGGAAAATACCGGCCCGCTGCCCCCGGGGATCCGACCCCTTCTACGATCGGTGGGGTGGAAGGTGAGGTCGAGAAGAGCGAGCGCGGTGTGGGGATCCCGAAGACCCCGGATCGCCTCGGTCCCCTGGGGGTCGTGTCCGTGGTCGCGATCCCCCTGGTCCTGGCGGGCAACTCGCTGATCCTCCTGCTCATCCCCTGGCTGGCCGACCTCCAGTACGCACTTCCGGGCTTTCCGGATGATCCCCTCGGACTCACGCCGGACCAGCGCCTGGCCCTGGCCCGGGAGGGGATCCGGTCGATCTGGCCGGTCGGTCCGGGAACCACCCTCCTGGTCGAGGCGACCCTGCCCGGTGGGGCGCCTGCCTTTGGACCAGACGAGGTCCGCCACATGGAGGACGTCCGCGCCGTGGTCCGGGGCGCACTGTTCCTCTGGTTGATCGCGGTCCTCGTCGCGATCCCGTCCCTCCTCATCCTGCGGAGCCGAGGTGCGGAGAAGATCCCGGTCGTCCTGAAGCGGGGGGCGGTGGCAACGGTGGTGGCAGTAATCGTGGTCGGGCTGTTCGCTGCCCTCTCCTTCGACACCTTCTTCCGGACCTTCCACGACCTCCTCTTCGAATCCGGTAGCTGGCAGTTCCCGACCGACAGCACCTTGCTCGCCCTGTACCCGACCCGGTTCTGGACGGTGGCGACCGCGCTCCTGGTCGGTTTGACCTTGATTCAGGCGGCGATCCTCGCCCTGGTGCCGAGCCGGGCCGATCCCGACTAGGATCGGGCGGTGTTTCGGAAGCGAAAGGGAGAAGAAGCCCCCGAGGGGCTTCTGAAGACCGCGACGGAGGCCGAGGCCCGGGAGTTCGGCAGGGGCCTGCGGAAGAATGCCCCCCGGTCGGGGCTGGCGAAGTTCGAGCCCAGTCCGCAGCGGGATCCCCTGGGGATAATCGAACAGCAGAACCGGGATCGGCTCCGCAACCTCGTGCCGGTCCGGATCGGCCGGATGCTCCAGTCAGCCTTCGCCTACTTCAGGGGCACGGCCGGTCCGATGGCGGCCGACCTCGCCGGCGAGGCCCGGTCCGGGTTCCTGGTTATCGGTTGCGGCGATGCCCACATCGGGAACTTCGGCCTGTTCGGCTCGCCCGACCGTCGGATCCTCTTCGACATGAACGACTTCGACGAGGCCGGAGCCTGCCCCTGGGAGTGGGACGTGAAGCGGATGGCGACCAGCATCGTCCTGGCCTGTCGGGACTCCGGCGTAAGTGAGAAGGATGCGATCGAAGCCACCGAAGCTGCGGCCCGCTCATACCGTGAGACCACGGCGAGGCTCCACCAGATGTCTGCGATCGACCGTTACTACATCCGGGTCGACGGCGAGACCCTGCTCGCTGCCGCCGGCACGAAGAAGGGCAAGAAGATGCTCGAGAAAGGCCTCGAGAAGGCGAGCAGGCGGACCTCGGAGAAGGTCCTGTCGAAGATCACGACCGACTCCTCCGGCGGGGTGCCGCGGATCGTCCCCGACCCGCCGATCCTGCAGAGGGTGGATGGATTCGAGAACCTGATCGAAGACGCCTACCGGCGCTACCTCGAGACGCTCCCGCCCGACCGGGCGACGCTGCTCTCCCAGTTCCGGTTGGTCGACATGGCCCTCCGGGTGGTCGGGGTCGGCAGTGTCGGGACCCGCTGTTTCATCCTGCTCCTGCTCGGCCCCGACGGTTCGCCGCTGTTCCTGCAGATAAAGGAGGCGACCGCCTCGGTCCTCGAGACCTACGGTGGCATCCAGCCGAGGCCGGTCCAGGGACTGGGCGACCGCGACGCCTGGATGCCCGGCTACCGGGTCGTCTCGGGCCAGGAGGTGCTTCAGGCGGCGTCCGACCCCTTCCTCGGCTGGACCCGGGCCCGGAAAGGTGATCGTTTCTTCTTCTACGTGCGTCAGTTCAAGGACATGAAGGGCTCGGCCGACCTCTCGAACATGGATCCAGCGCAGTTCGTCGGGTACGGAACCCTCTGCGGGGCGATGCTCGCCCGCGGACACAGCCAGTCACCTGGCTCGGCGGCGATCGGCGGCTACCTCGGCAAGTCGGACAGGTTCGAGCGGGCGATCGGCGAGTGGAGCGTCGCCTACGCAGACCAGATGGAGCAGGACTTCGAGGCCTTCCAGAAGGCCGTCGAGCAGGGCAGGTTCCCGGTCGAGACCGGGGTTTAGCGCCCCTCGAAGCGGGCCTTGCCCGGACCTTCCTCGAGGAAGGTGTCGACGGCCCGGATCAGGTCTTCGCTTTCGAACAGTTCCCCTGCCTCCTCGCGGGTCACCCGGTCGGCCGCCTCCATGCCGCCGCGGGCGCGGGCCCGGAGGATCCGCTTGGTCATCGCGTGGGCGAGTGTCGGGCCCCGGGCCAGCCTCCTGGCGAGCTTGCGGGAATGCTCGTCGAGTTCGCCGTCGGGCACGACCTCGTTGACGACGTTCCAGCCTTCGAGGGTCCGGGCGTCGAACAGGCCCCCGGTCATCACAAGTTGGGCTGCCCTCGCCGGTCCGGCCCTCTCGGCCAGCCTCTGGGGGCCGCCCATCGAGGGGGTGAGCCCGACCACGATCTCGACCAGCCCGAACGAGGCCGACTCGGCGGCGATCAGGAGGTCGCAGGCGAGCGCGAGCTCGAAGGCGGCGGTCAGAGTGAGCCCGTGGGCCGAGAAGACCACGGGGCAGGGAAGCGTCTCGACCGGTTCGATCACCTGGTCCATCAGTCGGGTCCAGAGTTCGCGACCCTGGTCCCCGGTCAGGCCCCGAAACTCCTCGACGTTCACCCCTCCCGAAACGACATCGCCCTCGGCCCGGAAGAGGACCGCACGGGGAGGCTTGGCGGCGAGCTCCGCGATCGTCTCGATCACGGCCTCGATCATCGCCTGATCGAAGAGGTTGAGCGGCGGATTGTCGAGGGTGACCTCGGCTACGCCGTCGGCCCTTTCGACCTTGACCCTCCCGCCTTCCGCCATGGGGCGAGGCTATCACCGGGTCAGCCAGCCCCGGGAGGCCCTCCAGCGCCCTCCGTGATGGCTCCGGAATAGGCTGGTCGGGTGATCAGCAGGAACATCGACCGGCTGCTGGGCCGGCCTGAATCGAAGCGGGATCTGGAGGGCGAGCACACGCCAGACGGGGTGGCCGAGAGGCTCGCCGATCAACCCACCGGAAGTCATCTGGGCGATTTCGTCTACGGGGCGATCGACGGCACCGTGACCACCTTCGCCGTGGTCGCGGGAGCGGCCGGTGCCGATCTGGGTGCGGCCGTCGTGATCATCCTTGGACTGTCGAACCTGTTTGCCGACGGGTTCTCGATGGCCGTCTCCAACTATCTCGGCAGCCGGGCCGAGCAGGACCGCCAGAGCCAGGCCCGACGGGAGGAGGAGCGCCACATAAGGTTGATGCCCGAGGGCGAGAAGGAGGAGATCCGCCAGCTCTTCCGGGCCAAGGGCTTCGAGGGAGATGACCTCGAGCGGGCGGTCGAGGTGATCACCAGTGACGAGGAGCGCTGGGTCGAGATGATGATGAGTGAGGAGTTGGGGTTCGCCCCGGTGGAGCGCTCGCCGGCCCGGGCCGGGGTTGCCACCTTCATCGCCTTCCTGGTGGTCGGCGCGATCCCCCTGATCAGCTACCTGGTCAACCTCGCTTTCCCCGGAGCGATACCCGATGCATTCCTGGTCAGCATCGTCCTGACCGCGGCCGCCTTCCTCCTGGTCGGTGCGCTCAAGGCGGCCGTCGTGGGGCAGGGAGTGGTAAGGGGCTCGATCGAGACCGTCGTACTCGGCGGGATAGCGGCCGGGTTGGCCTTCGTGGTCGGTCGTCTTCTCGAGGGAATCGCCTGAGCCCAGCCCGCGCACGGGCCGACCGATCCACTCAGGAGCGTCGCCCGCCGCCGCCGGCGAAGGCCTTGGTGACCAGGTACCGAAGCCGGTCGCGCTCCTCCTTCGGGAGGTAGGTCGCGTCCCGGGTCGGGACGACGATCGCCAGGAACTCGCGACGCTCCTCGGGGGTGAGGTTCGAGTAGAGCCGCCTGGTGTGGTGGGAGAGCCACCTCGCCCGGACCCAGACCGCCGGCCAGTCGACCCGGCGGGCGTACTCGAAGGCTCTCCCGGCCAGGCCTGCGGCGACCCCGGCCTTTCGGGCACGCGATCCGCTGGTCGACTTTCCGCTGGCCATCGGCCCTTCAGACCAGCCGGTCGATCCGGTACGAGCGGGTACCGGCCGGGGTCTCGACGGCCACGTCGTCGCCGACCTTGTGGTCCCGGAGAGCCATGCCGATCGGTGATTCGGCCGAGATCAGCCCGGCCGCCAGGTCCGCCTCGGTCGATCCGACCAGCTTCCAGGTATGGGTCCTTCCCTCGGAGTCGGTCACCTCGGCGGTGGTCCCGAAGGAGAAGGTGTCGGCGGAGCTTCCCGTTCCCTCGGTCACGACAGCGTTGGCAAGCCTTTCCTTCAGGTCGCGGATCCGGGTCTCCAGATGGGCCTGGTCCTCCTTGGCGATGTGGTACTCGGCGTTCTCCTTCAGGTCACCGAGCTCACGGGCCGTCTTCAGCCGGGCGGCCATCGTCTCCCTCTCCTCGCCTTCGAGGCGGGCTACTTCGGCTTTCAGCGCCTCCAGGCCCTCGGCCGTGATCGCCTCGCCTCCCTCGGCTTCTCCGTCTTGCTGAGCACCCATCGAGCGCACTCTAGGGAGTCGGCGAAATTAATTCGGCCGGATGACAACCGATTTCGAGTCCCGTTCCGTAGAGGGGGAAAGGCCGGCAGTTCAAGGCCGGATCCAAGTGAAGAGGAAGGAGAAGTAATGAACAAGAAGATGATTGCCCTTCTGCTGGCGATTCCGGCACTGGGCCTCGGGGTGGCTGCCTGCAGCGACAACAGCGACTCCGGATCGAACAGCGGGATGAATGATGTGGCGAAGACGCCGACGGATGCGGCTGACATCGTCGACGTCGCAGCCGATACCCCGGATCTCTCGACCCTGGTCGAGGCCGTTACGGCCGCGGGGCTTGCCGAGACGCTCCAGGGCGAGGGTCCATTCACGGTGTTCGCCCCGACCAACGAAGCGTTCGATGCGCTTCCGGCGGGCGAGCTCGACCGTCTGCTGAAGCCGGCAAACAAGGCCGAATTGGCGAAGATCCTGAAGTACCACGTGGTCTCGGGCGAGATCATGTCGTCGGATCTGACCAATGGCCAGAAGGCGAAGACCGTCGAGGGCGGGACCCTCACCGTGACGATCAACGGGAAAACCGTGAAGGTCAATGACGCTACGGTCGTGAAGGCCGACGTCCCGGCCTCGAACGGAGTCGTTCATGTGATCGACAGGGTTCTCCTTCCCTAGGGAAGTAGAGAAGAGATAGCGATGACCGGGGTGGCACGAGCAGAGCGAGCGTTCGTGTCGCCCCTGTTGTCCTTCTGGGGCCCTCGTCTGATTGGCTCCCGGGTGGCAGTGGACGTCCACCCGAACCAAGAGGATGGGGCCCTGGCTCGCCGCGTGGAAGCGGGGGACGAGAGGGCGCTGGAGGAGATCTACGAGGAACACGGCGGGGTCGTGTTCGCCTTCCTCGTATCGCGTATGGGTCAGCGCGAGGCGGCAGAGGACGTGCTCCAGCAGGTCTTCGTCGAGGTCTGGGAGAAGGCCGGGAAGTTCGATCCTTCGAGGGGAAGCCTCGTTTCCTGGGTGATGTCGATCGCGAGCAGTCGCTCGATCGATTCGCTGAGGAAGAGGGTCCCGGAACCACGTGATCCCGGCTCCCTGCCCGACGCCCGGGAGCCCAGCGAAGCCGACGGGGTCGAGGATTTCCTGGCCGACTGGGAGTTCGCCCAGATCGTCGGTCGCCTTCCAGAGCCGGAGGCCGAGCTCCTAAGAATGAGGTTTTCGGAGGACCTGAGTCAGACCGAGATCTCCGAACGAATGGGGATTCCCCTCGGCACCGTCAAGGCAAGAATGGTCTCCGGACTCAATACCCTTCGCAGGGAGATGGGGGTCTCATGACTGGTAGCGATGATCGATCGGGTCGCACGGGCAAAGGAGCCGAGAGCGACGAGGTGGTCCGCTTCCTGACCGGCGAGATGGATGGTCGTGAGCGGGCGGAGTTCGAGCAGAGGATTGGTGCCGATCCCTCACTTGCCCGGGAGGTCGAATCGATGGCGCTCGTGGTCGGTCGACTCGAGTCGATGCCCGGGGAGGCCTGGGATCCTCCAGAGCCTCCTGCCCTCGATCGGTCGCTGTTCTCGGATCCACGGGCGACCGGATCCCCGACCGGGAAGCGACGGAAGCGTTCGCGATCGCTCTGGCCGAGCGGCGGGTTCGGGTGGCCACAGGCGATCGCGGGGGGACTGGCAGCTGTCGTCCTTTTCGCCGCGGGGACCCTGCTCGGCACCTCCCTCGGGAACGACGGACCTTCCCCGGCCGTCGAGGAGCAGCTGGCACTCTCGGGGATCGGCCCGGAAGCGCCTTCGTCGGCCTCGGGAGAGGTCTCGCTCGTCAGCTCGGGGTCGGACCGCCTGCGACTGTCGGTCTCGGGGTTGAACGAGACCGGGTCCCGAGAGTTCTACGAGCTCTGGTTGATGGGCAAGGACGGCGAGCTGGTCGCGCTCGGATCGTTCAGGGTCGGCCCCGATGGAAGCTCGGAGATCGAGGTCCCCGTGCCGGTCGACCCCGATCGGTATCGCTACTACGACGTCTCGATCCAGCCCGAGAACGGCAGCCCGAAACATTCGGGGCGGTCGGTGCTGAGGGGTCTCACCCGCTCGTGACCCAGCCGGCCGGGTAGGCGCCGGCCGGGATCTTCCCGGGGTAATCGGGGAAGAGTCGGAGGGCGACCTCGCGGATCGTCGTTCCATCGAATACCGGCTCGAGGTCGCCGATCGTCAAGAGGATCCGCGTGGTGGCACCGATCTGGAGGTCGGCCGCAGTTGGATCCGGTCCGCCGATCAGGCCGTCCGAGGCAAAGCCCTCGATCCGTTCGACCATCGCGGGGAGGCCGGCCAGGTCGGCCGCGGTCCGCTCGGCCGAGATCGAGTGGAGCTTCCAGGACCCCCTGATCGTCTGAATCGCGAAGTCGACCCCGGCCGGATCGAGCGGTCTGGCACCGGCGAAGGAGCCGGTTGCCTCGGGTCGGAAGTGGAGGGCGGCCCAGGGGAGGCGGCGACCGAGATCCTGGTACTCGCCATCTCCCCAGAGTTCCGCCTCGCGAACCGCGTCGGCGATTCCCTCCGGGTAGAGGGAGTTTTCGGGGAAGAGCTCTTCGAGCCGGGCGAGGATTGCCGTCGAGCCATGGACCTGCTCGCCGTCGATGATCATTGCCGGAACGGTCCGTCGTCCCTCCCCGTAGATCGCCTCGACCTCGTCGCGGTGGTTTCCCATCGGCAGCACGACCTCCTCGAATGCGATCCCTTTTCTCTCCAGGGCCGCCTTCGCGGTCAGGCACGGGTGCGAGAGAGTGAGCAGGTGGAGTTCGACCTGGGGCTGATCCGCCATGTCGTCAACCTAGCGCGCCCCGCCGGTCCGGGTCGGGGTCGTCGCCGGAGAACGGCCCAGGTCGGGTAGATTGCCGCCCGTGGAGGCCAGGCAGGTGCTCAACTTGGGGTTCGGGGCGAGTCGTGTCGTCTTTGGGATCGTCGCCAGCGCGGTCCCCGAGGTGGTGGGGCGCACCTGGGTCGGCGAAGACGCCGATCGACCCGCGATGCGGACGATCTTCAGGGCCCTCGGACTCCGGGACATCGCGCTCGGCGCCGGAATGGTCGATGGCGCCCTCCGTAACGAGGCGGCGCCCTGGCTCGCGGTAGCTGCGCTCTCCGATCTCGGCGACTTCACCGCGACCGTCCTTTCCCGCAGGCGGCTCGATCCGCGCGGGGTGGCCGTGACTGCCGCCCTGACCGGCGCCGCGACCCTTACAGCGGCGGGGCTCTTCGCACTCGACGTCGCCGCCTCGGACTGAGCCGGGGATCGGTCGCCCAGCGGCGACCGGCCTCTGGTTTGTAGGATCCCGGCGTTCCCGGAACCCCAGTCAGGAAGGCCACCAGATGTCAACCGCGTCCGCTGCCGCCCCACAGTCCATCCCCGTCGGCCCCTCGGTCCTCGGGGACCTGATCGCCCCCAGCCGGATCGAGTCGGTCTCTGACTTCCTGCTGAATGCCCTCCTCGTACTGGGCGGGGTCGGCTTCGTCGCGCTGCTCGCCCAGGTGACCATTCCGACCACCCCGGTCCCGGTGACCGGGCAGACGCTCGGCGTGATCCTGGTCGGTTCGGCTCTCGGGTCGGTCCGGGGGGTCGTCTCGATGCTGCTCTACCTGGGACTCGGCCTCTTCCTGCCGATCCTCGCCGGGGGTGAGAGCGGAGTCCTCAACGACATCGGCACGGCCACCGGCGCCACGGCCGGCTACCTGATCGGGTTCGTGGTGGCGGCCGGAGTCGTCGGCTGGCTCTCCGAGAAGGGCCGCGACCGGAGGTTCACCTCGGCGCTCGGTGCCTTCGTGGTCGGCGAGCTGATCATCTTCGCCTTCGGGCTGATCGGCCTGAAGATGGCTGCCCCGGAACTGGTCGAGGCAGGCTTCATGGAGAGCTCGAGCTGGGGGACGGTCCTCGAGGACGGCTTCGTCTTCTTCTTCGGCTGGGAGATCCTCAAGGCGGCGATCGCGGCGCTGCTGATGCCGGCGGCCTGGAAGGTGGCCGACCTGCGGCGCTCCCGGGAAGCCAAGCCGAAGGCCGATAACTAGGCAGCCCGACGGGGTCGGCAGTGTGACCCCGTAGTCCCTGCGCTGCACGAGCCTTCCCACCGGGTCGGTCGGGTCGACGCCCTTCCGGGCCGGTCTTCTACGGTCGACGATCCCCTTCCGGCAAAGCTCCTGCCGAGCAGGGTCCAGGCCGTATGCGACCCAGGAACAGCGGAAATTCCCCGAAGCCCTTCCCCGCCTCGACAATCTCGAGGCCGGCCGTCTTCGGCCTGCTCCTGGCCCTCCTCGCTTTCCTGGTCGCTGTCGGGACTCCCGAGCGGGCCCCGGCGATAACCCAGTCGGAGGCTCGTCAGGAGCTCGGAGAGATCTCCGGTTCGATATCCGGACTGAAGGCCCAGGTCGCCGAGGACAATCGTCGGATCGACAGCCTGATCGGAACGCTCTCTGCCCTTCGGGCGAAGGCGGCCGCGCTGACCGCGGAACTCGAGCGCAGGCAAGCCCGGCTCGATCGTCTCGAGGCTGCCCTGGAGAGGGAGAGGAAGCGGCTTCAGGTGGTCCGCAAGAGGCTCCAGCGTGCCCTTTCGGTCCTGAGGAAGCAGCTCGTGTCGTTGTACGTCGCCGGACCGCCGACGGTCAGCGAGTTCGTCTTCGCCGCAGAGGACTTCTCCGGCCTGGTCACCAACTCGACCTACGCCCAGAGCATTCAGGATCGCGACGAGGACGTGATCGCCCGGGTCGAGGCGCTGAGGAACGAGATCCGTTCCCTGGTCGAGCAGATGCGTGAGCGGAAGGTCGAGCTGGTCGCGCTTCGAAACGCGATCGTCGACGAGGAGCGCCAGGCGAGGGCCGCGCGAGACGAGGTCGAGGCCCAGAGGGCCGAGTTCATCGCTGCCCGCGAGACCCGCGAGGCGAGGATCCAGGCGCTGGAAGCGCGGGCCGGAAGCCTCGAGGACAGTCTTCCCGACCTGACCAGCGACCCCGCCTCGAGCTCGGCCGGAAGCTTCCCGGCCCCGGTCTCCGGCCAGACTGCGGTCCTTCAGTCGAACGGGCAGGCCGCCCCTCCGGCCGGTGCCCCACCGGCGGTCCAGCAGGTGATCCAGGCCGCCAACGCGATCGCCCATCTTCCGTACGTCTGGGGAGGGGGCCACGGATCTTTCGAGTCCTCGGGCTACGACTGCTCGGGTGCGGTCAGCTACGCGCTGCACGGCGGCGGGTTGATCTCGAGTCCGCTCGACTCGACCGGCCTGACCACCTGGGGCGAGCCCGGCGAGGGCAACTGGATCTCGGTCTACGGGAACTCAGGACACGTCTACATGGTCGTTGCCGGACTGAGGTGGGACACCTCGGACACCGGCGGTACCGGGCCGAGCTGGCACAGCTCGATGCGCTCCAGTGCCGGGTTCATCCCACGGCACCCGTCCGGGCTCTAGTCGGGGCGGTCCCGAAGGCGGAGCGCCACCGCAGGGTCGGTCAGTTACCGGTTGGGTCCGAGCCCGATTCGGCCGGAGCGTCGGCCTTCGCCTTTGTGTGGCTGGTGAACTGTTTGGCCAGGGCGCCGGTCAGGAGCGAGATGAAGCCGACCCCGGCGATCAGGAGCAGCAGCTCGACGATCTCGGAGCCGGTGGTGGTCGGCTGGTACTGGGACCCGAGGGTCATCATCGTGGTGATCGCCCAGTACATGCTCTCCCACTCGTTCAGACCCTGGTTCGTCTTCTCGAAGGTACGAAAGAGCGTTCCGCCGGCCAGGGCGACAGTCAAGGTCATCAGCGCCGCATAACCGAGCCCCTGGGTCGAGAAGGCCTTCTGGGTGAATTGGGCCAGCCTGAGCAGCCGGAGCAGCCGGAGCAGCCGGAGTAGCCGGAGCATCTGGAATCCGCCGGGCAGCACCGGCGGCGTGAGGATCACGATCGCGATCTCCACGGGGTGGTACTTGATGTATTTCCAGCGATCCGGGACCAGGATGAGCATCGTCACCAGCTCGATCAGGAAGACCAGCCAGGTTCCCCAGTTGAGGATCGTGGAGACCACGAGAAGGAACCCGGTTTCCTGGGTCTCCATCAGGATCACGCTGGGCAGGGTCAAGGCCGCGGCGATCATCACCGGCAGCTGGAGCCTTTGCTCCGCCTTGATCGCACGGCTCCCTTCCAGCCCCGAGCCGGGCTCGACTTCGCCCGACAGATCGATGTTGATCCGCTGGAGCGCTCGGTGCAGGCGCCCCTTCTTCGCCGTCGGAGCGGTCGGGTCGGTCGGCTTGCCGGGTCCGTCTTCGGCCATCTGGAGCTAGTTCGACCCCGGACGGCCTCCGCCTTCCCCCGCAATCGGCCTGTCCACCGTACGGATCCGGGATCGGATGGCGCGATCGGTCGAATAGCCTCCTTCCGGCATGGAAGTCGGGACCCATGACGCCCACGGATACTGGATCGCGGAGGCCGGCGAGCCGGAACCGCTTCAGCCCCTTCGTAGGGACATCGAGGCCGACGTCGTGGTGGTCGGTGGCGGCTTCACGGGGATGTGGACCGCCTGGCACCTCACCTCGGCCGAGCCGGGGGCGAGGGTGGTCCTGCTCGAGTCCGACCGTTTCGGTTTCGGGCCATCGGGCCGAAACGGGGGGTTCTGCGATGCGATGTGGGTCAGCTTCGCCAGTCTGGTCGAGCGTTTCGGGGTCGAGGCGGCGACTGAGGTGGGCCGAGCAGCCGACGATTCGATCGCCCAGATCGGGGCCTTCGCAGAGGAGCAGGGGATCGACTGCTGGTTCAATCGATCCGGCTACCTGAACGTCTCGACCGCTCCGGCCCAGGACGGAAGCTGGGATGGGAACGTCGAGGCGATGGAGGCCGCCGGGTTCCGGGACCTGCCGGCCGAACTCGACCGGCAGGGGGTCGCGGCGATCTGTCGGTCACCGGCCTTTCGGGAGGGTTTGCTCTACCGACAGGCCGCGACCGTCCAGCCGGCCCGCCTCGCCTTCGGCCTGCGTGACGCCCTGCTCGAGGCCGGTGCTTCGCTGTTCGAGAAGAGTGCCGTGATCGGCTTCGAGGAGGGCGGTGGTGGGGTGGTGGCCCACACCGAACTTGGGTCAGTCCGGGCGGACAGGGCGGTGCTCGCCGGCGGGGCCGGGATGGCCGGAACGGGCTGGCCGTTTGCCGGCAGGGTGACGATGGCCTCCAGCCACATGGTGATTTCGGAATCGGTACCTGACCTGATCGAGGAGATCGGTTGGACCGGCGGCGAGGCGATCAGCGACTGCAGGGCACTCCTCAACTACTTCCGGACCACTCCCGACGGTCGGATCGCCTTCGGCTGGGGCGGTGGGCGGATCGCCGCGGGGGGAAGGAGGCGCGGGACCTCCGAAGTCGATCCCTCGGTTACCCGCAGGGTCATCGAGCATGCGGTCGCCTACTTCCCGGGACTGGAGGGGAAGAGGTTCGAACATGCCTGGGGTGGCCCGATCGACGCGACGGCGAGCCACCTGCCCCACGTGGTCAGGTTTCCGTCGGGTCGGGTCTTCGGCGCGATCGGCTACACCGGCAACGGGGTCGGCCCGAGCCAGATGGTCGGCAGGTGCCTGGCCTCGCTCGCCCGGGGGGTCGAGGACCGCTACTCAACCCTGCCGCTGGTCGAGCCGGTCGAGGCCTTGACCCGGGTGCCGCCCGAGCCCTTCCGTTGGCTGGGCGGCGCGGTCATCCGAGCCGCGATCGAGAACCGGGAAGCGGCCGAGATGGCGGGGGTCCCTCCCGACCCGATCAGCGGGGGGATCTCGAAGATCCCCGGTCTGATCGGCTTCCACATCGGTCGGTAGGCCAGATCCAGGGTCCGGAGCGCGCTTTGCGGCTCTGAGGCACCCGGGGCAAGCCTTCGTGCAGGAATCCGGGATCCGGACCAATTGTTTGCAGATGCTTACA
>VEQW01000012.1 GCA_018883025.1 Solirubrobacterales bacterium | reverse complement strand
ACCTGAACGAGCACCTGGACAAGGCCGGGGCGATCCGGCTGCTGGGCCTGATGGAGGCTGCTTCGGCAACGAAGTGAACGGCCCGTCACCGGTCCGGTCCGACGACGACCCCGACCGGCCACCGGATACCCTTACCGCCCCCTGGCGAGGTAGCTCAGTTGGTAGAGCACACGACTGAAAATCGTGGTGTCGCCGGTTCGATCCCGGCCCTCGCCATCGCTTCGGCTCGCCAAGCCCTTTACTGATGAGCCCTTGGGTCGCTGTTTGCTCCCAATCCGAGCTTCAGAAGAACAGGTTGAGGAGAAGAAACGCGTTCAGCGCGATGATCGGAATGACGATCAACGTTACGACTACGTCCAGCCAACGAGGGTTCACCAACCCGCCCATCAAACCCCGATGACGACACAGGATCAGTAAGGGCACGAGGGCAAACGGGATCCCGAAGGAGAGGATCACCTGACTTACTACGAGCACTTCGGTCGGGGGAAGACCAATCCCGATCACGACCAGCGCTGGCAGAAGGGTCGCGGTCCGGCGGACAAAGAGGGGGATACGCCTCCGGATGAACCCCTGCATCACTACCTGTCCAGACATCGTTCCGACCGAGGCCGAGGCAAACCCCGAGGCAAGGAGCGCCACACCAAAAACCACTGCCGCAAAGTCCGAAAGCGCGATCTTCAGGCCCTCGAAGGCGCCCTCGATCGAGTCGACCGGGCCGAAATCCCCACCGAAGAAGAGGGCCGCAGCCATCGCCATCATCGAGAGATTGACCAGGCCAGCCAGGGCCATCGCAATGACGACGTCCACGCGCTCGAACCTGAGGATCTTCCTCTTTTCCCCCTCATCCCGACCAACAACACGCCTCTGGGTTAAGGCCGAGTGCAGGTAGACGACATGGGGCATCACGGTGGCTCCGATGATCCCGCTGGCAAGGAGAATCGATTCGGTGTCGGAGAACCCGGGGATCAAGAGGCCTTGAAGTGCCTCGCTCGGATCCGGACCGGCCGCAACGATCTCAAAAGCAAAGCCGGCGAAGATGACCCCCACGAATCCGATGATCACCGCCTCGATCCTCCGAAAGCCCCGCTGCTGGAGGAGAAGGATCAGGAAAGAAACCACGGCAGCAATCACCGAGGCGGGGAAGAGCGGAATACCGAAAAGCAGGTTGAGCGCGAGGGCGGCGCCGACGATCTCGGCGACGTCGGTCGCCATCGCAACTACCTCCGCCTGGACCCAGAGCATCCGGGAAGTTCCCGGTCGGAAAGTCTCCCGGCAGGCTTCCGGAAGGTTCATGCCGGTGGCAATACCGAGCTTTGCCGATTGGGTCTGGACGACCATCGCCATCAGGTTCGCCGCCAGGACCACCCAGAGGAGCAGGTAGCCGAACTGGGAACCGGCGGTGATGTTGGTAGCGAAGTTCCCGGGGTCGACATAGGCGACCGCGGCAATAAATGCCGGACCGAGGAACGGCAGGATTCGGGAGAGGCCGCGAGCCTCGCCCTCGATGGATCTTCGGGCGGCACGGGCTACGGCCGCCTCGCCGGGGAGGACACCTTCGACCTCCGCCGTCACCTCCTCATCCGGGAGGGGGGCCCGGACGAGGCGGCCATCCCTGTCCTTTTCGCCCTGCACCTAGGTACGCCCTTTCCAATATGGATGACCCGAATTGATGCCTTCGATCAGGCGGTTCATCGATCGATCAGTTCGGTCAGTCGAGAAGCTCAACGATCGATGCCCGACGGCGTAGAAGGCATGACTCCAGCCATGAAACCGGGTCGGCTGGGGTGGAAAATGGGCCGTGAAGGGATCGAACCTTCGACCTTGAGATTAAGAGTCTCCTGCTCTACCAACTGAGCTAACGGCCCTCTCGGCGGCTGGACCGGGCGGGACGGATGTCACCTTCCCGGAACCTTTCCGCGACCGCGGATTATAGATACGGGGAACGATCTCCCCGCCCTCGACCCCTTTTCTCAGGGAGAGGTCGGGGAGAGGGTCGAGCCGCCGATGCCGCCGACTGGCTCCTTGAGAGAGGCCCCACCTTCCTTGCGGGCCTGCTTCTTCACCCGCGCGAGGTACTTCTCGACCCGCTTGGCATCCCGCTCGACCGCATCGAGGGTCCTGTTTATCTCCTGCTTCTGCTCCGGGCTATCGGCCAAGGCGAGGGCCTCCTGACGACTCCTGGCGGCCTCGCCGAAGTCGAGCGCGTAGAGCTGGTAGGTAGCGAGCGTCACCAGCAGCCCAGTCGGGGCGGGGCCTTCGCCACTCTGGAATTCGCGCTCCCCGGCTCGAGCAACGAATGCCTGGGCATCGGCCGCAGCCTGCATGTTGGCCTCGAACTGGGCGACCGTCGCCCCCTGGGCCAGGCTGAACAGCATCCCCGAGGCGAGCTGGGCAACCCCGCGGTCGGGGTCCTGGCCGGAGTCCTTTACGTACCTCTCCCAGGCCGTCGCGGCCAACTCGTACTGCTCGATTGCATCGGGGCCGACCACCTGGGACTCTCCGTCGACCTCGACCAATGCGTTACCGGCGACGATCCTTTCCCTGATCAGCTCCTGTTGAAGGGTGAGGTTCTCCGGGTCCTGCCGGAGCTTCCTTTCGATCGTCGTCGCCCTCTCGACCGCAAGGTCGGCCGTATCCTGGGATACGACTGAGTTGCCTGAGCTGAACGGATTGAGCCCACCCGGAAGCCCGATCACCAGGAGGCTCGCCGCCATCACGAACGCCAGCATCACGTAGATCACCTGGATCACGCGCTTGCGCCGACCCCTCAGGTCGAACAGCATTCCTCCTTGTTCCGGGTCTTCAGCCAATCCCTGTCACTCCTGGGTCTTCGGTTCGAGCCCCTCCGGCTCGAGGACCTCTCCGCCCCCATCCGACCGGGCTTTCGGCGAACCGATTGCCCGGGCGAGCAAGATACTCAACTCGTACAGCCCGAGGAGCGGCACCATCTCGATCAGCATCGTCACCGGGTCCACCCCGGGCAGTGCGGCGGCCAGGACCGCGATCGCCAGGTAGGCGTATCGACGGTTCTTGCGAAGCTGCTCGACCGAGACGATCCCGAGCCTGACCAGGGCGAGGATCACGACCGGAATCTGGAAAACGGCGCCGCCGGCGATCATCACCATCGCGAAGAAGGAGTAGTAGTCGCGAGCCCTCAGCTCGGTCTGGAACTGGGCCGAGTTGAAGTTGAGCAGGAAGTCGACCGCTGCCGGCAGGACGATGAAGTAGGCGAAGAACACACCGGCCACGAACAGCAGCGGAATCGTGACCAGCACCGGCACGACCGCCTTCCTTTCCCTCGGTGAGAGGGCCGGAATCACGAAGGCAAACAGCTGGTAGGAGATAAAGGGCGCAGCGATGATCAGCGCCGCGTACAGCGAAACCGTAACCGTGGTCAGGAAGGCTTCGGCCGGGGCGAGGACGATCAGCTGCTGGTCGGCTGCAGGCAGCGGGGCGGCTGCGATATCGAGGATCAGGTCGCTCTTCCAGAAGCAGACCAGGAAGGCAACCCCGAGCGCGATCAACGAAGCGATGATCCGCCACCTGAGCTCGTCGAGGTGGTCGACCAGTGAGATCTCTTCGTCGTGGCTTACCGGCCGTATCCTGGCCATGACGCTCCCGCAGGCTCAGTCGCGGTCCGTCGCCCCGGACGAAGGCGCCGGGACTTCCTCGACGTCGACCTCGACCGGTTGCTCGTCGGCCTCGGCCAGGACGGACTCTGCCGACTCCTCGTCCTCTTCGAGGTCATCCTCTTTCTCGCCGGAGGAGATGCTCGAAACCCCCTCACGGAACTCACGCAGGCCCCGCCCGAGCGACCGACCGAGGTCGGGCAACTTGCGCGGGCCAAAGACGATCAGCGCGATGATCAGGATGATCGCTATCTCGAGGATGCCGATCTGCGGAATCACTGCCGTGATCGTAGCGTCCGGGCGCTGGCGGGCCCGGAAAAGGGCACTACCTGAAGTTCAGGTAGTAGCGCGAGGCGGTCGGTTCGGCCTGTTCCTGGTACTTCGAGCTCCGTCCGTTCGCCCCGTATGGCGTCTCCACGGCCTGATCCATCCGCATGAACGAGAGCTGCCCGATCGGCATCCCCTCGTAGATCGTGATCGGCAGGTTGGCAACGTTGGAGAGCTCCAGGGTCAGGTTTCCCGAGAACCCGGCGTCGACGAAACCCGCAGTCGAGTGGATCAGCAATCCGAGCCTGCCCAGCGAACTCTTGCCTTCGAGTCGGGCGACCAGGTCGTTGGGGAGGGTGACCTTCTCGAGGGTCTGGCCGAGCACGAACTCTCCCGGATGGAGGATGAAGGGCTCGTCTCCCTCGGCCCGGACCAGCTCGGTCAACTCCTCCATCGGCTGCTTGACGTCGATGTACGGGTACTTGCTGTTGTTGAAGACCCGGTAGCTCGAGTCGACCCGAACGTCGATGCTCGAGGGCTGGATCATCCCGTCGTCGAAGGGGTCGATCAGGATCCTGCCGGCCTCGACCTCCTCGCGGATCGTCTTGTCGCTCAGAACCATCGCGGCCGGAGTATTCCAGAGCCGGGGGCGTCCCCGGTCAGGAGTATCGAAGTACGACCCCGTCGGCGACCAGGTCGAGCAAGGTCCGTCGGTCTTCCGGGAGCGGGGTCCCGTCGAGTGCCCGCTTCGCCTCCTCGACCAGGGCGATCGCCCGCCCCCGTACCTCGTCGAGGGCACCGGTGGCCTCGATCCGGCCGGCCAGCTCGAGGGCCGACTCCCGGTCGAGCCGGTCGAGGTCGACCGTGCCGATCGCAGGCTCGCGCTCGATCGCGACGATCACCGGCAGGGTGACCGTGCCGTCCAGCAGATCGGTACCGGGGGCCTTCCCGGTCCGCTCCTCCGGCCCGGAGATGTCGAGGACGTCATCGAGCATCTGGAAGGCGAGGCCGATCGCCCCACCGAAGGCTGCCAGCGATTCGAGGTCAGGACCGCCCTCCGGGGATGGCGCCAGAGCGCCCAAGGCGCATGAGGCCGAGAAGAGGCTGCCCGTCTTCAGTCGGCAGCGCTCCAGGTAATCGTCCTCCGCGAGGCCCATGTCACCGGCCTGGCTGCGCTGGACCAGCTCCCCGGTGACCAGGTCCCTGGTGGTCTCACTCAGGACCGCGACAGCGGCGTCGTCCCCGGCCCGGGCGAGCAGTCCGAAGGCCTCGGCGAAGAGCGCGTCCCCCAGGTCGGTCGCCCGTGCCCGACCCGATTCCGCGTACACGGTCGGTCTGCCACGCCGAAGCGGTGCCCGGTCGAGCACGTCATCGTGGACCAGGCTCGCCATGTGGACCAGCTCCACTGCTGTCGCCGACCGGACGGCGCGGTCCCCCCCTTCCGGACCGGCCGAGAGCAGGACCAGCATCGGCCGCATCCGCTTCCCCCCGGCCCTCAAAGTCGCCGAGGCATCCCCGGCCAGCGGTCCGGTCCGTCCCGTCGCTCGGTCGAGGCACTCCTCGACCTCCCCGAGAGCCGACGGCAGCCACTCCCCGGCCGTCTCGATCACCGCGGTGACCGGCTCGGGCGACTCCTTCGCCATCACGCAACCCCCGAATGGATCGCGATGATGCCCCCGGCCATCACGGTCCAGCGAACCCGCTCGAACCCGGCCTCGACCATCCGGTCGGCCAGCGTCCCGGCGTCGGGAAAGGAGCGGACCGAGCTCGGGAGGTAGGAGTAGGCGGCCGAGTCGCCGGCCACCTTGCCGATCTGCGGAACGATCCGGTCGAACCAGAGGGCGAAGAAGCCCTTGAGGGGCTGTCGCCCGGGCTGGGTTATCTCGAGGATGACCAACCTTCCACCCGGCTTCAGGACCCGCTTCATCTCGCTCAGGCCACGCCCCAGATCGGCCAGGTTCCGGGCCCCGAAGGCGATCGTCAGGGCGTCGAAGGAGTCGTCTGGGAAGGGGAGCTCGAGCGCATCGGCATTGACGAAGGAGACGACCTCCTGCTCGTCCGGAGGTGCCTTCTCCCTCGCCAGCTCGAGCATCGGCTCGGAGAAGTCGGCCCCCACCACCTCGCCGGTCGGCCCGACCCGATCGGCCAGCTCGATCGACAGGTCACCGGTACCGCAGCAGACGTCCAGGGCCCGGTCCCCCGGCCCGACTTCGGCCCGGTCGGCGGCCCGGCGTCGCCAGGTCCTGTCCAGCCCCGCCGTCATCACCCGGTTCATCCGGTCGTAGACGCCGCTGATCCGGTCGAACATCGAGTTCACCTGACCGGCGAACTCTGCGTCGCCGCGGCGGGGAGGACTGTCGGTCACGGGTCCCGCCCTAGTCGAGCGAGGCGAGGTAGTCGGCTACCTCGTTCAGCTTCTTCTCGCCGAGACCCCGGTAGGAGGGCATGATCCCGGGGCCGATCGCGACCGATCGCTTGATCGCCTCCCTCGGCAGCATCGCCCCGATCTCGGTCAGGTTCGGGCCGAGGCCGCCCTCGGCTCCGTTCTCACCGATGTTGTGGCAGGCCAGACAGCCGGCCTGGGCGACCACCTGCTTGCCCTGCTCGAACTCGGGGGCCGTCTCGAGCTCGATCTCATTCGGCGACCCGGCGCTCGCTCCCATGTAGGTCAGGTAACCCATCGCGACGATCACCAGGATCCCCGAGATGCTGGCGACCGGGCGCTTCCACGGGATCCGCTCCGGGTTGCGGTCATAGAACGGCAGGAGGATCAGCAGGATCATGCAGATCGTCGGGATCCCGATCGTGGCCAGCGGCACGAGTGCCGGGGGCTTGATCACCTTGAGCAGCTCGAACAGGAAGAAGAAGTACCACTCCGGCCGCGGCACGTAAGTGGTGGTGGTCGGGTCGGCCTTCGGACCCTGCTCTGCACCCATGACGATGCTCATCAGGATCAGCACGGCGGCGACCAGCACGAACATCACCGAGTCCTTGACGATCGCGTAGGGGAAGAAGGACTTGCCCTTCTTCTTCAGGATCTCGTACTCGCTGAGGTATTCCTCCTTGTCGCGCGCCTTCACGAGGCCTCTCCCTCACTCGGGGGGCCCTCGGCCGCTCCGTCGGTCTCGGCGGTCGGGAGCGAAGCGCCATTCTCCGAGACCTCGACGTGGCCGTTGCCGGAGTGGCCGTTGAGGCTCATCTCGGTCGCATCGACCATCGGCACGCCGGCCGGAACCAGTTCGGAGGGACGGGAGCCCTTCGGCCTCGGAGCCTTGATCCACGGCGGTGCGGTGGTGCCGAGCTTGACCACCAGGAAGAGGTGGGCAGCGATCAGGCCGCCGATGAGGCCCGGTACGACCAGCATGTGGAGCGCGTAGAAGCGCGAGAGGGTGGTCGCGCTGAAGTCGGGACCGGCCCTCAGGAAGTCGGCCAGGTACGGCCCGAGCACGGGGCCGGAGGCGGTGATGTTGTTGGCGACGATCGTCGCCCAGAAGGACCGCTGGTCGAACGGCAGCAGGTAGCCGGTCAGGCCCATCACCATGGTCAGCACGATCAGCACCACCCCGATCACCCAGTTGAGCTCCCGCGGGTACTTGTAGGCGCCGAAGAAGAAGGTCCTCGCCATGTGGAGGAAGATCAGGATGATCATCAGGCTGGCGCCCCACTTGTGCAGCCCCCGGACGAACTCGCCGAGGAAGACCTCATTGGTGATGTGACTGATCGAGGAGTAGGCCTCGGTAGCCGAGGGCGTGTAGTACATCGCCAGGAAGACCCCGGTGATCGCCTGCATCGAGAAGATGAACATGACCGAGGAGCCGAGCGTGTAGAACCAGTTGGTCCCCTTGGGGACCTTCCTCGAGAGCATCGCCGTGTAGATGCCGGTCCCGTTGACCCTCTCGTCGAGCCAGTCGGTCGTGTTCTTGGCAGCCGCGGTTCCGTGGTGGACGGTCGCTTCCTTTACCTTGGCCACCTTCTCGGCGCGGGTCGGACCGTCGCCGTTGGTCCCGTTCGGGCTGGCGCCGTTCCCGTTTGCGGCTCCGTCGCCGGGTTCCGGGGCCGTCTCCTTCTTCCTGCCTGGGATCGGAATCTTCAGTGCCATCTCGTCGGTTTCCTTACGGTCGCTTCTCGATCAGTTGGGTGGGGGGAAGACGGTAGGTCGAGGCGGGTACAGATATTCCCAGATACCGCCGGTGAACTCGCCCGGGTCGCGGGGCCTGACCGGCTTGAGCTGGTTGGTCACCGAATACCTGGGACCGAGTTCGACGAAGCCGTTTCGGATCCTCGTCTGGAAGCGGTCGAGCGGCCTTACCGGGGGACCGCCGATGCGCTCACCGATGAAGTCGTAGACGCCGCCATGGCAAGGACAGATGAAGTTTCCGGCGGCCTGGACGAACCTGACCGGGCAGCCGAGGTGGGCACATCGGGTCGAGATCGCGACATAGCCGTTCGGATCTTCACCCTCGATCTCGGCCGAGCCCCGTCTGACGTAAGCAGTCGTCTTACCGGCCTCGCCGATGCCCGGGGTCTCGGTGAAGACCACGGTCCGGTAGGTCTCGCGGTCGAAATCGTCCTCGGTACCGACCGCCTCCCACCGCTCCTCGCCCCTGGTCAGGACCGGAGCGATCGCAAATCCCACGACCGGCAGGACGACGGCGGCACCCGCGAGTCCTCCCAGCGCGGCGCTTCCGACCACGAAGGCCTTGCGGCGGGTCATCGACTCGCCCTCGAAATAACCCCTGGGCGGCGCCGGAGGGAGCTCGGGAGCCGAGTCCGACCGGGAGGCGCCGTTCTTTTCGGTTTCGTCTGCCAGAACTGCCTTTCTGGACTGAGGGGACAGGTCCGGGGGGCCTACGTTTCGGGTGCCACCTCTGCGAGGGATTGTAGAGCCTCGCCCGCCCGGTCGAAGGCACCATCAGCACCGGCCCTGAAAGCCCGATCACGGGCCGCTTCGGCAAGGGCAGCTCCATCCCTGTCGGTGCCATCACCGACGGCCTCGAGCAGGTCCTCGAAACCACCAGATTCCGGATCGGCGAGCACCAGGGCCTGGGTCTGCCAGAGCGGAACGAGCGCCGCCGTCCGGCCTTCCGAGGCGACCGCGGCCGAGAGGCCGATCAGGTCGGCCAGTGCCCTGACAGCTCCCGTGTCCCCGGTCGAGGCGACCGCCTCGAGGCCGATCGCGTAGAGCAGGTCGCCGGTCAGGAGCGCCACGTCCCCGTCCCCGGGGCTGACCAGACGGGGGCTGCCCTGATGGCAGAGGAAGCCCTCGAAGATCGCCTCGAGGGCATAGGCGGCCTCTCGCCGGGTTTCGGCCTCGGTCGCCGCCGAAGTGACCAGCGCCCCGAGCACCGGGTCCAGGGCCGCGGTCGGGGTCCACTCGACGGAGGCTCCGGCCGCCGTCGCCTCCTCCCGGAGTCGCGCCAACAGGGGTGCCCCGTCCTGCCCGGGGGAGCTTTCGTCTGCAGATGCCAACCCCCCGGGAGTCTAGGCCCGCCCGGGCAGCGGGGCCGCGCTAGGTTCAGGCGGTGAACCTGCTCTTCATCGGTGATGTGGTCTCCTCGGCCGGTCGAAACGGCCTCGCCTCGGCGATGCCCGAGCTCCGCGACCGCTTCTCCCCAGACCTGGTGGTCGTAAACGGCGAGAACTCGGCCGGGGGGGTCGGAATCACCGAAGGGACTGCTGCCGAGCTCTTCGAGGCCGGGGCCGACCTGATCACACTCGGCAACCACGCCTACCGGCGCAGGGAGGCCTGGGACTACCTCGACGACGACCAGCGGGTGCTCCGACCATCGAACTTCAGGCATTCCAACCCCGGCCGGGGCTACTGCGTGGTCGAGGCCGGGGGCATGGAGGTCGCAGTGGTCAACCTGATCGGAAAGGTCGCCCTGGATGCCGCCCGGTCGCCGTTCGATGAGGCAGACCGTCTGCTCGAGGAGCTCGATGGCAGGGCCGAGGCAGTCGTGGTCGACTTCCACGCCGAGGTGACCAGCGAGAAGGTCGCCCTCGGCTGGTACCTGGACGGTCGGGTCTCGGCCGTCCTGGGGACCCATACCCACGTGCCCACGGCCGACGCCCGGGTCCTCCCCGGCGGTACTGCCTTCATCAGTGATGTCGGCATGACCGGCTCGAGGAACGGTGTCCTCGGGGTGAACAGGGAGACCGTGATCGAACGGATGCGGACCGGCCTCCCACTCCGCTTCGACGATGCCGAAGGCGACGTCTGGGTGATGGGCGCTGCGGTCGTCGTCGGGCCCGGGGGACGGGCCGACTCGATCGAACCTTTCCAGGTCCCGGTCGAGACCTGAGCCTCAGGCGGCCAGGAAGTGCTCCCTGATCACGGGGGCAACGTCTCCCACGGCCCACTGCCGGGCGTCGGTCTCCCCCTGATCCGGACCACAGCCGACGAACAGCAGCGGCCCCGACGAGTCCTCCCTCCTCAGTGACCCGTGACTGCCGCCGCCCAGGTGGGCCGACCCGCCCCAGTCGATGCATTCGTAGCCGAGCGAGGCCGAGAGCGCGATGTCGCCCGAATGGGGAGCGAGCATCGCCGAGAAGAGTCGGCCGAGTGCGTCGGGGTATTGCGGGGAATCGAACCGGCCCCCTTCTAACGAGGCCCCGAGGGCTCCGAGGTCTCCCCGTACCGACCAGGATCCCCCTCGGCGATCACCGACCGTCTCGCCCCAGTCGGACGGCAGGTCCTCCGAGCGACCGAACTCGAGCCTCCTCCCATCCCTCTCGACCACCACGACCAGGACGGCGTCCCCGTCGTGGCCGGGTGAGATCCTGACCACCGGCTCGCCCTCCGGGCTCTCCAGCCAGATGACCAGCTCGACGCCCTCGGTCGCGGCGACCCGCTCCCTGACCGCCTGGTGGCGGCCGGGTTCGAGGCCGCCCCGAAGCAGGTAGATGTTGGCCGCGCGGGAGGTCGGGCTGACCGCCAGCTCGGCCGATCCGGTCCGATCCTCGGAAGGCTGGAGGACGTCCCACTCGGCCTCGAGGGAACCGATGATGTCCAGGGTCGCCGTCACGTCCGAGTGGGCGTGGTCAGCCACCAGGATCACGGCGTGGTCGGCGAGGAACCGGTCCAGCCCCCCGCCCGCTCGAACGACCTCGGCCATGCAGAGGTCGGCCCGCTCGATCGAGTCGACCGAGGCCCTCGGACCGAATCGGTGGGAGTAGTTGTCGTTGTCGGGGAACGAGAGCAGCATGAAGTCGAATCGATCACGACTGACCAGCTCGGCCGCGCAGCAGGCCGAGTAGCCGTCCTGGCGCCCCGGGACGGCGCTCGGGCGGCAGGGAACCTCCATCGAGGCATAGAGCTCGCCGTAGAACAGCTCCCTCGGCCCCCAGGTCCCGTAGTGGAACTTGAGCAGCCCGGCCTCGATCGCCCGCCCGGAGAGCCCGCTCAGGGTGACCTCGTGGCGGTGGCGGCCCCGGTAGATGAGGAACGGGGTGGAAGCCGTCCGGACCTCGCGGTCGTCGAGAGTCTCGAAGACCGTCTCGATCTCCGGACTCAGGTGGGCCAGGTTCATGTTGTAGACGAGGTCGGTCAGCGACCGGAGCAGGCCGAAGGCCCGGCCGGCATCGAGCGAGGAGCCGTACTCGACGTAGCGCTGCTCGACCCGGTGGTACCAGTTCATGCCGCTGATCCAGTGCCGATCGGCGCGAACCCCGGTGACCATCTCTGCCGAGGCGACCGGGGTGACCGATGGGAACGGGGCGACACAGTCACCGATCAGCGTCCCCCGTTTGACCAGACGGCCGAAGGTGGGGGCCCGCCCATCGGTGATCGCCGCCTCCAGCATGTCGGTCCGGAGGGAATCGACGTAGACCAGGACCAGTTTTTTCCGCGTCATCTACCTGAGCACACGGAGGCCGGCGTGCTTCTCGGGCCGGCGGCGGTTCCGGGTGACGGCAAGCCACACGGCCGCAATCAGGAAGAGGAGTCCGAGGATCGGCAGGAGGAGGGTCAGTCCGGCGACCACGAGGGCCCCGATGACGAATCCGAGGCCGAGGACCGCGGTCGCCCCCCTCCGGTTGGCACCGGCCCGCACGTCGGAGAAGACGGCGCAACCGAAGGCGGCGGCCAGGGCCGAGAAGATCGCTCCCAGGAAGGCGCCGCCACCCAGGGCCGAGGCGCCGAAATACCCGACCACGAGGCCGATCACCGCCGACAGCACGCACATCCGCCCACGCGCAGAACCCTCGACCCCGGTCGCCCCGGCGGCGAGACCCACCGCCGTTCCGAGGCCCAGGCCGAGGCAGATTGTCTCGAAGGCTCCGATGGGGTCAGAATAAAGGGATGGAGCCCGAGCAAGTCCCGCCCGCTCCACGCAGGCCGCGGACCGAGGCCCGCGACCTCGAGCGCTACGCAGCCCTTTTCGCCGCACGGACCCGCCAGATGAGGTCGTCTGCGATGAGGAACATGATGTCGATCGCGACCCGGCCCGAGGTGATCTCCCTGGCCGGGGGCCTGCCCGACACCTCCACCTTTCCGGCCGATCTGTTCGAGGAGATCGCTGCCGGCATCGCTGCCGACGGGCTGGCCGGCGCCCTCCAGTACGGGCCGACCGAGGGACTCGACGGCCTCCGGGAGGCGATCCCCGAGGTGATGGCGCGGGAGGGAACCGGCGCCGAGCCCGAGGACGTGACCGTGACCACGGGCGGCCAGCAGGCGCTCGACCTGGTCACCCGGGCGCTGGTCGATCCCGGCGACGTACTGCTCTGCGACGCACCCACCTACCCCGGCGCCCTCCCCACCTTTGCCGCCTACCAGGCGGACGTGATCCAGGTCGAGTGCGACTCGGAGGGCATGAGGACCGACCTGTTGGAGCAGACCCTGACCGAGCTCGAAGCTGGGGGAAAGCGGCCCAAGTTCATCTACTCGGTCCCCACTTTCCAGAATCCCGGGGGAATCACCCTCTCGCTGGAGCGGCGTCGGCAGATGGTCGAGATCGCCCGCCGCTTCGAGATCCTCGTGGTCGAGGACAACCCGTACGGCCTGCTCAGGTTCGAGGGCGATCCGCTCCCCAGCCTCTACTCGATCGACGGCGGCGGCTTCGTCGTCTACGTCGGGACCTTCTCGAAGATCGTCGCTGCCGGGCTGAGGCTCGGCTGGGTCGTCGCGCCGCCACCGGTGAGGCAGAAGATCGTCCTCGGAAAACAGGCGGCCGACCTCTGCACCTCCAACCTCGTTCAGGAGTTCGCCCTCCGGTTCCTGCAGTCCGGTCGGTTCGACGAGTACGTCGACGGGCTGAGGGAGGTCTACCGGTCCCGCAGGGACGCGATGCTCGGGGCGATTGCCGAGTACTTCCCCCACGGGGCCGACTGGTCGCGGCCCGAGGGCGGCCTGTTCGTCTGGGCAACCCTTCCGGAGGTGATCGACACCGGAGACCTCCTGGCCAAGGCGCTGGGCGAAAACGTCGCTTTCGTCCCGGGGGCCGAGGCCTTCGTCGACGGTCGCGGGACCAACTCGATGAGGCTGAACTTCAGCGGCGTACCCGAAGAGCGGATCATCGAGGGGGTGCGCCGGATCGGACGCCTGGCCGACCGGATGCTCGGCCTCTACGAGACGATCGCCAACACGGCCGAACTGCCACTGCCCGGCGGACCGGTCGAGAAGGAGCGACGGAAGGCCGGATGAAGGTCGCACTGCTCAGCGGCGGCATTTCACTAGAGCGGAGCGTCTCGCTCCAGTCGGGGCGCCGGGTAGCCGACTCGCTCCGCCAGCTCGGCCACGAGGTGGCCCGGATAGACCCGGGCCCGGGACTGGTCACCGACCTCACCGAGGCAGGCCCAGAGGTCGCCTTCATCGCCCTCCACGGGCGAGACGGCGAAGACGGCACCGTCCAGGCCCTGCTCGAGCTCTCGGGCGTCCCCTTCACCGGACCGGGGGTCGCATCCTGCCGACTCTCTTCGGACAAGGGACTCGCCAAGCACGTCTTCGGGATGGAGGGGGTCCCAACCCCCGCCTGGTTCCCGGTCACGGAAGCGGCCATCCGCGACTACGGCGCGGCCGCCGGGCTACCGGCAGCGATAGACCGACTCGGTCTCCCGCTCGTCGCAAAGCCGGCGTCCCAGGGCTCGGCCCTGGGCCTGACCGTGGTGACCGACCCGGCCGACCTGCCGGCTGCCGTGGTCACCGCGCTCAGCTACGGGGCTTCGGCCCTCCTGGAGGAATGGGTGGACGGGCGGGAGCTGGCGGTGTCGGTAATCGGGGGTGAGCCACTGCCGATCGTCGAGGCGATCCCGACCGAGCGACCTACCTACGACTTCGAGGCGCGGTACGAGATCGGGGCTACCCGATTCGAGACGCCCGCCCGGCTCTCGGAAGCCGATCGGTCGCAGGTCGAGCAGGTGGCCCTCGCGGCATGCGATGCCCTCGGTTGCCTCGACCTCGCCCGGGTGGACATGCTGCTGGCTGATGACGGGCCGAGGGTGATCGAGGTCGACCCGGTCCCCGGACTCACCGAGACCTCTCTCCTGCCCCAGGCCGCAGAGGCGGCTGGGCTCTCATTCGACGCTCTGGTGGAACGGATCCTCGGACTGGCGACCGGACCGGACACCTGAACGAAGCTCCCTAGGAATCCTTGAGGAAATCCTCGGGAGAGACGTCTTCGAGGAAGTCCTTGAACTGCTCGACGACCTCGTCGGTGTCTTCCTCGCCCTGCTCGAACTCGATCGACGATTCCTCGATCACCTCGTCGGCGACGAAGATCGGCACAGCGAGCCGGACCGCCAGGGCCAGAGCGTCGGAAGGCCTGGAATCGACCTCGATCTCGGTCCCCGATACCGAGATCGTGATCGAGGCGAAGAAGGTGTTGTCCCGGAGCTCGGTGATCGCGATCCGTTCACAGGTCGTATCGGTCTGGTCGAGCAGCTCGACCAGCAGGTCGTGGGTCATCGGCCGCGGTGTCTCGGCCCCCTGGAGCTTCATCAGGATCGCGGCCGCCTCGGGATGCCCGATCCAGATCGGCAGGAAGCGGTTGTCGTCGATCGTCTTCAACAGGACGATCGGCTGCTTGCCGACCATGTCGAAGCTGACCCCGTAGATCTGCACCTCTCGCATCGCGGGCGATCATATATGCGGCTCCTCCCCCGCCCCGACCGGGCCGAAGGGCCCGGGGAGTCGATGGCTCGAGGTCTCGAGGGGGCCCCGAGGGTCCGGGGAGATGGGCGATCCTGGATTCGAACCAGGGACCTCATCCTTATCAGAGATGCGCTCTAACCAACTGAGCTAATCGCCCGCGTCGCGGTCGGCGCCGCAGGGCGGGGATTCTACTGCCGCGAGTCCAGGTCGTCGGCCAGCCGGCCGGCGTCGGCGAGGTCGGTCAGGGTGATCTCGACCACCGCTCCTCCCGCCTTCGGCCGGATCCGTACCGGCCGGTCGAACCGCGTCTCGAGTCCGGCGGCGAGGGTCTCGGCCCGCTTCGCCTCCTCCGCGGTGAACCCCTTCCGGCCGGGAACCGCCCTCGGGCCGGGCTTCCCGGAGAGGGCCCGGGCCTCGTCCTCGGTCCTTCGAACCGTCCAGCCCTCCCGAGCCGCCCTGTCGGCGAGCTCCTTGCGGGCCTCGTGGTCGGGAGCCTGGAGGATCGCCCGGCCATGTCCTTCGGTGATCCGTCCTTCCTCGAGCAGGGCGATCGCTTCGTCGGGCAGGTCGAGCAGCCGAACCAGGTTCGAGACCTGGGAGCGGCTGCGGCCGATCTTCCGGCCCAGGTCCTCCTTGCTCAGGCCGAGTTCCTCGATCAGGGCTGCACAGGCCCGGGCCTCCTCCACCGGGTTCAGGTCCTCACGCACCATGTTCTCGACCAGCGCAAGCTCCAGCCGCTCGGCCTCTGCCGGATCGCGAATTACGGTCGGGATCGTCTTCAGGCCTGCGATTCCGGCCGCCCGCCACCGGCGTTCGCCGGCAATGAGTTCGTAACTTCCATCACTAAGTCTGGTCGCGATCACTGGCTGAACGACCCCGCTGTCCGCGATCGAATCGGCCAGGGCATCGAGCCCCGCCTGATCGAAATTCGACCGGGGCTGATCGGGGTTCGGGGCGAGCGACTCGATCGGCAGCTCGACCACCTCCGACCGAAGGCCCGGCTCGGGGAGGATCGCCGCCAGCCCCCTGCCCATCCCCCTGGGTTCAGCCACGCTCGGTCACCTCCGCTGCAAGGGCACGGTAGGCCGAGGCGCCCCGGGAATCAGGGGCGTACTCGGAGACCGGGAGCCCGTAGCTCGGGGCCTCGGCCAGGCGAACCGTTCGGGGCACGACGGTCTGGAAAACGGTTTCCGAAAAGTGGTCTCTCACGTCCCTCTCGACGTCCTGGGCAAGTCGGGTTCGCTCGTCATGCATTGTGACAACCACCCCGGCCAGTTCCAGGGAAGGATTGAGCTCCCGTCGGACGGTCGTCAGGGTGTCGAGGAACTCGATCAGCCCCTCGAGCGCCAGGTACTCGGCCTGGACCGGGACGATCACCCGGTCGGAGGCGACCAGCGCATTGACCGTGACCAGGCCGAGAGCGGGTGGGCAGTCGATCAGGACGACGTCGTACCGGCCGACCAACGGCTCGAGCTGCCGACTCAGCTGGAATGGCGGGTCAGGAACCGAGGCCAGTTCGATCGCCGAGCCAGCCAGGTCCCGGCTCGCCGGGAGCACCTCGAGGTTCGGTACGGGTCCGGGTACCACTGCATCGGCCGCTGTGGCCTCGCCGGCAAGGACCTCGTAGCTCGAGGGCCTCATCCCCTTCTGGACCCCGAGTGCGACGGTCGCATTCGCCTGCTGGTCGAGGTCTACCACCAGGGTCTTTCGACCTCCTGCCGCGAAGACGGCAGCGAGATTGACGGCCGTGGTCGTCTTGCCGACTCCCCCCTTCTGGTTGGCGACCGCGTAGACCGACCGACTCACCCCCCCGGACCGAGACGTCTTTTGCTGGGGAGGGGGCCGGAACTCATCGGGTTCAGGTTATTCCGGCAGGGGGCGCTTCCTGGCCATCCCCGGCCTCCGTGGCAGCTCCGCCGGTGTCGGACCTGACTTTTCGAGCAGGTAGAGGTGCCGCTCCCTGCTGCCCTCGAACGGCACGACCGCAAGGATGCCACGCGGCTCCATCGCCAACCGCTCGGCAAGGGCCTCGACCCGACGCTCCTCCTCGGGCTCCCGCTCGCCCTTCCAGGCGAGGAGCGTCCCGCCCTCGTGAAGGAGGGGCGAGGCGAGCTCAGCAAGGGCCGAGAGCGGGGCGACGGCCCGGGCGAGGGCGAGGTCGAAGCGCTCCCTCCCTTCCCCGGCAGCGAGCTCCTCGGACCTGACCCCTAAGGCCTCGACATTGGCCAAGCCGAGCGCATCGGCTGCCTCTCCGGCGAAGCGGGCCTTCCTGGCGACCGAATCGAGCAGGGTAAACTCTGCCTCTGGAAGCGCCATGGCAAGCGGAATTCCAGGGTAGCCGGCACCCGATCCGATGTCGACCACTGCTTTGGCCGAACGGACCTGATCGACCGCGAGGGCCGAGAGGGAGTCGCGCAGGTGGACTCTCTCGGCCTCGCTCGGCTCGGTCACCGAACTGAGGGAGAGGGGCGACTCGGCGACCAACCGGGTCAGCGGCTCGAGGCGACCTACGAGAGCGTCGATCGCCTCTGGATCCGGGACCTCGACCCGTTCGGCCTCGTCGGGGAATCCCCGTCCGGCTCCGGTCGGGCCGACCTGGCCCACGCCGCTCAGTCCGTGACGAGCGGGGCGACCACGACCCGACGGTTCGGCTCGTCACCCGCGCTGAATGTCTCGACCTCGGGACGGTCGCGGAGTCGCTCATGGATCACCCGCCGTTCACGGGCGTTCATCGGGTCCATCTCGATCTCGTCCCCGGTGGCGACCGCATCGTCAGCGGCCCGGTCGGCCCGCCCCTCGAGCATCTCGTCCCTCTCGGCCCGGTAGCCAGCAGCGTCGACCGTGACCCGCTTTCGATCCCTTACCCCCCGAAAGGCAGCCTGGTAACAGATCAGCTGAAGGGCATCGATCGTCTGGCCGCGCCTTCCGATCAGCACCCCGTAGTCGTCGTCGCCCTCGACCGACGCGGTGATCGAGTCCTCCCCCTCCTCGACCTCGACTTCGCCCTCCAGGTCGAGTTCGTCGAGAAAGGCCTCGACCAGGAGCCGGACCCTCTCAGCGGGGTCTTCGGGCCATTCCGACGGCTCGGCCGGAGCGCTTTCGTCCTCGTTTTCCGGGAGTTCCTCGGTCATCTGGGGATCGGTTCCGGAGTGTAGGTGCTCCGAGCCCGCGCCGGGTCAGCGCCTGCGCTTCTTCTTGCGTGGCGGCGGTGGAGGGGGCTTCGCTGCTGCCGCAACCTCGGGATTGGAGAGGTCGGGCGGCGGGATCACCTTGTTGACCACGGCCTGCTGGCCGATCGTCCAAACGTTTGTCGTGATCCAGTAGAGGATCAGCCCCGCCGGGAAGCCGATGATGAAGGGGATGAAGATGAACGGCAAGGCCATCATCAGGAGCCTCTGGTTGCGGTCCGCGGTGGTCGCCATCACCAGACCCGAGAACAGCTGGGTAACCACGTAGATAACGATCAGGGCGACGAGGACTCCACCGGTCGCGGAGGCCGTGATGTCGGGGATGAAGAGGAAGGACTCGCCGAACGGATAGAGCGCCTCGATCTGGGGATTGGCCTGGATCTGGGCCATGGTCAGCTCGCTGCAGGGAACGGCCGTCTGGCCGCAGATGTCCTCCCTGAGGGGCCCCCTCAGGGTGTAGAAGAGCGTGATGAAGATCGGCATCTGGGCGATCAGTGGGATGCAGGAGGCAAGCGGGTTGATCTTGTTCTCCTGGTAGAGCTTCATCATCTCCTGGGAGAGCCGCTGGCGGTCGTTCTTGTACTTCTCCTGGAGTTCCTTGATCTGGGGCTGGAAGGCCTGTAGTGCCCTCATCCCCTTGATCTGCTTGTAGGTGAGGGGGATCAGGACCAGCCGGGTGGCAAAGGTCAGCGCGATGATCGAGGCGCCCCAGCTCAGGCCCAGTCCATGGAATGCCGAGAGAACGGCGTCGGCGATGTTGATCAGAGGCTGGAGGATGTTTGCCAGGAAGATCACGCCGCTACCTGCCTCCCTCAGCTCCGTCGGCCGGGATCTCTCCGTGGTACACGGCTGGATCCATCGGACCGACCTTCAGGGTGAACTCCTCCCTGACCGGATCGAAGCCACCGTGGCTCAAGGGATTGCACCTCAAGAGGCGCCACACGGCCAGAAGGAGCCCACGAAAGACCCCGAATCGCTCGACTGCCTCCACTGCGTATGCGGAACAGGTCGGCTCGTACTTGCAGCGTCGGGGCAATGAGGGGGAAATCAGGCGTGAGTAGGCCCTGATCGGTGCGGTTGCTGCCCTGGAGGCCAGATTCCGGTTCCCTTCCACGGATCGGCTCCGTTTCACGTGGAACGCCCTTCGCTCCCAGCCCCAGAGCCGTCGTCTTCCCCTTCGGAGGGCTCCGCCAGGATCAAGTCCGAGATCGCGCTCTTGACCCCGTCCATACCGTCCGTCTCGATCATCTGCTCGATTCCGGGCCGCGCAACCAGGACGAAATCGGCTTCCGACGCATCCCCGGCGAGGACCTCCCAGAATCCCTCCCCGAGAATCCGCTTGACCCGGTTGCGGGTGACTGCGTTGCCGACCTTCCTCGAGACCGAGATTCCGAGCCTCGTCGATCCCTCCCCCGAATCAGGGTCCTCGGCCCGATCGAACCGATAGACGACCAGGAACCGATTGGCCCTCGAGTCTCCCTCCCGGTAGGCGCGTTTGAAATCCCCACTCCGGGAGAGTCGTTTCCGCCGAGGGCGCCCCGGGTCCTCCCCGGACATCTCACGCGGTCAGGCGCTTGCGACCCTTGCGCCGCCGCCGCCTGACGATCTCGCGGCCCGACCTCGTCTTCATCCTGGCGCGAAAGCCGTGGGTCTTCGCGCGCTTCCTTTTCTTCGGCTGGTAGGTCCGCTTCATCGGGGGCCGGAGTATAGGGGTAGGACGGCCCCGCGGACCCCCGACGAGCGCCCACCTTTTTTCTCCGGTGGTTGCGAGCTGGCTTCCGGGCGGAGGGCCCAAGCGGGACTATCTTCGACCGGCCTTCCCGAGAGGTCGTCGAGGCCCTGCCGGGCCTCGAGGGGGTCGGAAGGTCAGTCGGTCCAGGACTCGAGCGAGGATTCCCGGAGGCCCAGAAACACCAATGGAGGAGCCAAAAACCACCCGTGAGCCCGAGCAGTCGGGCCTGCCCGCAGGCTTCCCCGGCGCGGCCGATCGGACCTCGATGGATGGGGCCGACAGCCCGTCAGGGAGTGACCTCCAGCCGCCGCACGAGCTGGACCTCGCGAGGCTCTGGGTCGAGGTGAGGGAGTCGCTTGCCGCGAGCCTTCCGGAATCGACCTTCCGGATGTGGATCGCGCCGATTCGCCCGGTGGCGGAGAGGGACTCGATCCTCTTCTTCCGCGGCCCCGACGGTGTGCGGGAGTGGGTCTCCCGTCGATACCAGGGGTTGATCCGGGAAGCGTTCGGCTCCCGGGGGTTCGAGGTCGCGGGGATCTCCTTCGACGAGGCATCCGCCGAGGGGGGCCGATCGAGGCCGGACAGGATCATCCAGCCGAACCCGACCCACACCTTCGACCGCTTCGTGATCGGCAGGGGAAACCACCTGGCCCACTCGGCTGCGCTCGCGGTCGCCGAGGCGCCAGCCGAGGCCTACAACCCGCTGTTCCTCCATGGGCCCCCGGGCCTGGGGAAGACCCACCTGATGGGGGCCATCGCCCAGTACCTGGCCCGAAACCGCCCCGACCTGACGGTCCTCTTCACCAACGCGGAATCCTTCACCTCGGAGTTCATCGAGGTCTTGAGGGCGAATGGAAGTGCCGATGCTTTCCGCCAGAGGTACCGCTCCGTCGACGTCCTGCTGGTGGACGACGTCCAGTTCCTCGCCGGGAAAAGGCGAACCGAGGAGGAGTTCTTCCACACCTTCAACACCCTCCACGAAGCCGGAGCCCAGTTGGTCCTCTCGGCAGATACCGACCCCTCCGGAATCGACGGCATGGCGGCAAGGCTCTCCGATCGCTTCGAGTGGGGCCTCTCCGTCCAACTCGAGAGTCCAGACCTCGCTACGAGGCTGACCGTCCTCCGGCAGCTGATCGACGAAGCCGGAATCGACCTTCCGGACACAGAGGTGGTGAGGCTTATCGCTTCCTCCGTCACGGCGAACCTCAGGCAGTTGAGGGGCGCACTCACTCGGATAGTTGCGGAGGCCTCGCTCGCCGGCTCGGAGGTAAGCCGGGAGCTGGTGACCCGGGTGGTTGCGTCCGGCAACGGAGCCCAGCGGACCGCTGCCCCTGAAGTAACGCCGAGGGGAATCCGTGATCTTGCCTCCTCCTACTTCGCGATCCCACTCGACAACCTCACCTCGCGACGGAGGGACAGGAGGACGGTCCAGGCCAGGGGGGTGGCGATGTTCGTCACCCGCGAGGTCTGTGGCTCGACCCTCTCCGAGATCGGCTCGCTCTACGGCGACCGGGACCACTCGACCGTTCTGTCGGCCGTACGCCGAGTCGAGGAGTCCGAAGGTGTCGATCCGGAGATCACCCGGCTGCTGACCGGCTTCCGGGCGGCGATCTCCAGTTGAGTCGGTGTGGGCCCATCGAGGACATCGGGGTCGGATGTGGACCGGGCAGTTGCGCCGAGCCAGCTGTGACAATCGATATCCCCACCCACCGACCGCTGCCCAACGCCTGTTTTCCCTATTGTAAAGCGGAATGAACCCCCAGTACAACAAAGCCCAACGACCTACTAACTCGAACTTCAACAGGTCGTTTTCAAGGGTGTCCTAGGAGGGGCGTTGGAGTTCTCGGTCGAACAGGAGGAGCTCGCACGAGCTACCGCAGCGGCGGGGAGATCCGTTTCCCAGGCTCGGGACAACCAGGCCCTCGGCGGGATTCTGGTCGAGCTTTCCGATGGCCGATTGACGGTGAGTGCGACCGACGGAAATCGAAGCATCAAGGTGCCCGTGCATCTGGCAGGAACCCCCGATGGTGAGGGTCGGGTCCTCCTCCCGGGGAAGATCCTTCCGGATGTCGCCAACTCCCTGAGGCCGGGAACGGTCGAGGTCGCTTTCAGGCCCTCGGAGAAGGACGTCGAGATCAAGTCCGGCACGTCGGTCTTCCATGTCCGCACGATGAACGCCGATGATTTCCCCCCACTCCCCGGACTGGGGGATGGGGCCGTCTCCCTCGATCGCGAGGCTCTAGTCGAGACGATCGACCTGGTCGCCGGTGCAGCCTCGACCGGGGACATGAGGCCCGTCCTCTCGGCGGTGCAGGTGACGATCCAGGGGGACGCTATGACCATGGCGGCGACCGACTCCTATCGGCTTGCGGTCAAGGAGACCAAGCTTCCGGCTTCGGCCGGAGTCGAGGTGGAGGCAAATGTTCCGGCCGAGTCGTTGAAGGAGCTGGTCAGGATCCTCGGGGGAACGGAGTCCGACCAGGTCAAGGTCTCGATAGGTGATCGCGAGGCCGTTTTCGACATCGATGGCACCGTTTTCTCGACCACGATGGTCGAGGGGCAGTTCCCGAAGTACCAGCAGCTGTTCCCGGAAAGCTGGGAACACGATGTGAGGCTGTCGCGTGACGAGCTGCTCGAGTCGGTCAGGCGGGTCGGGAGGATGCTCGATCGTGGTCGCCCGATCAAGATCACCCTTGCACCCGGAGAGCTGACCCTTACCGCGGAGACGCCGGAAGTCGGTGATGCCAGCGAGACGATCCCTGCGGGTTTCGAGGGTGAGGAGATGACCGTCGGTTTCAACCACGAGTACTTCAAGGATGGCGTCGAGGCGGTGAATGGCGAGGAAGTGATGTTGAAGCTGATATCGCCGCTCAGGCCCGGACTGATCCAACCGATCGGCAGCGAGGACTTCCGCTACCTCGTGATGCCCCTTCGACTCGGCGACTGACCTTGAGGGTCTCGTCGGTCTCGGCCGACCGGTTCAGGTCCCTCGAAGATGTGGTCCTGGAGCTCGGCCCGGGTTCGACCGCGGTCTTCGGACCGAACGGATCCGGCAAGACCAACCTCCTCGAGGCCGCGTTCTTCGGCCTGACCGGAAAGTCGTTCCGGACGGCGGACCGCAGGGACTTGATCCCGTTCGGCGGGGACCACGCCCGGGTTCGGGTCACGGTCGAGGAGGAGGACGGCGTTGCCCACGAATTCATGACTGCGACGTCCCGCACCGAGCAGACCAGGACGACCCTCGATGGGGCTCGGGTCGATAGGTCCGAAGCGGAACGAAACCGGCCTGCCGTAACCGTTTTCTCCCCGGAGCGACTCGAGCTGGTCAAGGGCCCCCCAGCTCTTCGCAGGGCCCACCTGGACAGGTTCGTCGGCGCCAGGTGGCAGAGGAGGGAAGGGCTGCGACAGGAGTTCGGCCGGACACTCTCCCAGAGGAACGCCCTGCTCTCCTCGATCGCCCGGGGCGAGGGTTCGCCGTCGGCCCTGGACACCTGGGATGCCCAGCTTGCGAGGGCTGGGGCCTCGCTCAGCCAGGCCCGGAC